>JAEURN010000010.1 GCA_016789105.1 Armatimonadota bacterium
GACATCACGACCAATCAGGTCGCCATCAACACCGAAACGGGCGGGATGGGCCCGGAAGAGGTGGAAAAGCTGGTCACCTTCCCCATCGAGACGGCGATGGGAGGAATTCCCGGTGTGACCCAGGTTCGGAGCCTCAGTCAATACGGGCTTTCGCAAGTCACCGTTACCTTTAAGGATGAGGTCGACACCTACTTTGCCCGGCAACTCGTGAGCGAGCGGCTCAACAACGTCAAAGAGCTGCTGCCCACGGGAATCGAATCACCACAAATGGGGCCTGTTTCCACGGGCCTTGGCGACATTTACATGTATGTCCTTGAGTCAAAGACTCGACCACCGATGGAGCTTCGGAGCTTGCAAGACTGGTTCATATCGCCACAGCTGCGGACCGTTGCGGGTGTAGCCGAAGTCAACTCGGCGGACGGTAGCGTCAAGCAATACCAGGTCGTCGTTCGACCCCGTGCGTTGCTGGCCCGTGGCATCGCCGTGGACGAGGTTGTCACCGCCCTTCAAAAGAACAACCAAAACGCCGGGGGTGGCGTTTTGGAGCAAAACGGCGAAAGGGTGCTTATCCGTTCCGTCGGAATGGCGACCACGATGAGCGACATCGAACGCATCGTCGTGAAGTCTGAGAGCGGGGTTCCGGTTCTCATTCGTGATGTTGCGGATGTCAGATTGGGAATCCCGACCCTGACTGGAATCTCCACTAAGGATGGTAAGGAGTCGCTGCTTGGCATCGTGATGATGCTAAAGGGGGCAAACGGCCGCGAAGTTGCCAAGGCGGTCGATGACCGAATCCAAGAAATCAAGGCTCAACTTCCCGGAGACGTCACCCTCACGACGACCTACGACCGGTCACACCTTGTCGACGACGTTCTGCACACCGTTGCCAAGAGCTTGCTGGAAGGCGCAGCTCTCGTTATCATCGTGCTCGTCCTGTTGCTGGGCAACGTTCGGGGTGCCATCGTCGTGGCACTGGCAATACCGCTGGCGATGCTTTGTGCCGTCATCGGAATGAACCGCTTTGGCATCTCTGGCAACCTGATGAGTTTAGGGGCCATCGACTTCGGCTTAATTGTGGACGGAGCCGTTGTCATGATTGAAAACGCCGTCCGGCGACTTGCGGAAGCGAGAGAACACAAGGGCATAACTCTGACGCGCAAGGAAGTCAGGCATTCGGTGTGGGAATCTGCGCGAGAGGTGGCCAAGCCAACGGCATTCGCGGTGACCATCATCACCGTTGTCTACCTGCCGATTCTCGCCCTTGAAGGGACCGAAGGCAAGATGTTCAAGCCGATGGCCTTCACGGTCGTGTTCGCACTCATAGGTGCTCTCCTGTTGACGATGACACTGGTTCCAGTATTGGCGAGCATGTTTCTGTCGGGGGACACCAAGGAAAGCAACAACCCGGTGATGAGCCTCTTCAGCCGAATCTACGCTCCCGCGCTCAGCTTTTCGCTTCGTGCGCGAGGCGTCATTATCGGTGGAGCCCTTGCCCTTCTTGCAGTTTCAGGATTGGTGTTTTCGAGATTGGGCTCGGAGTTCGTGCCTCAACTCGACGAAGGCTCACTAGTCATCCAGCCCGTTCGAGTCCGGACAGTCGATACCGAGCAGACCGTCAAGTTGGTCACAGCTTTCGAAAGGAAAGTGCTTGAAGTGCCAGAAGTGCTGACGGTTTTTTCAAGGAGTGGCACGCCCGAGGTGGCGACAGACCCGATGCCGCTGAGCCTGACGGATAGTTTCATCATGCTCAAACCGCGCGACCAGTGGCGAAAGGGCCTGACCAAGGAGGGGCTTGTCGAAGAGCTTGAAGCCAAGGTCGCCGAGGTCCCGGGCCAAGGCTACAACTTCTCACAACCCATTCAGATGCGCTTCTCCGAGTTGGTTTCTGGAGTCAAGGCCGACGTCGGCATCAAGGTCTTCGGTGAAGACCTGAAGGAATTGAAATCCAAAGCGGATGAGATTGCTGCGGTCATGCGGGATATTCCGGGCGCTCAAGACGTCGAAGTCGAGCAGGTCGATGAGGTTCCGGTTCTTCAAATCGATATTGACCGCGACGCGATTTCTCGACTAGGCATCAATATTGATGAAATTCAGGAACTAGTTGCGACAGCGCTCGGTGGCGAGCCCGTTGGGCAAATCATCGAAGGAGACAAGCGATTTGCTCTCACAGTGACGATGCCCAATGAACTTCGGAACGACATCGACGCTATCAAGGGCATGCTCGTGGAAACTCCGGATGGGGGAGGCGTCCCCCTGAGTTCGGTCGCGCACATCGACAACGTGCCCGCACCAGCACAGATTTCCCGAGAAATGGGCAAACGACGGGTCGTCGTCCAACTCAACGTCAGGGGAACCGACCTGGGCTCGTTCGTTGCCAAGGCGCAATCGGCAATCAAAGAAAGGGTGAAACTCAAGGAGGGTTACTACATCACTTGGGGCGGTCAATTTGAAAATCTGCAACAAGCTTCGCAACGTCTGACTCTCGTTGTGCCGGTTGCCCTTGCGTTGATTTTCATTCTTCTCTTCTCAACGTTTGGTTCGCTCAAGCAGGCAATTCTCATCTTCACCGGCGTCCCCCTCGCAATCACGGGGGGCATCTTGGCGCTTGCCATGCGGAGCTTGCCATTCAGCATCACAGCAGGGATAGGCTTCATCGCATTGTCTGGCGTGGCAGTGATGAATGGCGTCGTCATGGTCTCGGCAATCAATCGACTGCGCACCGAGGGGCGGACGGTTGCTGATGCCGTTCGAGAGGGCGCGACCGAACGATTGCGCCCAGTTCTGATGACCGCTCTTGTCGCCGCGCTTGGGTTCATTCCAATGGCCCTCAACACGGGCATTGGCGCTGAAGTGCAACGACCGCTGGCCACTGTGGTTATTGGCGGAATTGCTTCGGCAACGTTGCTCACGCTGGTCGTTCTTCCCGCTCTCTATGCCATGTTTGAAAAAGATGCCGATGTCGAGGAGGAGCTTTGAAGTCAGTCTTCCGCATCGAGGCCATGGACTGTTCTGCTGAGGAGCAAGTCCTCAGAAAGAGGTTCAGCAAAGTCAGCGAGGTCTCCTCGTTGACTTTCGACCTGGTGAACCGGCAGTTGACGGTGGACCACGAGTTCGCTTCCGATGAGCCCGTCCGCCAGATATTGGCGGAAGTTGGAATGCCCGCAGCGGCCGATTGCGATGTTGGGTGCACACCAGAAACCAGACCTGCTTCCAAAGCCGACCTGCTTCTGGGGTTGGCCCTTGGTGTCGCGATTGCTGCAGAGCTATTGGCCGTCTACACGGGGAACGAGCGTTCGTTCCCCGTCGCGGCACTGGCAGTCTTGGCAATCGTAATGGGAGGAGTGCAGACCTTCAAGAAGGGTCTCGTCGCAGTTCGAACATTCGCGCTCAACATCAATTTCCTGATGTGCTTGGCCGTGATAGGAGCCTTTATCATCGGCTCCTACCCTGAGGCCGCGATGGTGACGGTGCTGTTCGCGATTGCCGAACGCATTGAGTCGTTCGCGCTCGACAAGGCGAGGGATGCGGTGCGCTCGCTAATGAGCCTAGCGCCCGACAATGCTCTTGTCAACCGTGGCGGCACGTGGGTTGAGGTCACCGCATCAAGCGTCGAAACTGGCGAAGTTGTACGAGTCCGGCCCGGTGACCGAATACCGCTCGACGGGACTGTGGTTGGAGGATTAAGCAGTGTCAACCAGGCTCCAATTACGGGGGAGAGCATCCCCGTCGATAAGGTTGTTGGTTCGTCCCTCTTCGCTGGCACCATCAACGAGGAAGGTGTACTTGAGTTCGAGGTCACTAGCACCAAAGGGCATACAACTCTCGACAGAATTATCAAGACCGTTCAGGAGGCTCAAGGGTCTCGGGCCACATCACAGCGGTTCATCGACTCATTTGCCCGTGTATACACGCCGGTGGTAGTTTGCCTAGCCCTGCTTGTGGCGATGGTTCCAAGCATTGTTTTCGGTCAGCCGTTCGTGCCTTGGCTTTATAAGTCGCTGGTCCTGCTTGTCATCGCGTGCCCGTGCGCCTTGGTCATCTCAACTCCGGTCACGGTCGTTAGTGGGCTTGCAGCGGCAGCCAAACTCGGAATCCTCGTGAAGGGCGGTGCTCACCTTGAGTCGGGCAAGCACCTAACCGCCATCGCATTGGACAAGACTGGAACACTCACCTTTGGCAAACCAAGGGTCGAGGCCATGGTTCAGCTTCACGGCTTTGACGAGAAGCTGGCTAAACAGGTTGCAGCCAGTCTGGACCACCTCAGTGCGCACCCGGTTGCCAAGGCTATCGTCGAACACTGGGACGGCAGGCTACTCGCTGTCGACTCATTTAAGTCTTTGCCCGGCCGCGGTGTGAAGGGCATCGTCGACCGAGAGCCTTTCATCCTCGGCAACCACCGTCTGATTGAGGAGAGTAACGTCTGCTGCGACCACGTACATGACGCTCTGCTCGACCTTGAGAACAAGGGAATGTCAATCGTTGTTCTGGCGACCGCCAAGGAAGCTGTCGCGGTCTTTGCCGTTGCTGACGGAGTTAGGCCGGAGAGTATTGAAGCTGTCCAAGAACTTCACGCTATGGGTCTCAAGGTGGTGATGCTTACCGGAGACAACCTAGCAACGGCCAATGCTATCGGTGCGAAAGTTGGGATTGACCAGGTCCAGGCTGAAATGCTCCCCGAAGCCAAGCTGACGGCTATCGAGGAGTTGATATCGCAGGGCGACAAAGTTGGCATGGTTGGCGATGGCGTGAACGATGCACCAGCGTTGGCGAAGTCGACGGTTGGATTCGCCATGGGCGCAGCAGGCACCGACACCGCTATCGAAACCGCTGACGTTGCCCTTATGGACGACGACCTCCGAAAGATTCCAACCTACATTCTGCTCAGCAGAAGAACCGCGACCATCTTGGCGCAAAACATTGCCTTTGCGCTCGGAATCAAAGTCGTCTTCTTTGCCTTGGCTCTATTGGGAGTTGCCACGTTGTGGATGGCTGTGTTTGCAGACATGGGGGCAAGTCTCCTGGTGGTCTTCAACGGCCTCCGAATGCTACGCATGCCGGTCCGGCACTGAGTTTGGCACCAAGAGCACCCAGTTCATGGTAGAGGCACATCGACTTGTATCTCCGTGCTTGCGAAGTAGACCTGGTCGAGTTCGTAGCGACCTGGCAGCAAGCTGTCCATGAGAGCAAGGTAGTTGTTGGTTTTGAGGTCAAGCTAAAGAAGGGGCGACCGGTTGTGAGTCCTTCAAATGGACTCACAACAGTGACAAGCTCCGAGCAGACCAGCGGAAATCCAGACTAGCCGGACTTTGATTCGGCCCCAGGAAATGTCCGCGATGCCCAAGGAAGCAACTCGCTGGCGCAGATTCCGTCCACGAACATATTCTTCCTAGCGGCCTTCCGCTTGGCCCGAATTTGCCTTAGGTCGTAGACCTTTGAAAGCATGCTGTCGCTGTGCTTCTGATGACCCCACATTTCTGCTACAGACTCTCCAGCGACTTCCGAGACTGTCGTCAGCACCGTGTGGCGAATGAACTTGCAGTAGTCGCCGTCGCTCCAAGTAACACCAGCTCGCTTGCACAAGCCCCAGTAGATATCACCCACATCGTCAGTGCTGCGAAGAGGAGACCCGCACACATACTCATCTCCCGCTGACTTCGCCAATTCGAGCATCTGTCTCTGGTAACCACACACTGGAAGCGCTCGATTTTCGCTCCAGCCAACTTTGGTTCTTGGCTTCCATCGCCGACCTGTGGCCGAAATGCTGCCAACTGGTTCGACCCACAGTCGCCCCTGCTCATCGGTTGTAATGTCTTCCCACCGTACGGCTCCGACCTCGTTCATCCGCAACCCCATCATTAGGAGCGCCATTACACCAGCTTCAACTGGCGTCCGAGCGCTGTCGGCGACCTGAAGCAACTTTTCCAGGTCAAGCAACCGACGGTCAACTTCTCGTGGAGTTCCCTTGCGGAATAGGCTGCCAAGCGAATCGAACCGCAATGCGTCGAAGAACCCAGCTTGCTCTTCGTCGTGAACCAACTCCTTCCAAGCAACTTTAACCAATGCGATGGCCAGTTCAATGGAGTGCTCCGATAGAGTCTCCCCTTCCTTCTTTCCTGGTAACTTTGCAACCTCCTTGACCCAAGCCACCAAGTGCGACTGAGTGACTTTATCGACTCTGAGTCGACCAAGCTTGAACGTGCCATCCTTGAAGACAACAGGTAAGTCCAGCTTGCTGAGGTGAGCACGGTCGGCCGTGACGTCGATTCCCAACTGGTTTCTTTGGTCAACAGCCTGTTCGGCAAGTTTCCTAACGGTGGGCAAGGCTGCGGCCTTTGCTCGCTCGATAGATGTGGCCAAACTGGTCTCCGGGTTTCCATGTGCAGATAGCGCCCACGCCAAATCCTTGGCCGAAATCGTATCCAGACCAATTCGCGCATGCCTCAAGTTGATGTCGAGGACAAGGGGCGAAGAGCGAGCCAGCGCCTCCGCCTTCTGCCTGCACTCTTCGGATGTTCCTCCATAAACGGCGGTTCGTGCCAATCCAATTTTCCCGTTGACGTCGGTCGGCACTTGGACGTAGCACCGCCAGGTGATGCACTCCTTTTTGCCCGTTTCCCGGTCGGCGGCTTTCTTGCCCTCTACATAGAAGTAAGACTTGTTCCGGGTGACGCGGAACCGATGAGGGTGTGGTTCTGAGACTGCAATTCTTCGTCTTGCCATGGATTTACTTATCGCACCGGCAAGCCCGAATCGTCCATGCAACTCACTATGCAACTCAAATGAAAGGCAGAATTCTGCCATCATAGGTTCAAATCGGTGAGCTTGGAGTGATTTAGGTTCCAGCGCCTAATCAGCGTGAGGGTTCGAGTCCCTCCTCGCCCACCAGCCTTCACCCCGGTGAGGGGCGGGTTCCCACTTCTACTCCGCTATCAAGCGGCACCTTCGTCGAATCCCGCCGGTTTCGGTGCCGACCCGCCCGGCCCCAGATGAGTGACGGCGTGTAAACTCCGGGTCCCCTTGATCCTATCCGTAGCCAACTTGCGCAAACTTTTCGGCGTCGAAATCATCCTCGACGGCGTGAGCTTTCGCATCGAGAACCGCGAAAAGGCAGCCTTGGTCGGGCGGAATGGCACGGGGAAGACAACCCTCCTCAAAATCATCACGGGGCAATATGAGCCTGACGGGGGATCGGTCACATTGGCCCGGGGAGCCAAGGTTGGCTATTTGCGCCAAGAAAGCCCGGTCGGCCTGGGACGCACCGTTTTACAAGAGGCGCAATCTGGGTTGGAGCACTTGCTGGAAATCAAATCCAGGCTCGATGAGCTCACCAAGATTTTGGAATCCGATCCGACTCAGGACGACTTGGACGAGTTTGCCATGCTCCACGAGCATTTTGAGGAAACTGAAGGGTATGCGGCGGAACGGGACGTCCATGCGATCCTCGGCCGCATGGGGTTTGAAGAGAGCGACCACGGCCGGTTGACTGACTCGCTCTCAGGCGGGGAGAAGACGCGGCTCGCACTCGCCCGGCTTTTGCTGGAAGAACCCGAGCTCTTGATCCTGGACGAGCCGACCAACCACCTCGACCTGCAGGCTACCGAATGGCTGGAATCATGGATCCGCAGTTACCACGGAGCGGTGTTGCTGGTCAGCCACGACCGGACGTTTTTGGAAAACACTGCGGGCAAATTTCTGGAGCTTCGCTCCGGCAAGATCTCGACCTACCTAGGGGATTACGCCAAGTACATCAAGCTCCGTGAAGAAGATGAAGCCCGGCAAGCCGACATCGCAGCCAAACAGGCCCAACAAATTGCCAAGCTCGACGAATATGTCCGCCGGTTCATGAACTCCCAGCGGACCGCCCAAGCGCGGGGACGTCTCAAGCAGATGGAAAAGCTCCAGGCGTCCCAAGTCAGGGCCCCCGAGCGGGAGTCGGGCATGGCGGCCGGGTTCAACAATACGAGCCGGTCGGGAGATATCGTCATCCGCACAGAAGGGTTGTCGGTCGGGTTTCCTGACGAGACCTTGTTCACCGGGTTGGATTGGGAAGTCCGCTATGGCGAGCGGTGGGGAGTGATCGGCGAAAACGGGGCCGGCAAATCCACCCTGATCAAGACGATCCTCGGCCGGCACAAAGCCATCGCGGGCACCGCAAAACTTGGCTCCAGGGTGGAGCTCGGGTACTTTTCCCAAGACGTTGCCGACCTCGATCCCACCGATACGCCGTTGGATCACATGGTTTTTCAAATGGGGATGGATGCGGGGCCGGCCAGGAACCTTTTGGGCCGGTTCTTGTTCAGCGGCGACGACGTGTTCCGCCCGATCGCATCGCTGAGCGGGGGAGAAAAGAACAAACTCGTGCTTGCCTCGCTCACCCAGCTAAATCCGAACCTGCTTGTGTTGGATGAGCCGACAAACCACTTGGACATGGACTCCCGTTCGGCTCTCGCCGAAGTTTTGGCCGAGTTTCCCGGAACCCTTGTTTTGATCTCCCACGACCGTTGGCTGCTCCGGCAATGCACGGATCGGATCCTCGATGTCCGGCGATCCGGGCCAGTTAGCTACCCGGGGGGATATGCGGAATACCGGCGTTCCACCTCTCCTGCGGCAAAAGGCGCCCCAGCTAGGCAAATAGCCGCTCCGGAATCGCCTCAGCTCACGCCCCGCGAACTCAGTAAAGAAATCGCCCGGATGCGGGGAGTGGTGGAAGAAGCCGAAAACCGGGTGGCTCAGGCGGAGGCCGAGATCTCCCGGATCGAATCGGTTTTAGCCGACCCCCCAGATGGTGCCGACATCCTCCAAATCAGCCTGGAATACCAAGCCGCCCAAAAGTCTCTGGCCGCCGCCATGGCGCAGTGGGAAGAAGATTGCATTCAATTGGATGCCCTCGGACAACTGCAGCGGTGAATCCCGACGTAAAATCGGGCGAGAGGTTACTGATGACCACCATTGCCCTTGCCGCCGTCCTGTTGGCCAACGCCGATTCGGTCAGCACGAAATTCGTCCCATCCGGCGCTACCGCCAAAGCTGGGGGTTACCGTCCGATTCGCTCCGATATGTCCCCGGCCAAGCCCTCCGGTGTCAAAAAGTTACCGGATGGTCTGGCTGAGCCCCGCTTCGGCTCTTTCACCTTTGGGACAGTCGCCGTCGGCTACGTCCTTTCGGGCGAAAAGCTCTTGGTCGATTCCAACCGGAATGGCGATTACACCGACGATGCCGCCCCGACTTGGGAAAAGCGGCAAAACGGTGTCTTCTCCGGTTCGGCAACCGTGGATATTGGGAAGGGACAACCTTCGGTCATCAACTTCTACCACTTCGACGAAGAATCCCGAGGTGAGATGAAGGACGTCATGCTCTATTACGGGGACTTCGGTTATGAAGTCACGATCAACCTGGGGGGCAAGTCGTTCACCTCTTTCGTCCAAGGGGAAATCGAGCCGACCTCCACCTTTTGGATTGACCGGAACAGCGACGGCCGACCGAGCTACAACTATGAGATGGTCAACATGGGCAAGCCGTTCAATTTCACCGGCACCACCTATGTCCTTGATTTTGTCGGCGGGAAATTGTCATTGACAAAGTCGGCAACGCAGGTTCCCGAATCCCCGATGGCCCCGAACCTATCGGATGGCCAACCGGTGCTCCCATTCAAAGCCAAGGCGATGGATGGGACGGCCGTCGACTTCCCTGGCTCCTTTAAGGGCAAAGTGGTTCTCCTTGATTTTTGGGCGACATGGTGCGGGCCATGCCTGCAAGAAATGCCGAACGTGGTGGCCGCTTACAAAGAATTCCATGGCAAAGGGTTTGAAATTCTGGGCGTGACCTTGGACGACGACGATGCGACACCCCAGATCAACGACACCATGGCCAAGCACAACATGGACTGGAAACAGATCTACCAAGGCAAAGGTTGGGAGACGCCACTCGCGGTGAAATACGACGTGTCGGCGATCCCGTTTGCCTTGCTGGTGGACGGTTCGACCGGCAAGATCATCGCAAGCGGAAACGCGCTCCGGGGTGAAGGCCTGAAGAAAGCACTGTCATCGGCTTTGAAGGCAGACTAAGCGCCGCTTGATGGCCGATCCGACGGGGGCCCGTTGCTGTCGGATCGGCCCTATTCATGCCGCAGGCCCCAAACTTTAACGTATTTTTCTGCCATTTTCCTGCTATCTAATCGAGCGCTAACATTTCATTAATCATTTTGAATCTACATTGTTAACATTGAAATTCCTTAACACAATGTCAATGAACATTTCGTAGTATGGGCACTTGTCCGGAGGGACATTTCCCATGAAATTCAGAGCCTTTACCCTGATCGAGCTCCTGGTTGTCATTGCAATCATCGCTATCCTTGCCGCCATCCTCTTCCCGGTTTTCGCCCAAGCCAAAGCCGCGGCGAAGAAGACCCAAGCGCTGAGCAACATGAAGCAGATCGCGACGTCCAGCCACATCTACGCTTCCGACTACGACGACCGCTTCCCTTCGCTTTACGACGGCCCCAACTGCGGCGGTGACCCCATCTGCACGATGTATCCCTACATCAAGAACCTGCAAATGTGGAGCGGCCACCGGCAAAACGGCCGTCCGAACAACATCACTTACAATGCCACCACCGGCGCCTTCACCACCGACCGGAACGACATCGGTTACAACTGGGGTTGGGAAATCCGCGGTGCAGAAGGGATGCTGGATGAAGAAAAGTGCGCCAACGGCGGCCCGGTCCAAGGCTGCGTTGCTGGCCCGCTCGGTCGCCGCTACAACACGGGTAAATCCAACACCCAGTTCGTCAACCCGGCCGATATGTTCGCCTTTGGCAACACCTACGACACGCCCCGCCAAACAATGGGCGGCATCGACTGGTTCTTCGACGACTATCCCGGTGGCACCAAAAACAGTGGCATCTACTTTGGTGGCAAGATCACCGTGGCCTTTGCCGACAGCCACGCCAAGGTCATTGCGTGGAAAGGCGGCCAAGCCACCCTTCCCGGCTCCGGCACCGTTTTGATCGGTTCGCCCAAGAGCTTTGACCAACGGGCTAAAGGCTATTGCGCCGACCCGGATGCCACCATCCACCCGTACCCGCGCGATGGGTTCCCGCTCGGCTTCGTTGTCTGCAAAGACTTCGTCGCCCTTCCGGAAGCTGTCGGCGTCACCTGGTGGAACGACTGATCCCCATGAAAGGAGTCGCTTTCCTCATCTGCGCATTCGGCCTGGGCTTTGCCCTGGCCGGGTGCGCCAGCGAAGAACCGGCCCCCAAGGAGTCGGATGCTTCCAAAGCCGCGGCCCAAGAGTCGGCATCCAAATGGACGCCGGAACAAATCGAAGCTTTTGGCAAGGCCCATGAGCGGGCCAAGACCGGAGCCGATGAAGGCCCGGGCGGCCCGGAACAGAGCGAAGGCAAATAACCAATTCGCACGTGGAATCTCATGCCGCCGGTTTCGCAGCCGGCGGCTCTTTTATTCGCGGATGATCTTAGTCTTTGGATAACCGGGCCTGCAGGGTGGAATATCCGTCCAGCTCAAAGTGCTCAATCCGGAATGTGTGGCGGCCTGCTTCCAACTTTAGTCTGATCTCTTCTGACTTTGGCCCATGCCAAGTCCAATCTTCAAACACCACTTTGCCATCCACCAAGACCCGGACTCCGTCGTCGCTGGTCACGGTGAGCGTATAGGCGCCGGCCTCCGTGGTTGCCCGGCCCTCGGCCAATGTGGCAAACCCGTCGGCATTCACGCCTTTCATGGGCGACCCGGACCAGGCACCGTCCAGGGATTGCGTGCGCATGGACGCCGCCGGCTCGGTTTCATAGATTTTCCGGAATGCCTCGGGGTCTTTCCGCGGGTCGTTGGCCAGCCGGTCGTAATTGAAGAAATCGACCGACCAACTGACGGGAATGCTCCGATCGGCATAGCCGAAAGCCACTGTGCGGCCGGCCGGCGTTTCAATCCCCCGATAGTCCACCGTCTTGGCGCCGACATACGTCATGGCAACTTTGAATTGGCCCGGGGATTTGACAAGAATCCGGTCGTCCATCAAACCGGTGAGGGGACCATTCATGAACGGGGGTTCGGCGGGGATAACGCCGTTCCAAGCCGGATCCATTTTGAGATAGACGCCGTTTTCAACGCCTTCAAGGGTCCACTTTCCTTTGGGCCCGACAACCCGGAAGACGTAATACTTTTGTTGGTCGGGGGTGTCGTACCAATCTTCGAGCCACAACACGGGCGACCGGAAATCCACGGGCCCCCATTCGTCGACGAGGATTTCAGTCCTGCCCCGGCGGGCTTTCATCCCCAGGAACGGGATGTTTCCCCCATCGAGGGGGGCGACATAGGATCGGCGCACCATGTCATTGGTGGTGGCCACGGGGTTCCACGAGATTTGTCGGAGGGTGTCGGCAAAAAGTTTTTCGTTCCCACCGCGCCGGAGCACGAGGCCATTCCTCCCCATATAAGTGTCCCCCTTGGGCCCCGCCGCCATTTCAACCCGATCCCGTTTGACCCCTTCCGGCCAAATCGTCTCATCTGGGGCACGGTAGTCTGACCCTTGGTCATTGAGTCCAGAATTGCCGGGGCCCAACTCGAAAATCTTTCCAAAGGTTTCGACAGAGTTATCAGAAAAGGAAACATTCTCGGTTCGGGTGATGGAATAGACCAGTTCCCCGATTCCGGCAAAAGCGTTTTGGCCAATGACGTAATCCCGGCTCCGGGTGTCGTGGTTTTTGGGGTAGCCCCATTCAGGGTCTTCCGATTCCTTCCGCCACAAGTTGATGCCAACCGTGTCCCGGAAGAAGGCGTTGGCGATGATGCGGTTTTCTTGGCCGTGTTCGATGGCGATGGCCTCGCCATTCAAGCCGAAGACATTGCCAATGAAATCGGAGTTGTAACTGTAGCCCCCCCAAACGCCGTGCCAGCACTCAAGCACCAGGTTGTTGACGAACTTGTTGCGGCTAAAGGTGGCTTCGATGCCGTTGGTTGGGGCGTGGCTGAAATCGTTGCCATAGAACAAGTTGTCGTTGCAGCCGCCCTTGCCGGTGTCCATCGTGGTTTGGCCGGCCCACAAAAACAGCCCGTCTCCCCCATGAGTGATGGAGTTGTAGGCCACGGTGTTGTTCGAGCTTTGCTCATACATCAGCAGGCCCGCTGAATCCTGGCCCCGGTTGTAAAACCGGTGCGAATAGCCCCGCACGCACCAATCGATGTTGTTGTGCATGATGCGGTTATGCGAACTGCGGTACATGCCGATCCCCAGCGAGCTGAGAAAGGTGAATTCGTTGTTCCACACCAGTCCTTTGGAGCAATTGGCCATCATAAGCCCATTGCCGCCTCCGGTGATGGTGTTCCCCCGAACCTCGAAATCTGTGCACGACTTCAAGTAGATGCCGGCACCATAGCCGAACCACTCATCAGATTCGTTGTGGTGGTAGCTCATCCAATCGGAGAGGTCTTCTTTCAAGCGACCGCTTTTGAGGTGGGCCTTCCAGTTGTAGCTGAAGTCGCCATCGATGAGTTTGAACTTCGCCGCGCTTTCTGCGTAGAGCCCGACTTTGAACCCGCGGACGGTTGCCCCGGTGATTTCGATGTTCTTGCCCCGGGCAGAGATCCCGAACCCCGCCCGTTTGTCGGGCTCTGAATCCGCCGGGGTGCCCCGGAGGACGGCGTCCCTGAAATCGATTGTGATGTTGTCGCCTTCGATCCGGATGGCGGCCTTGGCCGGGCTTTCCCCTCCCGCAACCAGGTAATCACCTGGTTTGATCCGGCACGATGACTTGATCACGAGCCCAGGCTTGAGGGTGACTTCCGGCAGGTCGCTGGAAAGGGGGCGGCTCATCAGCAAGAACGATAGCACAGGCCGATTGTACTAAAGGAACCGGCTCCCGGGTTTGATCCGGGAGCCGGTTTGGCATGGGATGCCGAAGTGTATCAGGCCGAAAAGGCCACCAGGCCGCCGTCCAAATCTTTGCGGAGCAGGGCCCGTGCGCGGAACAGCCAGCTTTTGATCGTGCCTTCTGGCTTACCCAAAAGTTCGGCGATCTCGTTGACATCGAGGTGTCGGTAATGCCGCATCAAAATGATCTCGCGATACCGTTTGGGCAGCCGGGTGATTGCCGCACGGAGGGTTTCTGAAGAAGCCGACGCCTCGAAGTCCCCGGCGACGTCGGATCGTTCATCGAACAACGCGTGCTCGTAGGTCTCGATGTTTTCGCTCCGGTTGCGCCGGGCCCGGATGATGTCCACGCAGCAGTTGCTGCAGATTCGCATCAGCCAGGGCAACATCGGCCGGCCGGATTTGAAGTTCCCGATGGCGCGGCAGGCTTTGAGGAACGTGTCTTGCACGGCGTCTTGGGCATCGTCTCCGTCCCGGAGGATCCGGCTGGCGTGGGCCAAAATGGCCGGCCTGTGCATTTCCACCAAGAGTTCGAAGGCGATCCTTTCGCCAGCTTGTGCCCGGGCGATCAGGTGTTCCTCCCATTCTGGGATTCGTTTTAAGGTTGTGTTCTTGCGGTCCACAGCCTGATGGTAATAGAGTTTTTGCCGCCACCAAACAATTGGGACCATAACGGGCCTATCGATGGACTCCAGTAATAGGACCTGACGTACCGAGAATCCCCTTTATGAGGGCACGGACGCTAGGTTACGTTTTTGCTGCGCTCACCCCTGTGTGGCTCCTGACCTTGTTGGCAATCCAAGGGCGTTTCTTTGTTTCACCGCACACATTTGTGGAATATGGCCCCGAAACTTCTCGGGGGATCTTGGGGTATTCCGGCGCGATCCGGTTCACGGAACGCAATTCCGAGGGGCTCGACTACCTGGACAAGCAGGTGCTGGACGAAACCTATGACCGATGGGTGAAGTACGACACCGAGGGCCTGTTGCCCACCGTTGAACCGATTGCCACGGACGACGACGGCACCACCGGTTTCCGCCAGGAGGTTGAAGGAGCGCGGCGCCTGGTGATCAATGCCTTGCAACGGGATATGCGCCGGCAGCGCAAGCAGGGCAATCTCCCTGAATCGGCCCGGCGGGCAACCCAAGTGCTGCGAATGGCCTCGATCGCAAAATACAGCTCGTCCTATTCGGCATTCTATGGTTCGTCCACCCAGCTCTATGCTATCGGATTCTTTTCGGAGATCGAAGGCAAGCTGCCGTCCAGTGCGCGCCTTGAATTTTGGGAGGCGCTCAATGAAACCGAGGCCGACCCGGAGACGATCAAGCGGACGGCGATGCACCTGGTCTCGCTATCTGAGCTGGATTTGATGCCGGCCAAGGCGGAAATGCCGACCAAAACGCAGGTGCAGATGATGCTGGCCAACGACCAGACAGCCACCCGCTACACCTTGGGGCCGAACGCCCAGGGCTACTTGTTGGCCGAGAGTTACCGGGTCGCCTACCAAAGCGAACTCCACCTTGAGGCCGAGCTCAAGCGCCGCCGGGTGACGGCGCTCAATTCGAATTCAGGATCGAAATCCCGTCTTCCCTAACGCTGATGCTGAGCGATTGGGGGTTCAGTTTGGTTGAGATGGCCGCGGTGTCATCCGACGTGTCAAAGTCCCAAGAATATAGCTTGTCGCGATCCTTTGCGCGGACGATGATGGGGGTGCGGAACGTTCCCGCGATCGCAACGGCAAGGTCAAGGACATTGCCGCTGCCTTTCAGTTCTTCGCCTTGTTGGCTCCCCGGCAAGGCGATGACGAGTTTTTCGCCATTACGGTTGTCAAAGACTCCATAGGCTCTGGCTGTTTGGGATTCGATCTGCAACGATTGCATGACCTTTCCTCCCACGACGTCGATTTTGCCGAGCTCCGAATTGTCCGCGATGTCACGGAGGGAGTAGGTTGCGTTCTTGCCGTTGCGGATGGAGATGGAAAGGGACTTGCCATCAGCTACGAGGTCAACATATTCCGCGGCGGACTTTGCCTGTCCTGGGATGGGCACTGGCGTAGCGATCGAATTTTCACCGGCCCGGTTGTTGAGGCTGGCGACAGTCGCGATCACGGCAATGGCGGCGATCCCACCGACGAGGGCGAGCCGCCACTGGCCCCAAAATGAGACCTTTTGGTATTGTTTTTCTTCCCACGCCTGAAGATCGAGCCGGGCCATGATTTTTTCATGGAGGTCGACGGGGATTTCCACATCGGGGGCCGGCTCCTCGAGCAGGCTCATGGTTGCGCAAAATTCTTCGTATTCCGCCTTGAGATCCGGGTCGTCGAGCAATGCGCGTTCAAAGGCTTCTTTGATGCCTCCGCCCAGTTCGCCTTCATAGTAGGCGCTAAAGAAATCCCTGGCTTTGGTTGCGTTCATTGATCAAGCTCCTTGGCTGCGGCCCATGCTCTTGTTGCGTTTGACCTCACCCTAATGAGAAAAGTTCCGAGTTCTGGGACAAAATGTCCCGAAGCGCTACCCGGGCGCGGTTGAGCCGGCTCTTGACGGTCCCAATTGGGAGATCCAAGGTTTCGGCGATGTCTTCGTAGCTCAGCGATTCGACGTGGTACATGACGAGCATCGCCTGCTGGTATTCGGGCATCAGGGCCAGTGCATTTTGAACAGCGGCTTCGCGAGCGTTGCGTTCCGCGATTTCGGCCGGGCCGTCCGCCTCGTCCTCGAACTGCCGCTCGATTTCCCCTCCCCCGGTTTGAACGGATTGGTCAAGGCTGAGGTTTTTGGATTCTTTGTCGCGCTTCTTCCGGTCTAGGTAACAGTTCGTGACGATGCGGTAAAGCCAGGTGCCGAACGCGCTTTGCCCCCGGAAGTTTTTGAGGGCGCTGTTGATGCGGACGAATGCATCGGCAACAACGTCGGCCGCCAAATCGGGGTTGTTCGTCAATCGATAGGCATACCGGTACGCTCGTTCCTGATAATCGGAGACGAGTTCATTCAGGGCTTCACGGTCGCCTTTTTGCGCCCGCTCGATGAGCATTTGGTCGCGTTGGGACATTACAAACCGATCTTGGGCCGGTTCCTCCCGGCCACTGCCTCCTCAAGCGCCTGCTCTTCTTCGGCGGTCATGGCCATATCGGAACGCCCGGCCCTCAACGTTTTGCCAAAGACGCGGCAATCCATACGCCCGACTTGGCTGGTGACCAACGCCCCGTCCCCGTTTTCGTCGCAGATCGCCAGGGCGAAGCTCTGACCCCCGCCCACATCGTCGAACGCGTCGTACCGAATCAATCCGACATACCGTTTGGATTGCATCAATTTGCCTTCCGCAACCTTAAGACGTTCGGAAAGCCCTTGGATCTCAGAATCCGTGCGGGCCGAATTCCGGAGCTGCTGTTGCAAAACCTGCTCCAGGTTCCCCGTTTCGACACCGTCGGCCAGCTGGATCCAAAGACCTTCCAACCGTTTGAACCGGGAATTGAGGCGGGCAACTTGAACCCCCAAGGCAACCACACTGGCCAGCAACACCGCCACCACGGCGGGCACAAGCCAAGGAACTGAATTCAGCCAATCCATGACCACTAAAGCCGGCCGCAATTTCGACCGATCTGGAGTATAACCCCCAAAAGGACGGCGTCCGTAAATATGATGGGAACCGCAGCCAAACCCGCCTCCGCCAAAAAGAAGGTCGTAGTCACGGGGTTCACTGTGTTCTTGTTGTTCGTGTTGGCCTTTGTTATTTTCCTCAGCCAGAACTTCACTTCGGTGGAAGTCAAGGGCCCCTCCATGGAGCCGACGTTCTTTGAAAAAGACCACGTGCTGGTCAGCAAGGCGTATTGGTTGGTTGGGGACATCAAGCGGGGCGACATCGTCGTCATCAAAAGCCAGGACAAAGCGGGCGAGTATTACATCAAGCGTGTGAACCGGTTGCCCGGCGAATCGGTGGACTTTTACAACCTTCCCCAGGATTACAGCCTGACCAACGGCGAATTCGTGGTTCCCGAAGGCCAATATTACGTGCTGGGAGACAACCGCCCGGTCAGTGAAGACAGCCGCGTTTGGGGGCCGGTCGATGCCGGCGAGATCATCGGCAAAGTGATTGTAATCAAGTTCGGGCTCCCGGGATCCCAGCGCGCCAGTGCCAAATCCGAGTGATCCTGAATTCCCGACCGCCGTCCTCAGTGAAGGCCGGTTGGATTTCTTCCCGGTCCCATTCCAACCCCCTGCCCCTACTTTTGCCGTAGTCGTTTTTGCCTGGCAAGAAGAATCTGTCTTGCTGGCGGAGATCCCAGGGCGCGGATGGTGCGTCCCCAGCGGGCGGGTCGAAATCGGCGAAAGACCAGATCAAACGGCTATCCGCGAAACCTTTGAGGAAACCGGTGCCGTGATCGCCCCTCCCTCCCTGATCGGTTACAACCGATGGGAATCCGTAGGTAGCGCGCTCAGGTGGGTTGCCGTTTTCGCGGCCCGGGTTGAATCGTTGGGCTCCATCCCAAAAGGATCAGAATCGGCCGGCAGAAGCCTTTGCCCGTTGGCGGGCTTGCCCAAAACCTATTACTTGTGGAACCCGCTGACTGAGGCGGTTTTCCGCTATTCGCTTTCCTGTTTGGCAGACCTCCCGCGTTAAACCACTTGGAACAGCCGATCCACCGCCTCGCGACCCGTTGGGTTCAGCGGCATAAAGGGCCCTCTGAGCGGCCCGGTTTCCAGCCCGAGCTTCTCGGTTGCATACTTCCCGATCCTGGCCAGGCCGAAGTGGCGGACGATACCTTCGACCACAGGCTTGTAGGCCGACCACTTTTGGAGCAGGATTTGGGCATGATCCATCCCGAACATGGCGACCGGGTGCACCATCCCGCTGGGAGTCCAACATTCCGAGCTACCGCCATGCGGGGTAACGGCGAGCCCATCCAGTCCGTGCGCAGCCAACGGCTCTGCCGATTTTGCCCCCGATGTTTCGACGGCATTGGCCGCTTCGTTGAGTTTGCCAGACGGATCGATGAAACCGACCGGCAAGTTGCCATGCCGGCGAACAACGTTGACAAAGTTCCTCGCCTCATCCAAACCGAGTTGGCCGAAAGGTGGAGGGCAAAGAATCGCCCCGGTGGCTCCGCAATCGGCGGCATCTTGGCACAAGTCGATCGCAACGGCGGTCGTCTGGGCGGTCACGTTGACATAAACAGCCAACTTGCCGCAGTCGCGCATGACCCATTCGAGGAGTTTTTTGCGCTCGGCCAGCGAAAGGCTCCCAAATTCACCGGAGGGTGTAGCCACAGCCACGCCTTCGAAACCAGATTCCCTCATCAGGCGCATGAGCCGGGCCAGGCGGACCTCGCTAACCGCCGACCCGTCATCGGTGAACGGTGTCACGATCGGGGCGATGAGCCGGGGGATTTCCACGACCTTCAAGACGTTGTCAGCGGGGATTGAGAATCAACTAGGCGGGCAAAGAGTGTCATTTCCCACAGGTCGAATGTGGCAGGCGGGCCGGGCTGGGGGTTCAAATAGGTGCGCAGGCCGGCCAGTGAACCCCTCAATTCCTGCCTCAGTTCTGCCCGGATCGGTTCCGGCACTTCCATCCGGGCCATCCAATCCTCAAGCTCCAGCGTCTTTCGCGCCGTATCGACCCACTCGATGCGGTAGCCGTTGCTTTCGATCATTGCCGACCATTCGGATACCGAAAGGTCATGGACGTGGCTGGGGTCGCGCTTGGCTTCGAACCGGTCAACGGCAACCGCCGTTTGGGGATCTTCCGGGCCGATTGTGTCCACGATCAAAAGCCATCCACCCGGTGACGTGACCCTTTGCGATTCGGCGACGAACGCCTCAACATCGGGAAAGTGGTGGGCCGCAAGGCGAGTTGCTACCCCGGCCATGGAGCCATTTTCAAAAGGGAGGCTATCGGCGGCGGCAAGGCACGTCTCGATGTTGTCCAGTCCGCGTTTTTCCAATTCGCGGGATACGATTGCGAGCATCTCCGGCGTGATATCGACCGCAATGACTTTTTCGGCGACCCGGCTAAGCGCGTAGGCGGTGTGGCCGGCACCCGTCCCAACATCCAGAACGGTGCCGGGAGTTTTGCCGACCCGCTCGGCCAGGGCTAAGAGGGCGTCGGGTTTGGCGTGGGGTGCACTGGTGAGATACTTTTCGGCAACTGGAGCAAAACTTTGTCGGGGATCGCGCGGTTCCATTCCGTCATTTGATCATGACGTAAACGACTTTCTGGATCTCGAGATCCCCGACTTTTGCGGTCAATTCCACCGGAAACGTGCCGGTCGCCCCGCCCGGGATCGAATATTCGACGCTGACTTTGGCCGTTCCCCGGGGATAGTAGATCAGGAAATCTTCTTGTTGGCCCCGCCGGCCCGACCACGAGTCAGGCAGCTTCATGGTGAACCGGCCGTTAATCTTCCCTTCCCCCTGGCTCTTGATGGTCACTACTCCTTTGACCACTTGCGGGTTTTCGGAAAACCGAACCGTTGTTGGAAGCCCGAAATCGAAATCGACGAGGTCAGCAATGCGGAAACTAGACCGGATTTGGGCGATCCGCCCGTCGGCGGCGAGCACGGTCGCCCGCAGGACGCGGTAACCCCCGACGGCCGACTCCTTGATCTGGCTGGAATAGGCGACTGTCGCCCGGTTCTTGCGGTCGAGGGCCGGGAACGGCACCGTGACTTGGTTGATTGCATCCCGGGCGTATCCCTCCCCGACGACATCGACCGATTGGATGGCCGGGGCATCGGGATCCAGTTCGAAATCAAAGTTGAATTTGAGGGGATCGAGCCTGGCCACGGCCCGGTTCCGGATCCCTGGATGCCAGACGACGCCGCTGAACAGGTTGCGGCTTTTGTCGAACCTCATCCTCAAAAAGGCCAGGTTGCGGGGCAGGTAGGCGGGGCCGGTGTCCGTGCCCTCTGGGACGATGTCGATCCTTAGCCCGACCCGGGAATCTTCTTTGACTTCTTTGCTGAGCCCAGCGGCAAGGAACGACGCTTCCATATTCCAGTAGGCGGTTGAATTTTTTGCCGCCACTTGGACTGAGTTGGGCAAAAGCCGCGGAACCACCCAAACTGGCCCCGACCGGTCGGTCGCATCCAACTGCCGGACCTCCACCCGGGGGGAATCGCCAACCATGGTGATCCTGATCTCCAGGTTATCGTCGCCGACAAGCCAGCCGTCGCCATTGGCGTCCAAAGAAACCACGACTTCTTGGCCCGGTTTGGGCTTGGCGCCCAAATGCAACTTGCCCGGCTCCCATTGGAAGAATGTGGGGCCGTTCGGCGTGTCAGCAAACTGATCCCACTCCTGATCCGTGACGACGCCATCCCGAATGGGGGAGATCGCCAGCCGCAAGGGATCGACCCCCGGTTGGGGCTTGAGCAGGAATTGATCTTGCCCAGCAATCAAAAAGGCGCTGACGAGGGTTGGCGTCACGGTAAAGATTCAGACTAGCCAGGTTCCCTAAACGATTCAAGCCCGGACGCGTGGCGGGCCCGGATTCCTATAAGGGCAAGGTATAATCCTTTCGGCGCAGGGGTATAGCTCAGCTGGTAGAGCGAAGGTCTCCAAAACCTTAGGTCGCGGGTTCGAATCCTGTTGCCCCTGCCATAAAACAAAACCCCGCAACCCATGGTCTGCGGGGTTTTGTTTTCCGTACGAAAGCGGTCGTCCTCAGCGTTTTCTGCGGAGGAGGCCCAGGCCCGCTAGGGCACAAACGGCCATCGTTGCCGGTTCGGGCACCGGGTTGAAGGCCACATGGTCGAACATGAGGCCGTCGCTAAATGTCCCGTTGCTCCCATTGGCAACCGTCACCGAATTGATTTGGTCGCCCCCAAAGGCATCGATCCTCACATAGCCTTGGCGCTGGCCGTTGACCGACCAACCAGCCAAGACGTCGAGCAATCCGACCGGGTTCCCATTGATCAAAACCGTCGTTTGCAGATCCATTTGCTGGACGCTGAAACCAACGCTGGAAGCGCCACCGGCAAAGGTGAAGGTCGTGAAGCCCCAGCTGCCTGTCTCACTGTAGGGGAACTCACGGTTGGTGCGCGTGTTGATCAGCCCGTTGCTGCCGTCCCACGCTCCGCCGCCGCCGAATTGGAATGCGGTTCCAAAAGTGCTGTCGGTGAACGGGTTAAACGTGTTGGGAATCGTCGAGCTTGGCCCATAGCCGCCATTCGGCGAGGCGATGGTCACCTGCAAGCCGCTGACGAGGTTGACATCTTCAAAATCCTCGACCGTGTAGCCAGAAACCCCGAGGGTCGCATCGGATGCGCCCCATTGCGATGGGCCAAAGCCCGTGAAATTGAATCCGGCATGGGCGCACGCCGAAAGGGCTGCGACTCCTGCGCAAACGAGTGTTGTTTTCATTGTCTCCTCCAAATGCCGCCAAGATTTTTTGGCTGCACAGACCCTTATTATGTTGGCAAAAACCGTTACAATACCGTTACACGTCTGCGACACCGACAACTTTTGGGGAGGGCATCCGGCGCATTGGTAGGAAGAGTCGATCTGAGCAACGGTTTCGAGGTCTACTTGGATGGCAGGTTGGTGGCAAATCCATACCCCACCAAGGCAACCGCGGAACTTCTGCTCATCCTTGCCGCGTCGGCGCCTAGGCCGGTGCACCGCGCCAACCTGGCGGCGAGAGTCTATCCGTCGCTCGACCAAGGCCGTTCGGCCAATGCCCTGCGGCAAACCCTTTTCCGGTTGCGGAAGTGGCTGGGTGCGGACCTCGTTATTGCCCGCAAAGGCTTGATCGGTCTAGCCGGCGAGTGGCACGTGGAACCAGCGGTTGCGGAGCCATCCACCGTAGGTGCTGCTGAAATGGAACCGCCCCCCGGCAGGGTTGGTTTCAGCCCGGCCCCTCCGGGTTTAGCCAACCCGTCCGCCCTTTACCAGTTGGTGATGTCTCTTGCCGCGGAAGATGCCGATGTTGCCCGGGAGATTTTGGTTTCGGCATCCACCGTCTTGGAATCTTGCCGCTTTACGCAAGTCCAAGAAATGTTCCGGGCCTGCAAACCCGTCCGCTCCACATGCCCCCGTGCTAGCGAGTATTACGTCCTCAGGTCTCAACAGAACATCCGGTCTTGCCAATTGGCCAATGGAGTTAAGGATGCGGAAACCGCCTACCGGATCGCACGGCACAACAATCGCCGAACCCTGTTGGCCCAATGCCTTTCGAATTGCTTATTTGCGTGCCTCGAGGCGGCAAGGATGGAGGAATCCACCTTTTGGCTTCAACGGCTCCATGACTTTCAGTCCGTTACATCGACCCGGTTGCTGACCATCAACGCCGAATTCGCTTACCACTGGAACTCCGGAAACATCGAGCAAGCGGTTGAGGCGATGGTCCGGGGCGTCGCCCAAATGCACACGGCGACCCGCCGGTCACAATTGCACTTTTTTTCCAACGCCTCGGTCTTCTGTGCCGAAATCGGCGATCCTGGGCAAGCAATCCAATTCCTCGATTCGGCGAAGAGGCTCGTGATGCCCACGCTCGACGTCCTCTACTCCCTAACCATCCTCTTCGCCGAATCGGAAATCGCCCTTGCTCGGGGTGATATGGGAACCGCCTTAGAGACTTGCTCCAAAGCCCTGGATCTTGCCGACGAGTTGGAGTTTCCCGCCACGCGGCTGTACGTCCTCTCCCAACTAGCGCGGGTGCATTCGCGGTTGGGGAATGCGGAAAAGGCGGCACAGGCGTGGCGTGAAAAAGAGCAAATGCGGAAACGGTCGGGAGGTGGATTGACTCCACGTCTTGAGGGACAAAAAGCAGCCGCCTTGGGAAGGGCCCGGTTAGCGTGATTGCGCCAATTGCACCAGGTTCCGCGACGGGATGAACTCGATGTCTTCTTTGACCGTTTCCAAGACCTTGACGGGCGTGCCAGGCGACCATTCCAGCAACCGACCAATGACAGCCTCGACGAGTTCATCAGGGGTTGAAGCCCCGCTTGTGACGCCAATGGTGCGGTAATTGTCGATGACCGGGCGTTCAAGTTCGTCCGGTGACATCAAGAGCACAGATTCGGCCCCATACCCCCGGGCAACCTCGGCAAGGCGGTTGCTGTTGGAACTCTGGGTGCTGCCGACGACGATGATGAACTCGCAGACCTTGGCCATTTCCTTCACCGCCCCTTGCCGGTTTGTTGTGGCATAGCAGATGTCTTCCTTTTTTGGCCGTTCCAAGTGGGGGAACCGGCGTTCCAAGACTTGGGTGATGGATTCGACTTCGTCGACGCTGAGAGTTGTTTGGGTGACGAGGGCCAGCCGTTCGTGGTCTGGGAGTTCGACGGTTTCGGCCTCCTCCGGGGTTTCGACCAGGATCATCCTGCCGGGGGCCTCGCCCATGGTCCCTTCGGCTTCAACGTGCCCCCGGTGGCCGACATAGACCATCAAGTAGCCTTTGGAATCAAACCTCTTGGCTTCGTTGTGGACTTTGGTCACCAAGGGGCAGGTGGCATCGATCACGTTCAACCCCCGGGAGGCGGCATCTTGCCTGACTTGCGGCGAAACCCCGTGCGCGCTAAAGACCACCGTGGCCCCTTCGGGCACTTCGTGGACATCTTCGACAAAAACGACGCCCTGGGATTCAAAGCTTTTCACAACGTGCTCGTTGTGAACGATGGCATGCCGGACATAAAGCGGCGCCCCATGGATTTTGAGGGCCAGGTTGACGACCTCGATGGCATAGGCGACCCCGGCGCAGAACCCCCTTGGTGCGGCCAATGTGATGGAATCCAATGCCATTTCCTCCTCATTATCCTACGGGAGTTGGCCCGCCGGTTCGGCAATGGTCATACTTCCTGACATGGATTACCGTGGGTGGGCCCTGCTTTCCGCCTTTTTCGCCGGGCTGACGGCTGTGTTGGCCAAGCGCGGCGTGGATGGTGTCCCGGCAAACACGGCCTTGCTGGTCCGGGTCGCCTTCGTCTTGGTCTTCAGCTTTGTTTTGGCGGCCGCGGCAAAGGAAGCCGACCTTTCCCAGCTGACCAAGGAAAACTGGCTTTTCCTCGCGTTTTCTGCCGTGGCCACGTTTCTGAGTTGGCTTTGTTATTTCCGGGCTCTGCAAACGGGCGAGGTGAGCAAGGTCGCGCCGATTGACAAACTCAGCTTTGTGGTGGCCATGGTTCTGGGTCTGGTTGTGTTAAAGGAAAAGTTCGATCTGAAGGTGGCAGGCGGGGCGGCATTGATTGTGGCCGGCGTCCTCGTGACGCTTGCTTAAGCAGGATTTTGACAATTATACTCATATATTACCAATTCCTTATGAGTTAACCATCACAAATTTATACATTATTTATATAGATAACAAAAAGTCCTAATCTATCACGATTGGTCACAGTGTTAATACTCTCTTAATGAATTTCTCGATAAATCGTTGCTGTCATGCGACGCGCATTTACCCTCATCGAACTCCTGGTCGTAATCGCGATCATTGCGATCCTGGCCGCCATTTTGTTCCCCGTTTTCGCCCAAGCCAAGGTTGCCGCCAAGAAGTCGGCCGACCTGAGCAACACGAAACAAATCGGAATCGGCCTGCAGCTTTACTTGTCCGACTTCGACGACATCTACCCGATGGCCAACTACCGTAACAACGACAACGCGGCATTTGGAGAAGTCCATTGGTCGTGGATGGTGTTGCCGTACATGAAGAACGAGCAGATTTTCGTCAGCCCTTCGGATAAGAACGGCGGCTGGGCTCCCTCGTGCTGGGATCCCAACACCAACAACCGCGGTTTCGGCGTGCCGGGCGTGCAATCGGATGTGTCTTCGGCTGCCGCCTGTGCGCTTGCGGGTTACAACGCAGGCATCTACACCACCCAGGTCGGCCGCATCAGCTACACCGGCAACCAGTTGCTGATGCCCCGCAAGCGGGTGAGCTCTGACACCAGCACCACGGTCAGCCAAACGCAGGTAGACGATGTTTCGGGCACGATCCTGCTGGCCCCGACCACGGAATCCAAGCAGTGCATGCAACGGTCCGGCGAATACCGCACCTACCGCAATGCGATCGGCATCTCCAAGAAGGGCCAAGTCCCCGACGGGTTCAGCAGCGCCCCGACGGCAGCCGCCGATTTGCCGCTGGAAGCGATCAGCGTCGCCACGGCAAAGCAGGTCTTTGCCTGCAACACGGGCACGGTGTTGCCCAGCAGCCTGGACCACACCCTGCGCTACACGCACGTTGGCCGGTATGACCGCGGCAACAACTACGTGTTTAGCGACACGAGCGCCCGTTTCCGCGAGACCTATAGCACCTTGAATCCGGCCCGGTTCGCCTGGGGCAAATCGGCCTACTCGCTCGGCGGCAGCGCCATCGTCGACCCGCTGACCGGGAACCCGGTTCAGTAATCCGGATCCCATTTCGTGGATAGCATTGGCGGGGCTTTGGCCCCGCTACTTTTTTGCCTCGGCACCTCTGTGCACAAGATAAGAAGAGGGGTGTCAACGCCGTACCCGTATGGGTAACCTGGGTTCATGCTGACGAGCCTTGTCGCCGCATGCCTGATTGCGGCCCCTGCCCCGGAACGGCCCCGTGACATTTGGGTGTTCCGATCGGTTCTCGACCAAAACGCGCGGATGCTCACCGCCGCATTAAGCGACGACCTGTGGGTGGCCTACGACACTCAAACCTGCAGCCTTTACAAGGCCTGGACAGGGGGCGTCAAGTTTGATGGCGCGGTGTATACGACGGTTCACGGCCCGCAGCCGACCAGCGTCGGCGCACCTTACATTTTGAACCACGGCGAAACGTGGTCGATTCTCGAAAAAGGCGTTGCCGAACCCGTCAAGCCCAAATATCTCGGATACCGGTTCCAGAACGGGGGCGTCTTCATCTCGTTCAAGTTTTCGACCGGATCCGGGCAAAAGATCTCGGTCACGGAATCGCCCGAATACCTGCCCGCTGCCGCGGGCCGGGTCGGTCTTAGGCGGCAGTTCCACGTATCCGGCCTCAAATCGGGCCAGTTACTGTCCCTTGGTTGGAACGAATCGGAACCGGGCACCGTGCTCGACAAGGTTGCGGTCGGGGTTTTGTTCCCACCGGCGACCCAATCCGACGCTGCAACCCACACGGTGCTGATTGACAACGGGAACAACGAATTCGTCGAGACATTCGCCAAATCAGGGACTTCTGGGGGCGTCCGCCAGGATCCGCCCGAGCCAACGCCGCCGGCCGATGCCGACCAGGACAAGCAAGATATCAGCAAAGAACGCGAACCGGGCTTGAGCCTCCGCGTGTATTACACGGGGCTCGACATGAGCGAGATCCCCGAACTGATTTCGGGCCAAACCCCCAATTACAGCGTCGTGATCCCAAACATCAACCTGGGCAACGACGACTGGGGGCCGAACAAAGAGCAGATCTTGGCGGTGGTCACGGGCTTTATCAATGTCAAGCAAGCCGGGAGCTACGAGTTCTCGCTGGGTTCGGACGACGGCTCCAAACTCTGGATCGGGGACAACTTGATCGTGGACAACAACGGGCTGCACGGCAAGGAGTTCAAGAACGGCCGGGCAGAGCTAGTCGCCGGGGAGAATTCCATCCGGATCGAATGTTTCAACGGCCCCGCCGACGGCGCATTGGAACTCAAATGGAAAAAACCGGGCGATACTGAATTCACAACCGTCCCGCCATCGGCCTTCACCACTCCGGCCGGTGAGGTCCGGGTCACGGCACCGGGCAAAAAGGGCGTCATGGGCGTAGACAACTACCGAGCCGGCGACCGCCGTCCTTTGGAAGATGTCCATCCCGCCTACACGCTCAGCCAAGCCCGTCCCGGTTGGTTCCACCCGCGCGTTGGCGGGATCGGCTTCTTGCCGAACGGGGACATGCTCATCTGCACTTGGGATGCCGACGGAGCCGTTTACCAACTTTCCGGTTGGGATAAGTCACCGATCAATCGGACGGTCAAGCGGATCGCTTCCGGGCTTGCCGAACCACTTGGGCTCAAGGTGGTCGACGGGCGCATCTATGTTCTGCAAAAGCAGGAGTTGACTGAACTCATCGACAACGACAAGGACGGGCAGGTGGACGAATATCGGTGCGTGGCCAATGGCTGGGGCGTGACCGCGAACTTCCACGAATTCGCTTTTGGCCTGGAATACAAGAACGGGAAATTTTATGGCACTTTGGCCACGGCGATCAACCCCGGGGGGCGATCCACCCAACCGCAAAACCCGGATCGCGGCCGGTGCATTGAAATTGATGCCAAAACTGGTGATTACCGGTTCATCCTGGCCGGGCTGCGAACCCCCAACGGGATCGGGTTCGGCGCAAAAGGCCTGCTCTACATCGCCGACAACCAGGGCGACTGGCTGCCCAGCAGCAAAATCCTGCTGGTGAGAGAGGGGGCGTTCTACGGCAACCGGTCAGTGGAACCGGAAGCGAAAAAGGACACTCCCGAAGATCCGCCGGTCGTGTGGTTGCCACAGAACGAGATCGGCAACTCGCCCAGCCAGATCACAGCCCTGAACGATGGCCCCTACAAAGGTCAGATGATCCACGGTGACGTCACCCACGGCGGGCTCAAACGGGTCTATGTCGAAGAAGTCGGCGGCGTACTCCAAGGCACGGTTTTCCGCTTTACCCAGGGGTTGGAAGCCGGGATCAACCGAGTCGTGACCGCACCCGATGGCAGCATTGTCGTCGGCGGCATCGGCTCCACCGGGAACTGGGGACAAACCGGTAAGCAAAGCTACGGCACCCAGCGCCTTGTTTACAACGGGACATCCGTCTTTGAGATGCTGAGCTGTTCCCCACGCCGCAACGGGATCGAAGTCAAGTTCACCGAACCGTTGAGCCCGGAAACTGGCAACACGCCCAACTACTACGAAGTCAAGCAATGGCGTTACGTCCCGACCAATGAGTACGGCGGCCCCAAGGTGGATGAAGAAACCCTGGCGGTCAAGTCGGTTTGGGTGAGCGAAGACCGCAAAACGGTGTTCCTGAACGTGGACGGGCTAAAGGAGGCCCACGTGGCATATGTCCATTGCCACCATGCCCTGCAAAGCCTCAGCAACCAATTCATGTGGTCCACCGAGGCTTGGATGACCAACAACAAGATCCCCGCCAAAAATGGCCCGGTCGGCAAGAACCGGCCAAGCAGCCCGGCGCAAGTGCCGGCAGGCGAACGGCTCACGAACTCAGTTGCCAACTTCATGGGTTGGAACAAGGATCATGTGCCGTCCGGTTGGTCGCTGGAGGGCGGCGTCCTCAGCTTCACACCAGGCAAAGAAGGGGGCGACCTGCGCACGGCCAAAAGCTACGGCGACTTTGACCTTTCGTTCGAGTGGAAAATCTCCGAAGGCGGGAACAGCGGCGTCATTTACCATGCCCAAGAGCGGCCGGGCCAATACCCGTGGCAAACCGGGGCCGAATACCAAATCTTGGACAACACCAAGCACTCGGACGGCCGGAACCCGTTCACGTCGGCCAGCGCGCTCTATGCGTTGGAGCGGCCCGAATACGACTACACCCGCCCCGTCGGCGAGTGGAACAGTTCCCGCCTTGTGTGCAAGGGCGGGGTCGTTGAGCATTGGCTGAACCACAAGCTCATGCTTCGAGTGGATATGGATAGCCAGGAGTTCAAGGACAAGGTCGCCATGAGCAAGTTCAAGGACATGCCGGAATTCGCCAAGTTCCGGGAAGGGTATATCGTGTTCCAAGACCACGGAGATGCCGTGAGCTACCGGAACATCGTCGTGAAGTGACTTGTAACCAGAGGGTGTCCGGCCGAAACGATGAGCTGGGCCGGACGCCCTTTGGAAACGACCGGTTATTCCAGGTCGAAGAACTTGTCGGTCGGGGTTTGGCCGGAATAGAACTGCCCCAACCTCAACCGCTTGGAGTGCGTGTCGCCCCAAAAGATGGTGGCTCCCATGGCCCACGTGGGATCGGGCCTGCCCCAGCAGTCGGCATCGGGTTCGCTGGGGGCAAGCAAGTGTTTGCCGTCGTCGCCGCACCAACTGCCAGGGATGGCCGCTTTGGCCGAAGCCAGAACGACGGTCTCGGCGGGAGAACCCAAGGCGGTCGATGACACTCCGGTGTGGCCGTCGAAGTTGCTGAAGTCGGTCTGGATGTTGGTCAGGTAGGTGGCGTTGTAGCCGAAGTGGCTGGTTTCGGCACCCGTCACGTCCTTGTCAGAAATGGACGAGCCAGGGCAGAGCCAGATCTGCTTGTTCTTGACATAAGGGTCCACAAGGTCGTGCCACAGCAAGAACTGCGTGGGAGTCGCATAGGCGTCGAGCACGTAGGTGTCGTCGTAATCTTGCATGTAAAGCACCATCGCCAAACCCAGGTTCCGCTGGTTGCTCAGGCATTGAGTGGCTTTGGCCGCCCCTTTGGCTTGGGCAAAGACCGGGAACAGGATCGCGGCAAGGATCGCGATGATTGCGATGACGACAAGCAGTTCGATGAGAGTGAAGGCGCGGCGGGCCACGGAGGCTATTCTACTGGGCTGAGGCGCCAGGGTCGTGGTCGAGGGCTTCACAAATGGCTGCCGCATAGGCTTTGCTCGCCCCCCGGTTGGCTGCGACCAGGCTGGCGGCAGCCGCTCCCATGGCGGCCCGTTTGTCTGCGTCGGCAAACAGCCGGGCCAATGCATCTCCAAAGGATTGTTCGGAATCCACCGTTAGCGTCGCGCCCGCCCGGAATGCCATTTCTGCAACATCCCGGAAATTGAACATATACGGACCGTGAACCACTGGCTTGCCGTGGGCCAGCGGCTGGATCAGGTTTTGCCCTCCAAGCCTATCGAAGCCGCCACCGACGACGACCACATCCGCCACCGAATACACCTTGGAGAGCTCGCCATAGGTGTCAAGGATCAGGTACCTCCCAGTTTCGCCCTTGGATCGCAGGGCAACCGATCCGAAGAGCGTGGCAACACGCCCGGCCAGCGCCGGCACTGTCTCCATATGGCGGGGGGCATGGACAACCCAAACATCTTTCAGGCGAGCGTCTTGCAATGCCCTAAGCACAAAATCCTCCTCCGATTGGCCCCGGGTCGAGCCAACGACGACCACAGGCGAGCCCTCAGGGATGCCGAGTTGGCGGCGCCACTCGGCTGGGTCGGCTTCCAATCCTTCCAGCGCCTGGTCGAACTTGCAGTTCCCGATGGTTTGGGTGTGCTTTGCCCCCAGTTCCTCAAAGCGCGAGCGGTCGGTGTCCGTCTGCACCAAAACTTTTCCGACCAGCCCCAACAAACGTTTATAAAAAAACTTGAACCGGCGGGCCCGGGGGAACGAGCGGTCGCTCAACCTCCCGTTCACGACCAGGGTTTGGGCTCCGACGGCCTCGGCCGCCCACAAGAAGTTGAACCAGAGTTCGGTCTCCATGATCGCCACGACCTTGGGTTTGACGCGAACCATCGCATTCAACGTGAATCGCGCCACGTCGATGGGGAAATACACCAAATGGTCGTAAAGGCCATCGGCTTGCTTTCGGGCCGTTTCATGCCCGCTGGATGTGGTGACGCTGAGGATGACTTCGGCTTCCGGGGCTTGCCGGCGGATCTCGCGTAGTATCGGGAGGGCCGCCACCACTTCGCCCACGCTCACCGCATGGAACCAAACCCGCCGGCTTCCCGGCTTGAGCACGATGGGGTAATTCCCTTGCCTTTGTTGCCAATCGACTTTTTCGGCCCGGCGGTTGGCCCGCCACAGCATCCAGGGCACCCAAATCGGGCTGAACAAAGTCAGCAAAGCGTTATAGAACCAAAACATCAGGGGGTGAACGGTTGCCCGGTGACGCGTTCATACGCTTCAATGTATTTGGCCCGAGTTGCGGCAACGACTTGATCCGGGAGTTCTGGCCCGGGCGGGGTTTTGTCCCAATCGAGCGTTTCCAGGTAATCGCGGACGAACTGCTTGTCAAAACTGGGTTGGGGCCCGCCGGGTTTGTAGAGACTGGCTTCCCAATAGCGGCTGGAATCCGGGCTCAACGCTTCGTCGATCCAGATCAGGCCGTTTTCAGTGAGTCCGAACTCGAATTTGGTGTCGGCCAGGATCAAACCGGCCCTCGCCGCATGCTCGGCGGCCCGGGCATACAGCATCAGCGTCCAATCTCTGACTTTGCCCGCAACGTCGCTCCCAACCCGGTCTGCGGCTTCGGCAAAGGAGATATTTTGGTCGTGCCCCGATTCGGCTTTGGTAGCCGGGGTGAAGATCGGCTCGGGCAACCGCGACCCGTCGCTGAGCCCGTCTGGCAGTTCTAACCCGTGGATTTTGCTGCCCTCTTTCCGGTACTCCTTGAAAAGCGATCCGGCAATGTAACCCCGGGCAACACACTCGATGGTGAGAGGGGTTGCTTTCCGCGCCACCATGCACCGACCTTTGAGGTCGCTTCGGAATCCCCCGACGATTTCGGCCACGTCCGTGTCGTCGGTGGAAATGACGTGGTGGGGCACCTCGCCCTCAAACATCTTGAACCAGAATGCGCTCATCTGGTTGAGGATCCGGCCCTTATCGGGGATGCCGTTGGCCATGACGACGTCGAAGGCGCTGATCCGGTCGGTGGTGACAATCAGGAGCTGGTCGCCGAGGTCAAAGACCTCGCGGACTTTTCCCGTTCGCGGGGGGCCAAGGCTGGGGAGGTCGGCGGTGAGCAACGCCATCCCGGTTAGGATAGCACCGCTGGCTCAGGCGTCGGTGCGGACGAACCGTTCTTCGTAGGCCCGGATTTTCCGTTGGATCTCGTCAGGGTGGCGGTCGGCATAGCGGAGGGCCGCCCGGAGTTCCGCCTCGGTGAGAGATGCATAGGATTGCTTGAGGTCTGCCAAGGAGCCGCGTTTCCGGTGCTCCCGCACGATTTCCCACACAAAGATTCCACTATCCACAAGACAAGCCGTGCCGTTCTCGTCGATTTCGATCAAGATTGCGTTCTCATCGTTCCCAGTGTCGGATCGGTAGATTTCCAGCCGGACGGCCAAGTGGCTGACATCGGTGGCCAAGCACACGGCGCAATCGGCCTGTTCAAGGTCTCCGTGCTCGACGGCCATGAGGCAGAGCTCTTCATAGACTTCCGGATGGAACTCTTTGACATGGGAGACGAGGTTTTCAAAGGATGCCGGCTTCATTCGCGCGAGTCGGCGCAACTGCGGAAGCATCCAATGCTCCATTTGGGGTTGGATCATAATTTCAACCTTCCTTGGCCCTGGTGGTCTGCAACGACCTGCCGACCTCATCGTCAGCCCGGTTTCGGCCCAATTCCGAATACTTTGGACGCATCTTACCCATCCGAGGATGCGTGGTTTAACGCTCTCACAACAATCCGTGCCGATCTAGGAACCCGGCGAGCGACCTTTTGAACAGCTCCGGATCATTGAGCCTCCCCGCCCCGTGGGTGGAATCGGGGAATGTGACGGACTGGACCGGCCCCTTGACCGAATCGGCCAGGAGCGCGGCCGAGGCGGGCGGCACAATCGGATCAAGACCGCCGAAGAATAGGAGGACGGGGACATCGGGGCCGAGTTCAGAAAGCGCGTGGTCAACCCGAACCGCCTCGGGCTGGAAGCCTAAGAACCATGGCCCAATCCAAGAGGTCGGCCGCATCCACCGGGCAGCCTTCTCGCCACCCAAGAACAGCCACCAGGCATCGCTGGCTTCTTTCATAGACCGGAATGGGGCATCAAGCACAAGGGCATCCACTTCCCCACCCGGTTCCCGCGCCGCCAAGGCGCAGGCAACGCCACCCATCGAGCTCCCCAAAAGCATGACCTTGCGGCCTGGGAACTCTTGGCGAACCCATTCGAGCACGGCCAAGACGTCCAGGCGTTCGTCCCGCCCAAGCGTGACTTTGGCGCGGCCGCTCCGCCCGTGGCCCCGGTGGTCGAAGAACACCATGGTCGCCCCCATGGGAACCAGTTGTTGGGCTACCGGAACCCATTCGCACCGGTTGACCAGGTAACCATGGGCGCAAACCACAACCAGGTCGCCCAAACCTTTTGCCACCCATCCCCGGATTGGAACGCCGTCCTTGGTCACGACTTCAAATCCGGCCTGCGGGAACCCCATCATGCCAGGGCTCACGAATTGGTGGATGCGGATGGGGTAGAGGCTTGCGCGCACAGCGGCGATCAGCACGGCGACATAGAGGAGGGCCGCCAAAATGGCGAGAGTCGCCACCACGGTTAAGAAGATCGTCAAGTCCGCCGCTCCGATAGGAAGTACGGCTCTGCGCGATATTTGCTAAACTCTTGCCTCGCTGCCATGTTCGCCCTCAATTTTTACGCCGAGCTTTACGACGAGTTACTGCGCACCGGCCGGAAGACCGTTTCGATCCGCCTTGGCGACAAGACCGACAAATACCAGGACGGGATGGTGGTTTGGGTGACGATCGGGCCCCGGTTCGGGCGGCGGCAGAAACTCTATTCTGCGATATTAGATCGGGTGGAAACCAAAAAGATCAGCGAGCTCAGCCCCCGCGACATCGAGCGGGAAAACCCCGAGATCCGCAGCCAGGATGAGATGATCTCGTTCCTCAGCCGGGTTTATGGCGAATTCATCACCCCGGCCCACACCTGTACGGTCATCTACTTCAGCCGGATCGACGAGTAGAGGTTCGCGTCATGTGGATCGCCACCCGCGCCGAATTCCAGGAGATGGATCGCCGGGCAACCGAGGAGTTCGGAATCCCGGTGGCAACCTTGATGGAGAGCGCGGGGGAAGCCGTACTCCAATATGTGAGCGAAAACACTCGGCCGGTTGCGGTGGTCTGCGGGGTTGGCCATAACGGGGGCGACGGGTTTGTGGTTGCGCGACTGTTGGCCGAAAGGGGTGACCAGGTCACCGTCTTTGTCGCCGCCGAATCCCCTGACCGTTTGAAGGGCGAGGGTCTCGCCCGGTTCAATGAACTCCCCGCAGGCATCCCAATCCATTTCGGCGAGTTTTCCCAGTTAACGGACGAGCGGTGGGACACTGTTGTGGATGCCATCCTGGGGATCGGGGCCGAGGGCGCTCCACGGGGATTGGCAAAAGCGGCGATTGAGGCAGTCAACTCCTGTTCTGCCACCCGCATCTCAATTGACGTTCCAAGTGGCATCGATTGCGATACCGGCCAGGCTGCGGGAGCATGGGTGCGGGCTGACGAAACGATCCTCCTCGGCCTGGCCAAACAATTTGTCTTTCAAGGAAATGGGATCACGGCGATGCGGCATTGGTCGCTTGCTCCTATCGGATTTCCGACGAAACTGCTTACGCAAGTGAGGGGCGCCTACCTCACGGACCGGTCTGAAGTTTCGGAGCAACTGCCAATCCGCAGATTCGACTCCCACAAAGGCGAGAACGGCCATGTCCTCATCGTTGCCGGAAGCCAAAGCATGCGGGGGGCGGCGGTTCTCGCGGCCATGGGCGCCGTGCGATCAGGAGCCGGATTGGTGACAGTGGCCGGCATACCGGCGGTTTGTGATTCGGTCGCTTGTCATTTGCCAGAGTGCCTGACGATGGCCCTGCCGCAAAGCGGCGACGGCATCGCCCATGTTGCCGCCCAGCTGATCCGGGCTAACAAAGGCAAGTGGACCGGGGCCGTGTTCGGGCCCGGATTGGGGCAATCGGACAATGTGCGGCAATTCCTTGCCGGCGTTTGGGACGGGTGGGACATCCCGAGCGTCATCGATGCCGACGCTTTGAACGCGGTCTGCGAAGGGGTGAGCCTTGCACCTGCGCCGTGCATCCTGACCCCGCATCCAGGCGAAATGGGGCGCCTTTTGCGCACCTCAGCACAGGATGTCCAGTCGAATCGGTTCACTGCTATCCGGCAAGCCTGCGAACAGTTTGGAAAACCAGTGGTCCTCAAAGGCGCTTACAGCTTGGCGGCTACCCCAGGTCATCCGATATCGGTCAACCCTACCGGCAATCCCGGCATGGCGGCCGCTGGGATGGGCGACGTATTGTGCGGGGTGCTGGCCACCCTCCTTGCCCAACAACTTGATCCGCGGATTGCGGCCGAATGCGCTACGTTTTGGCATGGCCATGCGGGCGACCTTTGCGTGGAAGAGCAAGGTGATTTTGGCTACACGGCTAGCGACCTGGCGCGAAAACTGCCCGACGCCCGGGCTACACTCACCCCAGCGTGAAACGGGCTTTCCTTCTCTTCGCACTCCTTGCGGCGGCTCTCGGCTCCGCCCAAGACCTCAAAACATTCGTCGTCACCCCTCCCGGAGAAGGTGGTTTTGCCTACGTCTTTTCGAAAGGCGACGAGATCAAAGACCCTGTCCCGATCGAAGGGAAATTCGCCGAAGCGGCGGCACCTGATGACCCGAATGGCTGGAAAGTCTGGGTTGTGGACTCGGCCATCAACCGCGCCGCCGGAATGGACTTGGTCGCTGCCCTCAAAGCCAAGGCATTCAAACCCAAGGCTGACCAATTCACTACAGTTGCCGACATCGAGTTCCATGTCGCGACCAAATCCGGGCCGTTCCCGGGCGGCAGCCTGGTCGTCACGGGGGGGAAAGACCCGCTTGTTTTCAATATCCCGGCGAGCGACAGCAATGTTGTCGGAGCCCACTTCCTCACACAGGGGGCCTACAAATTCGAACTGAAATATTCAGCAGGCGGGGAGGACAAGTCGGTCAGCGGCACATTTGAGCCGGACAAAAAAGGCGGGGCCTTTGTGGTGGACATTTTGGTACCCGAATCTTTCAAGGAACCTGTATCCGACCAATCCACGGCAAAGCCTGCTGGAAGCACGCCGGTTCAGACTCCCTCCCAACCCCGCGACTCTGGTCAGAACCCAGCCATGGCGTTCTTGCGGCTTCTGGTGGGTCTTGCGGTCGTCGGCGGCTTGGGTTATGCCGGTTGGTGGTACTACCGCAACAACCAGACCGTTGTTGAAAAACTCGCCGACCAAGCCGGGCTGAACCGGCAGACAGGGGCGGCACCGGATCCAACCGGGGCGATGCCCCCCGAACCCGCTAAGCGGGACATCCAGAAAATAAACCTCGGCTCGGACGCCGCACCCATTGCGGCTTCGGCATCACCGGCGGCAACCCCCACCGTCAAGAATCCCCGGTTGGTGACGGCTGGCGGCGACGTGTTTTTGATCCCCGAAGGCACCGCTACCGTCGGGCGGGAAAATTCGGACGTTGTGGTCGCCGCCGAATCGGGGGCCAGCCGCCGCCATGCCGAAATCTCGCGAACCGGCGGAGTAGTCACCCTAACCGACAGCGGGAGCACGAACGGAACCTATGTCAACGGAACCAAGATCGCTGCCCCCACCGTCATTCAATCGGGGGACACCATCCAGTTCGGGGCCGCGTCCTACCGATATGAAGAGTAATCCCGGCATTTGTGCCGGGTGAAACCAACAGAAACCGCCATGGGGAAAATGCTCGGAAGGGCCCTGCTCTGCGCGATTGCAGGGACATTGGGATGGATTGTCACCGAACCGATGCTGCCCAAATCGACGCTGAGTCCCGAGTGGTCCCGTGCCGAGTTCGTGATGGTTTGGCTGACCCTGATGTTGATGGGGCTGGCCGCCGGATTCCATCAGGGTTGGATGAAAGGCGGGCGGCGAAACATCCTATTCGGCATCGCCCTTGGCGCGGTTTTCGGAACGATCGGCGGAATCGTCGGCTACCAAATCGGTGGCGGCCTGAGTTCTGCCATTTTCGGCCCCGGTTGGGCCGTCCAAGGCTTCCCGATCATCCCACGGACGATCACTTTTGCCTGCATCGGTTCGTTTTTGGGGATGGGGGTCGGCCTCACCCAGTTCCGTAGCCGCATCGTGGTTGCGGGAGCGTTTGGCGGATTGATTGGCGGCGGTTTTTCCGGCCTGGTTTTCGACCCGATCGGCCAGACGGTCGGCCATATCCTGGCGGGTGGCGGCGAATCGGGCTTTGTCGGGCGCGCAGTGATGTGGCCCTTGATCGGTTTCACCGTTGGGATGTTCACAGCCTGGCTAGAAGTGGCGACCCGCCAAGCATGGGTGCGTTTGGTGTTGGGCCGCAACGAGGGCAAAGAGTGGCCCATCGACGGTGTTCGAACCTTTATTGGCCGGGATGAGCGTGCCAACGTGCCCCTGTTCGGTGACATGAACGTGGCCCCTTTGCACGCCACCATCACACGCCAAGGGGTGAACTACATTTTGAGCGATGCTGGATCGCCAATCGGCACCGGATACCAGGGGATGCAACTGTTGCAACCGGTGGCCTTGCAACCGGGGGACACGTTCCAGATCGGATCGCACCAACTGCAATTTTTGGTGAAAGCCGGGGCCGCGCAGCGCATCCGCGAGGGCCGCGCCCATGCCGTCCCCGTGGGATACCAAGGCTCGCCGAGCGCGGCGCAGCCGCCCGGTCAGCCCGTCCCGTTGACTCCGATCCAAACATCAGGGGCCTTGTCAAGCCCAATCGGCGCGCCGGTTCAGCAGACGAACCCGACCCAAGCTTATGCGCAATCGGCGGCAGTGGCTGGATTTGCGCTTGTTGCGTTGGATGGCCCGATGACCGGGCAACGAATCGCAGTTGCCGGGCCGATTGAAGCCGGCCGCGAAGCCCCCGGGATCAACCTGGGCTTCGATGCCCAAGCGTCGCGTCGCCATGCCACCCTTGCGCCAACCGCCCAAGGAATCCATGTCAAAGACCTCGGGAGCACCAATGGCACGTTTTTGAACGGTCAAAAGGTGCCCGAAGGCGATGCCCCTGTTGGGAGCGTCATCAAGATTGGATCGACCAGCTTCCGCGTGGAGTCAACATAGAGTAGCCGCCGCCATGAATCAAAACGACCCAAACCGAACCATCATCTCCCCGCCGCTCGACCCAAACCGGACGGTAGTCGGCGGCCCCTCATTCGGCGGCAATCAGACGATGGCCATGTCGGCCCCGCCAATGGCCGGCGACCCGAACCGGACGGCCGCATTTGCCCCCGCGAGCCCCCTAAAGTTTGTTTTGACACCGACCCGCGAGGCAACGATGGCCAACGGCCCGGCTCGGGAGCAGTTTCTTTTGGAAATCACCGCCCCGACCGACGGCGGCCTCCCTGGCATGTCGATGTCTGGCGACCGCGCCCCTCTCAACTTGTGCCTAGTCATCGACCGCTCCGGATCGATGGAGGGCCAACCAATGGACTATGCCAAACAAGCCTGCAACCAGCTGGTCGACCTGCTGAGTGCCAATGATGTGCTCTCCATCGTGGTTTTCGATGAGATCGTCGAAGTGCTGATGACCCCGCAAAGGGTGACGGACAAACAGGCCATCAAAAACGGGATCGCCCAACTCCAACCCGGCTACACCACAAACCTCTACGACGGGATGACCTTGGGGAGCCAGCAACTTGGCCAAGCCATCGAATCGGGAAGGGTGACCCGCATGGTAGTGCTCACCGACGGCGAGCCGACGGCCGGCATCAAAGACTTTCAGCCGCTTGTGGCCCATTCGGGCGAGATCAAAGACAAAGGCATCACCACCACATTCCTGGGGTTTGGGCAGGAATATAACGAAGAACTATTGGCCAGCATGGCCAAGCGGTCCGGCGGCAACTACTACTACATCCCGCGTCCCGAACTGATTCCGGAGATCTTCCGCACCGAGTTCAACAAGATGGTCAGCACCACCGGTGTCAACCTCCGCCTCGACCTAAAAACTGCCCGATGGGTCAAGCTTAAAGGCGTGACCGGGCACACCGGCGCCATCGATCGCGAAATCAGCGTCAATTTGGCCGACATCGAAAAGGGTTCGACCATAGAAGTCGTCTGCGATTTCGAATTCGAAAACCATCCATTGGGTTGGTACCGGGTTGCAAGCGGCAAACTCTCCTACGACTCGGTGACTGGCGGCACGCAAACCGTCGATGTGGATTTCGTCATGGAATTTACGGCCGATTCTGCACGTTACATGGCGGCCCCGAATCCCAAGGTCGATGCGGCGTGGCAGGTTTCTGCGGCTTCGCGGGTGGTTGAAAAAACGATCATGGGGCTCAAAACCCAGGCGATTACATCACAGGCCGCTTTGGCGGATCTTGCCAAAACCCAAGCCTTGTTGACCTCTCAAGGCAAGAAAGCCGACGCCCAAGAGGTCACTATGGCGATGCAGGCGATCCAGCGGGGGGATATCGGCGGGGCCGAGAAAACCCTGATGGGAACAATGGTCAAATTGGATCAGGGCAAGAGCCAATAAGGCGCAGTGGATGCGCCGCCCGGCATATCCGGTCTCAGAACCTGGTCTTGCCTGGGCGGCTCTTCATCCCAGCATCACGCGGATGCTGCCACAACCAACAGCGTTCTCCCCTTCGAATTCCGTGCCAATTCCAACAATTGCGCAATCAACCACAATCATTCGATTTCTAAGAGGAGCTGGCCAGATTTCACGGTGGCCATTTCGCCGCTGGCTTACGCCTTGGCCAGGGCATCTTTATCGAACTCGCCAGCGATCTTGATCGGGTAATTCCCGGTGAAGCAAGCGTTGCAAAAGCGCCGCTCTTGCGGGCCGACCGCGTCCATCGCCCCCTCCACGCTCAAGTAACCGAGGGATGTTGCGCCGAGGTGCTGGCGGATCTCTTCGATGGATTTGTTGGCCGCAATGAGTTGGGCGCGGGTCGCCATGTCGATGCCGTAAAAACAAGGGTGCATAATTGGCGGGGCGGTGATGCGGACATGGACCTCTTTTGCGCCGTTGTCGAACATCATTTTGACGATCTGGTCGGTGGTCGTCCCACGGACGATGGAATCGTCCACCAAGACAATGCGCTGCCCTTCAATATTCGACTTCAGGGGTGAAAGCTTCATGCGGACACCCAATTCCCTCATGCGCTGGTCGGGTTGGATGAACGTGCGGTGGATGTACCGGCTTTTCATCATGCCCTCGCCAAAGGGGATCCCGCTTTCACGCGCGTAACCGATCGCGGCGGGGATGCCGCTATCGGGAACTGGGATAACCAGGTCGGCATCGGCAGGGTGCTGACGGGCGAGGGCCGCCCCCATCCTCCGGCGAGCTTCATAAAGTGATGTGCCAAACATCAAGCTGTCTGGCCGGGCGAAGTAGATGAATTCAAAAAGGCACATCGACTCCCCAAGCGAATCGGCAGCTTGGAAGCAGTGCATGCCGCCTGAATCGACGACGACACATTCCCCAGGTGCAACATCGCGCTCAAAGTGGGCGGCAACGGGTTCAAAGGCGCAACTCTCGCTGGCCAGCATCCATCCCTCGCCAACCCGGCCGATGCTGAGCGGCCGAACCCCGTTCGGATCCCGGAACCCGATCAGCCGGTCTTCCAGGCAGACCGCGACGGAATAGGCCCCCTCGATGCGAGCCATCGTCTGCCGGACGGCTTCATCGATTCCGCGATCCATATATTTCATGAGCAGGATGGCAATCAGCTCGCTGTCGGCATCAGTTTCAAAAGTGTGGCCTTCGGCCCGGAGTTCGGCATGGAGCCGGACAGAATTCGTGAGGTTGCCGTTGTGGGCCACGGCCATCTCACCGACGACGGTGACACAAAAGATAGGCTGCGCATTGCGCTTTTCGCTCCCCCCGGCAGTGGAATAGCGGGTGTGCCCCACTGCCACATGGCCAGGCAGGGCATCCAAGATCTCCTCGGTGAACACCTTTCCGACGAGCCCCATATCTTTGTGCATGCGGACGGTTCCCCCATCGCTCGCGGCAATCCCGGCGGATTCCTGACCCCGGTGTTGGAGCGCGAACAGCCCGAAAAACGCCAGCCGTGCCACTTGCTCGCCGGGCACGTAAAAACCCACGATCCCACATTCTTCCTTGATCCGGTCTCCGTGCCAAGAATCGTGGTGGGGGTCGGTGGGGATCACAAGATCATGATACCGGTTGGCAATCGGCGGTTTGGTACGGGTAGCGTGCGTGGATGGATTTCCAAGCCAGCGCCGTTAAGCTCCTCGAAGGGGCGGTCCGGCTGATGACAGCCGACCTGGAGGCGATGCCGGAGGCGATGTTTTCGCGGCATTTCGGAGGTAAGGCGAGGACGGTGGCTGACATCGTCTACGAAGTCATGCTCGTTAACGACCACGTTGGCAGGACGATTCGAGGGGACGAGTTGTTTGAGTGGCCAGAAGGCGGGTGGATCACGGCGCCCGAAAGCTTCGCCGGTAAGGATCACATCCTGGCCCAGTTCAAAGAGTCTTGCGATAAGATTGTGGCAACCGGCAAGTCCCTTTCCGAAGCCGACCTCCTGAGCAATGTGACGACCGAACACGGCGAGACCAGCCGTTTTGAGCGTTGCCAGTTCATCGCCCTACACATGTGGTACCACAGCGGGCAATTCAACTACATGCAGACCCTGGCCGGAGATGACGGATGGCATTGGGGATAACCTTGGGCCCTGGCAAAGATCGGCCATAATCCAGCATATGGCCGTAGAGATTCTGATGCCCGAACTGGGCGAATCGGTGCACGAGGGCACGGTCAGCCGATGGCTGAAAAATGTCGGCGACTTCGTCAAAGAAGACGAGCCCGTCGTCGAGATCATGACCGACAAAGTCAACACCGAACTCGGTGCCCCGGCAAGCGGCTATCTGGTGAAAATCACGATCCCCGAAGGCGAACTCGTCGAAGTGTTTGCCGAAATGGGGGTTATCGAAGAAGACGAAGCGGTGGCCAAAGCCCAACTCGGCGGGAGCCCTGCCCCGGCAGATGCCACGCCGGCTCCTGAAACCCCGGCCGCAGAAGCGCCGGCCCCGTCTGAGCCCACCCCGGCAGCGATGACCGAAGAACCGGCCACCCCGGCCGTCGGCGGCGAGCGGCGGTTCTACACCCCGGTCGTCCGGGCCATGGCCAAGCAATACTCAATTTCTGAGGCGGAGTTGGAATCCGTTCCTGGCACCGGTCAAGGTGGCCGGGTAACCAAGTCCGACCTGGAGGCCTACATTGCCTCTCGCGATGGCGCATCCAAGCCGACCGCGACTCAAGCCGCGCCAGAAGCACCGGCCGCACCGGTCGCCAGACCTGCGGCACCGGCCCCGGTTGCAGAAGTCCCTGCGGCTCCGGCAGCCAAAACGCCGACGCCAGCCACGCCCGCACCTGCGGCGACCTCCGAGACCGAAGTCACCCAACTCGTTGGCATTCGCAAAGCGATTGCCGACCACATGGAACGGAGCTCTCTGATCCCGGTGGTGAGCACATTGATCGAGATCGATGTGACGCCTTTGGTGGAATACCGTGCCATCAACAAGGATGTGTTCCAGGCGAGCCATGGGGTCAAACTCACCTACACGCCGTTCTTCATCAAAGCCCTTGCCGAATGCCTCGGCCAGTTCCCCGCCCTCAACTCCAGCCTGCAAAACGGCTATGTGACATCGCACAAGAACGCCCATATCGGGATCGCCGTATCGTTGGGCCGGGATGGCGAAGGGGGTCTGATCGTTCCGCCAATCCGGGACTGCAACACCAAGTCGATCGTGCAAATCGCTCGTGACCTGGACGACATCGCCGGCCGGGCGCGCAACAACCAACTCCAAGTGTCCGAAGTGCAAGGGGCGACTTTCACGCTGACCAACCCGGGCAGTTACGGCGCGATCCTGGGGACTCCGATGATCTCGGCACCGCAAGCCGGCATTTTGGGTGTCTACGGCATCGTCCAGCGGCCCGTGATCATCAACGGGATGATCGCCGTGCGGTCCATGATGAACGCCGTGCTCACCTACGACCACCGACTGGTGGACGGTTTGCAGGCGGGACGGTTCCTCCAGGCCTTCAAAGGCAAGTTGGAATCGCTGGACTTCTTCAAGTAACCGGTCTGGAAAACGGTCAAGGGCCGCCACATTGTAATGTGGCGGCCCTTTTCTTTTTGTTGCACCTGACGCAAATTTTGTCAATCTTTACATTACTGTAATGTATTTATTAATCCCACTCTTTTAAGAGACCTAATGCCCAAAAAGTGTTAAAGTTACGCCGACTTGTTTGCAATTTGTGAATATGGCACCTTTGTTTGAGTAATCTCATTTTTGAGGCAGGACGAGCCTCTCCTGTCTCAAGAAGTAATTCAATGAGTGCAGACGTCCTTGCGAGAATCCAATTCGCCCTAACGGCGGGATTCCACTACATCTTCCCCCCGATGTCGATCGGGATGGGCGTCCTCCTGGTTTACATGGAGGGCATGTACCTCAAAACCAAAGACCCGCTGTATCACAAGATGACGCGGTTTTGGGTCTTGGTTTTCGCTTTGACCTTTGCCGTTGGCGTGGCCACCGGCATCCCGATGGAGTTCCAATTTGGGACGAACTGGGCCCGGTATTCCCGATACGTCGGCGACATCTTCGGCTCCGCCCTTGCCGCAGAGGGCGTTTTTGCCTTCTTCCTTGAATCTGGTTTCTTGGCGATCTTAGTGTTCGGCTGGAACAAAGTGAGCCCCAAAGTCCACTTTTTCAGCACCTGCATGGTCAGTTTGGGTTCGATGTTCAGTGCGATCTGGATCATCGTGGCCAACAGTTGGCAACAGACCCCGGCCGGGTTCCGATTGGAGCAGGGCCCGCATGGCGAAGTCGCCCGCATCACAGATTTTTGGTCGATGGTGTTCAACCCGAGCACAGTGGATCGCTTGACCCATACGGTGACCGGCGCTTGGCTAACGGGCGCGTTTTTCATGGCCTCGGTCAGCGCGTACTACTTGCTCAAAAGGCAGCACATCGAGTTTGCCCAGCGTTCCTTGAAAATCGCTCTCACGTGGTCGGCAGCGATCTGTCTATTGCAGATCTTCTTGGGCCACTCATCCACCCAGCACTTGGCCGTGAACCAGCCGGAGAAATTCGCAGCTATCGAAGGGCATTATGACTCCAGTCAGCCGGTGAACCTCACATTGGTTGGCGTCTATGACGATTCAACGAACAAGGTCAACGGCATCACCATCCCCAAACTGGGGAGTACGCTCTTGGATGGCAACCCAGAAGCCAAGGTCAAAGGGTTGGACGCCTTCCCTAAAGAAGAACTCCCTCCGGTTTCCCCGGTCTTCCAGAGCTTCCGGGTCATGGTGTTTGCCGGTGTGGCCATGCTTCTTATTAGTTGGACTGGCGCGTACTTCGCGTTCAAAGGGACTTTGAAGGATAAGCCCTGGCTGCTCAAGGTCATTGTTTGGGCGGTTGCCCTTCCCCACATCGGCAATATGTTGGGGTGGATGGTTGCCGAGCTCGGCCGCCAACCCTGGAGCGTCTACCGCCTGTTGCGGACCGACCAGAGCCACTCCAAAGTGGTGGATGCGGGGTCTATCTTGGCCTCGTTGACGATGTTCACCCTGATGTACATCATGCTCGGCTTCTTGTTCTTCTACCTGCTGGATAAGCGAATCAAAGCCGGGCCGGATGCCGAAGACAACAGCGCGCCCTTGGCGCCCGAACCCTTGGAAGCCCAAAAGCTCAGGCTGTTTGGTGCAAACACTGAATCCCTCTCGGAGGAAAAACCGTGATCAACTACCCGTTCGACCTGCCCACCGCTTGGTTCATCTTGATTGGCGTCCTCCTGACTGGATACGCGATCCTCGACGGCTTCGACCTTGGGGCCGGGATGCTCCACCTTTTCGCCAAAAAAGACCACGAGCGCCGGGTGATCCTCAACGCCATCGGCCCGGTTTGGGATGGCAACGAAGTCTGGCTGCTTGTTGGTGGCGGGGCTTTGTTTGCCGCCTTTCCGCCGGTCTATGCAACCGCATTTAGTGGCTTCTACCTGGCGTTCATGCTTGTCCTGATGGGGATCATCTTCCGCGCCGTAGCCATCGAATTCCGATCCAAAGAGGAATCGCCAAAATGGCGGGCATTCTGGGACAAAGCCTTTGCCGTGGCCAGTTTTGTGTTGCCGTTGCTGATGGGTGTGGCTTTGGGCAACTTGGTGATCGGGGTTCCGCTTGATGCCGAAGGTGAATATGCCGGCACGTTCTGGACATTGCTCAGCCACCCGTACCCGATCATCCTGGGTGTCACGACGATTGCCATGTTCATGTTGCACGGGGCGATCTATTTGTCGCTCAAGACATCCGGTGAATTCCGCGAGACCATCCGGGTCTGGGTACGGAATTCGATGATCTTCTACTTCGTCAGTTTTGCGCTGACGACGGTGGCGACGTTTGTGTTTGCTCCGCACATGGCGGCCAAGATCCAATCGATGCCCATCCTGTTCCTGTTGCCGCTGCTGAACATCCTGGCCCTGGCCAATGTTCCGCGGGAAATCCACCACGGGCGCGACTTCTTTGCGTTCCTGAGTTCTTGCTTCAGCATCGTGATGAACCTAGCCCTGTTTGGAATTGGGATGTTCCCGAACATGTTGCCGAGCAACCCGGCGCCCGAAAACAGCCTCACGGTCTTGAATTCGGCGAGTTCGCACACCAGCCTGACGATCATGATGACGATTGCGATCATTGGGGTTCCGTTTGTGTTGGCGTACACGGCGGGGATCTACTGGGTGTTCCGCGGCAAGGTGGACGAAAAGCACCTGCACTATTAAGTGTCCTCATGGGGGCTGGGGGCCGGGTTTCCCGGCCCCCATTTCTTTGATGAATCTGGCTTCGCCGGGCCATTCGCTTTCCCCCCCCGGCCCGGGGGCGGAGGAGGCCGACAGGCCGACGAGGGCGTGGCCTCGGGCCCGGGCCGGGGGGTCATCGCCAACCAACGTAAAATACATCAAAGCCCATGAATCTCGACGTCACTTACGAGCGCCGCAAAACCAAACCCTGCCGCGTGGGCAGCGTGACCATGGGCAACGGGCATCCCGTCGTCGTTCAGTCGATGATCACCGAAGAGACCCGCAACATCGAAGCCTGCGTGGAGCAGATCATCGCCCTCCACCAAGCCGGTTCCGAGATTGTGCGCGTCACCACCCCGACCCTCGGCGAAGCCAGCTGCCTGGAAGAAATCAAGGCCAAAGTCATCGAACGCCACGGCGACGTCCCCATGACCGCCGACGTCCACCACCAGGGCACCAAAATCGCTATCGAAGCCGCCAAGTACGTGGACGAGATCCGCATCAACCCAGGGCTGTTCGTGTTCAAACGCCACGGCCAGCGCGGCGACGATATGCGCGGCCGCACAGACGAAGACCTCACCACCGTCGAGGCCCTGAGATCCCAACTCGCCTACTCGCCCGAAGAAGTCGCCGAAGAAATCAAAGCCATCGAAGAAGATTTCGTCCCCGTGGTGGAAGCCTGCAAAAAGCACGGCCGAGCCATGCGCATCGGGGTCAACCACGGCTCGCTCAGCGAGCGCATCCTCATCACCTACGGCGACACGCCGCGCGGTCTGGTGGAAAGCGCGATCGAATACGTCCGTATCTGCGAGGCCCACGACTACTTCAACCTCAACATCAGCGCCAAAGCCAGCCGCGTACCCGTGATGATTGCCAGCAACCGCTTGATGGCCATGCGCCTGGATGAAGAGGGCATGAACTACCCTCTCCATCTCGGTGTCACTGAAGCCGGAGACGGCCAATATGCCCGCATCAAATCGACCGCCGGGATCGCCACCTTGCTCGCCGAAGGCATCGGCGACACCATCCGCGTCAGCCTGAGCGAAGATCCGGTCAACGAAATCCCCGCCTGCTACGAGATTTTGCAGGCTATGAACCTGCGCAAAACCCAGGTCGAATACATCGCCTGCCCCAGTTGCGGGCGCACCAAGTTCGATTTGCCTTCGGTGCTCAACAAAGTCCGCGACGCCACGCGCCACCTCAAGGGTTTGGATATCGCCGTCATGGGGTGCATCGTCAACGGCCCCGGCGAGATGGCCGATGCCGATTATGGCTATGTGGGCGCCGCCGGCGGCAAAATCACCCTGTACCGCAAACGCGAGGTCGTCAAAACCGGCATCCCCCAAGAGCAGGGGGTCTCGGAGTTGGTGGCCCTGCTCAAAGCCGATGGGGTGTGGAGTGAGCTAGAAGCATAACATCCATGTCATTGGCGGAGCCAGAGCAACGAGCTAGCCCTCCTAGCTACGATTGTCACCGCGGCCACTCGACCCGGACGGTTTCCCCCGCCTTGCACCGCAGAACCCCGTCGCGGATGCGGTCGATCTGCGCTTCGTACCCTTCTAGTGTTGCCGGGCTGATCTCCAGCACCACGATGCCGAACGTCCACCCTTCTGACCCCATGGGGAACCGATAGTCGCGGCTGGCGGTAAGGATCGCGTCGAACTTCATGTCCCGCGCCTCGCGCATGATGGTGGCCGGGCCTTTGTCTTCCAACCCCATACGGCGGGCGGTGAGCATGTTGAACCCGCTCAGGCGTTCGGCGAGTTCATCGGGGAGCGACCCATCCAGGAGCACTTTCACGGCGTGAATTTACTTGATCGCACCGGCAGAGTTGCGGGTGGCGTGGTGGTTCCAGCCGGACAAGACCAGGTTCTCGGCCGGGTGGATCACGCCATCTTCGACCCGGTCTTGGCCCGAATGCATTTGAACCAGCACGGTTTTGCGGGTATGCGGCGAGCGGTTGGGCATCGACCCGTGGATGGTGAAGTAATGGAAGAACACCACGTCACCGGGTTCGGCTTCCAAAGGCAGGGCCTTTTCAATCGGGTACTGCGCCAGGAGTTCGGATTCGGATTGGCCGCTGCTGCCATCCACCCTCCCCAGTTTGTGCGTGCCGGGGTAGACCCGCAGGCACCCCATTTCGTCGGTTGCCGCCGAAACATGGATGATGCCCGCCAGCATAGTGTCTTGGATGGTTGGGAAGTAAGTCCAGTCTTGGTGCATGGGGAACGGTGCGCCTTCTTCCCCAGGTTTTTGGAACAGCTTGCTGTGGTGCAGCACCACATCCGGCCCCAGCAGGTCGGTGGCAGCCTGGATAAATCGCTTTTGGTAGAACGCGCGCGCCCATACCGCCGAATACTGCTGGACGTTGTGGGTGTGCAGCACCACCATGTTCTGGCTGCCGAGTTTTTCCATTTCGGGCCCGGTCCATGTGGCGTTGATGTGTTCGCCCGAGGCGAGGATCTGGGCTACGATGCGGTCGAAGTCGGCTTCGAGCACTTGGACTTCATCGGGGCTAAAAATGCCTTTGGCAATGAAGTAGCCGTCTTCGGCGAACTGCCTTCCGGCGGGGGTGTCGAGGGTTTGGGCTCGGAAGGCATCCATTTGCAAAAGTTTTTACTGCTCCGGGTGCGGCTGGGTCAAGCCGGTGACCAGGATGGGCGGGCCATTGCCACTTGGCATGGAAGCCCTTGCGGTCCCAAGCAGGTTCAACCGAACCTGTGCCATAATTTTCTCGGCTCAAAAACCAGAGACAGCAGGCGCACCAATCGAGGTGCCATAAGACGCCAGCCCGCCGAGGAAGAACGAGACAACCACAACCAGTTTTCCGCCGCAAGGCAAAAGCATGGCCGGTTCCTGTCCCCTCAACCTCCAAGGACACGAGCCGGTTTTTTCCGTTTTGAAAAAAGCGGAAAAAGGTCAAAGCACGATGCAGACCGCCATGAAACCCCAAATCCAAGCTAAGGCAAACGTTGTCGACGACACGCAAGAGAAATACTCGCGTGCCGCCGGGGTGTTTTTCACCGGATACAGCGGCCTTAAGGTGAAGGAAATCCAGGCTCTCAGGAAAGAACTGAAAGCCAAAGGCGGCGAGCTCCACGTCATCAAGAACACCTTGTTCCGCAAGGCGGTTGGCGATGATGCCTCCAAGATCAGCGAAGAGATGACCAGCGGCGCCACCGCTTACGCATTCGTTTACGAAAACGAAAGCGACTGCGCCAAGGTGCTCTTTGATTTCGCCAAATCCAGCAAGAAATTGACGGTGAAAGGCGGGATTTTGGCGGGCAAGGAATTCAACAGCGATGCGGTTGAAAACCTCAGCAAGCTCCCTCCGCGGGAAGTGTTGATCGCCCAAGTGATTGGCGCGGTCGCCGCCCCGCTTTCCAACCTCGTCGGTGTCATCGAAGCCCTTTACGCGGATCCGATCCGTGTGATTGGCGCCGTGGCCGACAAGGTCGCCGAAGGATCGCCGATCGAAGCCAAAGCCCCCGAGGCTCCGGCTGCCGATGAGGCCCCTGCCGAAGCAACTAGCGAATCCACCGAAACCGCTCCCGAAGCAACCGCCGAAGAAGCCCCGACCGCAGAGGAAACCCCTGCCGCAGAAGAACCTGCACCCGAAACGGAGTAACCCAAAATGGCCAGCACTGTTGAAAAATTGGTTGAAGACATCAGCAAAATGACCGCCCTTGAACTCAGCGAGCTCAAGACGGCCCTCGAAGACAAATTCGGCGTCACCGCCGCGGCTCCCATGATGGGCATGCCGATGATGATGGGTGGCGGTGCCGCCCCCGCCGCCGAAGTCGAAGAAAAGACCGAGTTCGACGTCGTCCTGACCGAAGCCGGCGGCAACAAGCTCGCCGTCATCAAGGTTGTGAAGGAAACCCTGAACCTTGGCCTCAAAGAAGCCAAGGATCTGGTGGACACCGCCCCGCAAAAGGTCAAAGAAGGCATCGGCAAGGCCGAAGCCGACGAGCTCAAGAAGAAGCTCGAAGAAGCCGGCGCGAAAGTCGAGCTCAAGTAAGGCGTCCCGCAGTTATTGCGGATCGCTTGCCGCCCCCGGGGGATTCCTTCCGGGGGCTATTTTTGTTCATCCGGGCACCCCTCAACCCTCCCAGGCTTTAGAGAGGATGACCGTCGCCATTAGGTAGCCTCCACCAATCAGCCCATGCAGCATCCAAGAGCCTATGCCTGCGCCAGAACCGCGACTCCGCCACCGCTTGGCAACCTTGCCGACCCGGCCTGGGAGGCCGCCCCGTGGATCGATTCGTGGATCGGAATCATGGGCGGGGAGACGAACGCCAAGGCGATCCGCGCCCGCTTGCTGTGGGATGACACCGGCCTCTATCTGGGAGTTCAAATGCAGGAAGACGACCTGTGGGCATCCGTCACCGAACACGATGGCGATGTCTGGCAGGATCCGTGCTTTGAGCTGTTCCTTGACCCCGACGGGGACGGCCACAACTATTTGGAATGGGAGGTGAACGTGATCGGCACGGTCTTGGATTTATCCATGGACCGTCCCTACGTCACCGGCGGGACGCGGGACGACAGCTTGGAAGTTGCCGGGTTGGCCATGGAAATCATGACCGACGGGCCGGTGAACGACCCCTCAACCAGGGCGGGATTTTGGCAGGTCGGGGCGGCCATCCCTTGGCGGGCCCTGAATCAGATCGGCCACCCTGGCTCTCCGCCGGAATGCGGCGAAACGTGGCGGTTCCAACTGATGAAGATGGAGTACCCGGCCGAAGTCGCTGACGGCAAATACCGCAAATCACAAACGGAAGCGGAAAAGTATTGGTGTTTTGCCCCCACATTGGTGATGGACATCCACCGGCCTTGGTTTTGGGGATACCTGCACTTTGCGGAATCGGCCAGTGCCCAGCCCCCAGTGGACCCGGATTGGGACACCAAGTTTGCACTTTGCCGGGCAATGGGTTTGGATTCCCGCTCGCGAGCCGAAGGCCCACTTGCCTGCGGCAAAGCCCAGCTCGTTCCCGGAATGGACCTTACAACACAGACCGATGGCTATGCCTTGGCGTACAAGGGATGGCGGCTGGATTCCCAGGGCCGGATGGGCCGCATCTAGGCAACTGAAACATTTCGAACCGCTCACGCATTGAAAGCAATACTAATGAAACTCATCGCCGCCCTCATCTCCGGAGCTGCTGCCGCTTCCCTGGCCGCGTTGGCCTACACCGGTTCCCTGCCGCAAGACCACGGCAGCGACCGGCCATCGCCCACCATCAAACTCGCCCCGACGCAATTCCAAGCCAGACCTGGGGTCAAAGTTGAACGCGCCATCTTTGCGGGCGGCTGCTTTTGGGGGCTGGAAAAGCACTTCCGCGAAACCCCCGGCGTGACGGCAACCGCCGTCGGGTTCATTGGGGGCAAAACCAAAAATCCGACATACAAGGAGGTTTGTTACAACGACACCGGCCATGCCGAAGCGGTGCTATTGGAATTCGACCCGGCGAAGATTTCGTACAAGCAGTTGGTGGAGCGGTTTTGGCAGATCCACAACCCGTGCACGTTGAACAGCCAAGGGCCGGATTTCGGCGACCAGTACCGGAGTGGGATTTACCCCCTCAACGACTCCCAAAAAGCGGTCGCCGAGCAATCCAAGCGGGATTCCGCGCCCCTTTTCAAGCGCCCGATCGTCACCGAGATCGTGACCGGCCAGACCTTTTACATGGCCGAGGATTATCACCAGCAATACTCGGAAAAAACCGGCCGGGCGTGCGCCATCGACCGATCAGATCACGTGGGTGGCTAGGCCCAAATCGACATATCTGGTCGGAGTTTGTGGAAACCGAGCTTGTTTTGCAGAGCCTGGGCCGCCGCCAGCATCTTCCCTTCTTCAAACGGCTTGGAAACCAGTGAAAAGCTCCTCGCCCTGCCCCTGGCATCCACGCCGGCCGGGATCAGGGTCTGAGGTATCCCGGTGGCGTTGAGCCCGATCAACCGAGGGTAGAGCCGGTCGTCGGCAATGACGATCTCAAATGGTGACAACACTTCCAAATAGATGTCGCGCAAGATCGGCCGGAACCGGTCAGCTTGGATGTACTCCACGGCCGGGATCAATCGCCCAGATCGGAAGGTTTCGGGCCAGCTGGAATAGCTTTCGAGATCCTGGATGTCGGCGCTCCGGGTGAATTCCTCGAATGCCGCCGAACACTCGGCAAACAGAATAGCGTTGATTGCCTCGGGATATTCGGGCATGTAGAACGGTGTGGGATCCACGCCGGCCTCCCGCAAAACCTTGAGCCAAGGGCGGTTTGCGTCGTCAAGTGGCTTTTCCAAGTCTTCCTCGCGAAAAACCATGTAGCCCCATTTGAACTCGTCGAGCTTGGAGGTTTGCCGGTAGATAAAGTCCCGTTCGATGTTTGATGGATCTGTCCCCATATTTCGGCAGAGTGCGGCAAAGACCGTCGCGCAGTCTTCCGCCGTGCGGCAGATGGGGCCGACTTTGTCGAGGCTCCAACAGAGGGCCATGGCCCCCGCGCGGCTGATCGACCCAAATGAGGGCCGTAACCCGGTGACCCGGCAATTGTGGCTTGGCGAGACGATAGATCCGTTGGTTTCGGTCCCAATGGCAAAGGCCACCAATCCCGCCGCGACGGCACTTCCCGAACCGGCGGAGCTCCCGCTGCTTCCGATGTTTTTGTCCCACGGGCTTTCTGTCCGCCCTTCAAACCACACGTCGCCCATGGCCAAGGCACCCAGGCTGAGTTTTGCCACCAGCACGGCACCCGCCTGATCGAGGAGTTTGACAACGTCGGAGTCCTCCGTAGCCACGTGGTCACGCCTTGTGCGAATGCCCCATGTGCTCGGAGTGCCTTGGGCATCAAACAGATCCTTGACTCCAAACGGAATGCCGGCAAGCGGCCCCAAAATCCGCCCTTCGGCGATCAGCTTGTCGATTTCGGCGGCTTTTGCCAGCGCCCGCTCTTCGGTGAGGGTAACGACGCATTTGAGTTTGGGGCCATATGTTTTGAGCCGGGCCAAATAGAGCTTGGTCAGGTCAGTGGATGTCACCTGTTTGGATCGGATTAGCGCCGTTAAGTCGCCAATTTCCATGAATGCAACGTCTTCGTCTTTCTGTGGCCGTTTGACGGTGCGGGGCGCTGCGTAGATTGTTGTTTGCGGGGGTCTCATACCAGCCGGTGGGCCACCAAAAATCCGGTATGCCATTCCCATAAATCCAGCATCCGATGTGGCCTCCCGAAGCGGGGGCCACCACTCCCCAAACGAGTTCACCGAATCGACCATCTCTTTGACTTCGTCGTCGTTGAAGCTGAGGTTGGCCAATTTGAGGGCGGTTTTGATCTGCTCCTCGGTAGCTTTGCCTGAAGCAGCCTGACTTTGAACCGAATCTCCCAGCGCAGGAAATGGCACGGCCATGCCGGCCAAACCGACTCCGGCAAGCTTTAAGAACTCAGAACGTGAAAACTCGGGCATCGTCTTTCGACGCTACCCGAACGGCCAGAGTTTTTCCTTACATTTCGGAAGGCGTGCAGCTTGGGCAGGCACCCGATCCATCGCATCCTGATTCTGATTTTGCTTGGGGGACGGAGGACGCAGAATCATTGACATAGAACCCTGACCCTTTAAACGCCACGCCAACCGGCTGGATGACGCGCTTGAGGTTCCCTTTCCCACATTGGCAATCGGTCAGCGGCTCATCGGCCATGCGTTGTTCGATTTCAAATGTCCCTTGGCAGGTGTCGCATTCGTAAACGTAGGTCGGCATAGTCCTGTTAGCCCCTGTTTGGGGGCCCTTCGAGCGTAGATTGTGGCAGAATCGGCCCCGAGTCCCAACCCTCAAGATGCCATTTGCCCCGCAGATTTTTGAATATGGCGACATTGCCGTCATCGGAATGTTGATCCTGTTGGAAGGCCTGTTGAGTGCTGATAACGCTCTGGTCTTGGCGATCATGGTGCGGCACTTGCCGGCCGAGCAACGGGGCAAAGCCCTCACCTACGGGCTTGGGGGCGCGTTTGTCTTTCGGGCGGTCGCCATTGGGCTCGCCACTCTCATCATGAAGCTGTGGTGGCTCCAGGCCATTGGGGCTGGTTACCTGATTTGGATGACGGTCAAACACTTTGTCTCCAACCGCGGCCACCAGCAAGAAGTCGAAGCAGGCCACCGGGCCGACAAGGCCGGCTTTTGGCAGACTGTTCTGATGGTCGAGGTTGCCGACATCGCCTTTGCCGTGGACAGCGTTCTTGCCGGGGTGGCCCTGGCCAAAGCCAGCACCAAGCACGCGTTTGAATCCAAGCTATGGGTCGTCTATTCCGGCGCGGTCATCGGGATCGTCTTGCTACGATTTGCCGCGAAGGCATTCTTGAAATTGCTCGACCGGTTCCCTGCCCTCGAGCACCTGGCTTATGCCTTGGTCGGTTGGGCGGGGGTGAAGCTTTTGGTGATGTCTGGGCACCACTTCACAGTAGATGCAAAACCGGGGTTCACGATTCCAGAGATGGAGCCCGCCGTGTTCTGGGCCGTGTTGGCCCTCATATTGGCCGTCGGGACCGCTTATGCGATAAGGCATGCGAACCCTCAACCAGACGGTATCCCAGACGATATCGCATAAGATATTTTTTAAATATTTCCACTTATAATAACAATGGCAAGACTTCTCTTTTTTGGCGATTTGCCGCATTTGTCTCAAAATTGGTGTATAAGTGCGGTTCGAAATGCAAAGGATTCTCGCGTTCACAGCTGCATGCGTTCTTTTCTTGTGCCTCATCGCCTGTGGCGGTGCGGGTAGCACTGTTGGAACAAACGTCAGCTACGTTGTTCTTGATAACAACCGTTTGGCCAAGTTCGATGGCTTCCCAGGGACAAATTGGTCGACTTTTGGCACGGTCGGTTCTGGGGCGAACCAGTTCCAGGTTCCCCGCGACATTGCCCGCGACTCACTTGGCCGGTATTACATTATCGACCAAAACAACAGTCGCATCGTTCGGATAGATGACCTCAACGGCACCAACTGGAATTCGCTTGGAACACTGGGAAGCGGCGTGAACCAATTCAACGGACTGGGCGGAATTGCCATCGATTCCCTCGACCGAATTTACGTCGCGGATGCGCAAAACAACCGGATCGTTCGGATGAACGATATTTCTGGTTCGGGTTGGACGACGTTTGGCACCCTTGGCTCTGGCGTCAATCAGTTTGACAAGCCGAATTACGTGACGATTGACGGCACGGGCAAGATCTTGATTAGCGACCGGGTGAATGGGCGAATCGTGAGGATCAACGACATGTCGGGAACCGGGTGGGTTTCGTTTGGCACATTTGGAAGCGCGATCAACCAATTCTTCAGTGCGCAACAAATCCGGGTCGATAGCGTGGGCCGTATTTATGTTGCCGACTATGCCAACGCAAGGGTCGTCAGGATCGACGACATGACCGGTGCGGGTTGGACAACTTACACGGCAGGCGTATCGCCAGGCGGGTTGCGCCTGGATGCCTTGGATCGCATCTATATCGTCAACTTGGGAACCGACTCTGTTTGCCGCATCGACAACATGTCCGGGGCAAACCGGGTTGATTTTGGGGCAACGGGAACCGGCTCTGGCCAGTTCGTATCCCCGACTAGCATCTTCATCACAAATTAACTGTTCAACTTGCGGCGCGGTGATCGGATCGCGCCGCAAGATCTTTTTGACAAAGGGCCACCGGTTTGGATTCTGTTTTTGTTGATTCCACATTGCTGTAACCCTTCGCTTGTCGGTCCAGCAATTCATGGCAGGTGACTCTACTTGTATTTCTATCAGGACTCAGTTACTATGGAGGCATGGCAAAAACGCCTCGTCTCGTCCTGTTATCCGTCCTGTTGACGGTGTTCTTTGCAACCCTGATCGCCTGCGGCGGCGCGGGCGGTTCGCTCGCCGGCATCACCGGCTATGTTTTTATTGATTACAGCAACCACCGACTTTCAACGACAAGCGATTTGAACGGAACGGGTTGGACGGCCTATGGGACGAATGGGAGCGGCGTCGGCCAGTTTTCGAATCCTTACGACTTGGTTCGCGACTCTCAAGGCCGGTATTACACGGCTGATTCGGGCAACGACCGCATTGTTCGGATGGACGACCCCAGCGGCGCCGGTTGGACGACTTTTGGAACCTCAGGCAATGGTGTGGGCCAGTTCTCGCGGCCCCGCGGTCTGTTCATCGATTCTCAAGATCGGATCTATATCAGTGACGCTTCCAACGGCCGAATCGTGCGGATCAACGACTTTACCGGTGCGGGCTGGGTTTCCTTTGGTTCTGCCGGGTCGGGAGTCAACCAGTTTTCCAATGCCCGGGGGATCCACGTGGACAACGACGGCACGATTTTTGTGGCTGACTGGTCGAACCATCGGATCGTCCGGATCGACAACATGACGGGGGCCAACTGGACGACGTTTGGATCCGTGGGAACGGGCGTCAACCAAATGCAGTTCCCCTCGGGCATCACCCGTGGATTGGACAACCGGCTGTATTTCTGCGATTACAGCAACAACCGCATCGTGCGCATGGACGACATCACCGGGTCTGGTTGGACTACGTACAGCTTCAACTTGGTCAATCCGTTCAAAATCCGGTTCGACAATTTGGGCCGGATCTACATCTGCGGGTGTGGCGACAGCCGGATCACGAGGATCGACGACATGTCCGGGGCCAACGCCATCACTTATGGATCACTCGGCACGGGCGTGAACGGGTTCAACTGCCCGGTTGACGTTGTGATCACGTACTGATAACCTCCGAAACTTGCCAAAAAAACCGATGGGTTCCCTATGGATCCATCGGTTTTTGCGGTTTTTGGGACTGAACCTCAACCGTTCTTAAGGCGTTTACCTGTTATAATGCCTGGCAGTATGAAGCGATGGATCGCCTGTTTAGCGCCATGGATGGTGCTGGCGGGGGCGGCCTTCGGGGCCAAACTCGACCCCGTCAACGTCCAGTTCAGTTACCACCAGCCTTCGACGACCGATGCATATCGGGTCGGGGATCAGTGCTATATCACGCCAAAACTGGCCCGGAGCTGGGACTGGAACATCTCCTTGGTCGGCAACGAAATGCAAGTGGCCACCGAAGGGCGGCTTTTCCGAGTGCCCATTTACAAAGATGGCGGCCAAACACTTTTGAGCCTGACTGATTCGGCTCGCTACCTGGGCGCATCAACCGATTGGGACGGCGGCACTTACCGTGTGCTCGGCCGCATTCGCAACATCGAATTAACACCCGAAGGCTTGGTTGTGGATTCGACGATCAAGGTCAAACCCAACTTGTTCCGATTGAGCGCTCCGGATCGCTTGGTGATCGACTTTGCCGGCGGCAAACTGGACATCGGGACCGGGGTTCAAATGCCCTCTTGGTGGCGGATCGGGCAATACGACGGGCAAACCGCCCGGATTGTTTTGGAGCACCCGGCGGCCATCGCCATCCCCACAGACCGGATTGCCGAAACCAGGCGGTTCCGGCTTGAATTGCCCAAGGCCGCCTACCAAAACCCATCGGATATCACCGAGCCGATCCAGCCGGTGAAGAAGGTGCAACCAGAGTCAGCCGCGCCGACAATCACGCTTTCAGCACCAGCGATTTTGCAAGACGCGAACGGGGGCACCAGCCTTACCATCAGCGCCGACCAATCGCTGAGCCAACCCCCGTCAGTCCAATACTTGACCCCCACCCAGTTGCAGCTTGTGATGCCCAACGCACGGTTTGCCCAAGCCTATTCCAAGCAGTTCGACGATGAGCGGTGGGTGACGGCAGTTTCGACCCTCGGCGACGGCCAAGCGGCGCTGCTGATCCAAACAAAAAGGGCCATGGCCTTTTCGGTCAGCACCAGCGGCTCAAAAATCATCGTGAGGCTCTCAGTCCCGCCGAGTTCCGGTCGGCTGGCCGGCAAAGTCGTTGTTATCGACGCCGGTCATGGAGGGAAAGACACGGGGGCCACGTTCGGTTCAGTCCGCGAAAAGGACCTCACCTTGAAGATCGCTCAAGCCCTGAGGGATGACCTGGTTGCCGCGGGGGCGAGCGTGATCATGACGCGGGACAGCGACGTCTATCCTTCCCTTGGCGACCGTGCCCAGTTGGCCAACCGCAGCAATGCTGCCGTCTTCATCAGCATCCACATCAACTCCATCAACAAAGATGACAGCCGGTCGGGGAGCATCACGTTTTTCCACAACCAAGACCCGATGGACCGCTTGCTGGCCGAATGCCTGCAATCAGAGATCGCCAAGGTCAACCGGATCCCCGATCTAGGGACATGGTCGGACACCCGCATCTACCAAAGCGGATTTAAAGTCTTAAGGGATAGCAATGTGCCTTCTGTTCTGGTCGAAATGGGGTTCATCAACCACAAAAACGATCGGGCCCAGATGACAAGTCCAGACTTTGCTGACCGGGTGGCCGCTGCGATGGTGAAAGGGATCCAAGTCTTTTTGGGGGAAAAGTAAGAACATGGCACGACGCCTGAACCGAAACGGCCTCGCCGTCACCATTATTGCCCTGAGTGCCATCACCCTTGCCGGGTTAGGCATCTATGCTGGCTCGACCAAGCCGGCACCGCATGCCGAAAAGACAGCCGCTTCCGCAACTAAACCAAAACCAACGGTGGAAGTGGAGGTTAAGCCCGACGACGAGCGCGACCAGGTGACGACCCTCACCCCCAAATATGTGGGGGATGATCTGAAGTTCGATAAGCAAAGCTCCACCCCTCCCGCCGGGGTCGACCCCAAGATGTGGGCTGTCAACCAATATTTGGGTACGTTGCAAGCGGTACCCAAAGAAGCCAAACTCCTCAGTTGCAAAGTGGAAAACCTAACGGCGACATTGGACTTCAACCAAGCCATCATGGCTGGCTACGGGACGACCGACGAAGGCGCGCTTGTGAACGGGATTTTGACCGTTATGGGTCAGTTCAAAGACATCCAGGCGGTGAAGTTCACGGTTGAGGGTCAGCCGATCGAATCGTTTGGGAACATCGACCTGAGCGAGGCCCAGCCCGTTCTGAAAATGCCGAATCACTAGACCCCGCCCGATTCGGGCAGATCGTCTGCGGGCTCCCCTTGGCGGGGGGCCCATTTCCTTTTGATGGCCTCCCAAATAGCGGTGGCAGAACCCGCCACAGCGGCGCCAACCGCCCACCCCAACAAGACCTGATAAGGATAGTGGACCCCGACGTAGACCCTGGATATCCCGGTGAGGATGGCTACTGCCAACCAAAAATATCCGGTTCCCCGGCTGTAGTAAAGGAAGGCTGTTGCCACGGCCGCCATGTTGGCGCTGTGGGCCGAGGCCGTACCGTAGCTGGTGAGACGGGCTACCCTTACAATGGCGTCGCCGACCTCGACACTTGGCCGCGGCATTTGGAAGACGTTCTTCAACACATCGCAGAGTTCGTTGGCCAGCGGCCAGGCCACCAGGGCGACGATGGCCGGCGTCCGGAGCTTGGGCTTCCAAAGGCAATAGGCCAAAAACGCCAGCAATGCAATCCGAACCGGCCACCACTTGTTCCCCTCGCTGAGAGAATAGAACAAGGGGTTGAGGGCGTCAGGCCAGCCGTTGACCCATCGGAACAGCACAAGGTCGAACGGGCGCACTCCAAGATTCTACTTGGCCGGGCTGTAACCCTGCGGGCGGCCGGACGATAGAATAGAGACCCCTTAAGATGAACGACCGCGTTACCGATTCCATCCTCGCCGCCATAGCGGGCGTCGCCTTAGGCAGCCCATTTGTCGGCCGGTCCGGGTTCACCCGTTTGACTGGCTATTCACCAATCCCCCACCGGATGACTCCGGATACGGCATTCGATGCGTGGCTCCTTTGGTCTGCCCATCGAACGGAAGTGCGGCCCGCCGACATGTTGGGTCAAGTGTTTTTGGATGGGATCGACGACAATTCCGGTGAGACGGCTTACGGACTGATGAATTTACGGCGGGGGTTCGGCCCCCCCATTTCCGGATCGTTCCAGAATCCTTTGGCTGGGGGGTCGCGGGGGATGTTGCGTGCAGTCGTTTGGGGATGGCTCTGGCATGGCGACCCGATCCAGGCGGCGCGCCATGCCTATCTCGATGCCTCGATCGACCATTCTGGCGATGGGGCCTGGATACCGGCCGCCCTGGCATTTGCGGTCTCATCCCAACATGCCGGATGCGGGTGGCAGCCGTTTTGGGATTCATTTGTTTCGGCCCTTCCCGATGCAAGCCAACTGCATCGGCTAGCTCCTTCGCTCTTGGAAAATCTGGGCCACCCAGAGGCGATCCAGTTCCTGTCAACCCAGTTTTCGGCGAAGTTCCCCGGATTAGACCGGGACTCGGCCTGCGCCACGGCCCTGTTTGCTCTGGCCGGGCTGCGGCACGGAGGATCAGCCGAATCAGCGATGCTCCTTGCGGGCGGGTGTGGAGGGGCGGGTGGGACATCTGCCGGCCTTGCCGCGGCTGTCGGTTCCTGGATTTTTGCGCCGTTGCCGGTCGAATACATCCAAGTCTTCGATGGCCTCTACGTTTCCACCCATGCCTTGCGGGGGGTCGAGCCCCCTCAATCGATCTCCGAATTCGCCGAAATGGTCGCCGCTGCATGCCCGGAGATCATGATTCCCACCGAATCCGCCCCTATTGCCGAATTGGAAGCGACGACAACGGAGACCGAAGCCGGCACGGCCGGTGAGCCAATCCAAAGTGCGGGGGAATCCGGCGAAGGGCCGGTGGATACCCCGGTGGAGATTCCCGCCGATCTGGAACCGGCTGATCCGGCCGAGACGGTTGCCGAAACAGCCGATCACATCCAAGAGTCTGCCGAATCCACGAGTCCAGAATCACAAACCGAGTCGGCTCAACCTGACGTGCCTGGGGAGGCAAAAACTGAAGACCAGGCGTCGCAAGCCGTTCGGCTAATCCTTGAAAAGGAACCCAATTGGTTTGCCACCGATGCCGGTTCGATCCGGGTAGCAACGACCTATTTCTCGCCGCCCGTGGCGGCCCCACCCAACCGTGAGCTCCTCATCAGCATCAAAAACACCGGGGATGTCGAGCGCAACCTGGAATTGGCCCTTTCTGGCCCCGACGGGTGGAAAATTGCCACGGCTCTGAAGCCGGCGAAACTGCCCCCCGGCTCATCGGCGGGATTTCCGGCGGTTGTCCAGCCCCTCCCAAGCACGGACCCCAACCTCCGGCTACTCATCGACAACCTGTGTGTTTTGATTCCGTTGGCGGCTCCTCAATGCTATTGGGCCTTGGGCCCATTTGAAAACATCGAGGGTGCGGCCTATTCCCAAGAGTTTCCACCCGAGAAAACGGCGAACCGCCAACAAGTTTGGGATCAACCGTTTAGCGGTCGCAGCAGCCTCGGCATCCGCTGGCAAATCTACGAGGGCGGGGGGACGGAATTCGACATCGAGCCCTTGTTTGCCGACGGCCCAGGCGTCGCCTACCTTTCTGGCGTGTTGACATGGCCGCTTGGGGGTTTGATTACCGTCCATGCCCAGTTTGCCGGCGGGCTGAAGCTTTGGGTGGATAACACGCAGATCCTCAGTTACAACGATGCCGAGCGGCGACACCATAGCCACCCGCAATATGCCGGACAGTTCACGACGGCCGGGGAAAGCCGGATTTTGGTCAAGCTCGTCCGCGGTCGCCACCCCGTGGAGCCCCTGAACTTGACTTTCTACGACGAATCCGGGCGCATCGTGTTGCCGCATACGGACGCCAGCCCCTGATGGGCCGTTGGATTGCCCGGCGGCTTTGGTTCGCAATCCTTTGGGCCGTTCGACGCCCAAGCTCGCGCCGGTCTCAGCGCCAAATGGTGGCGATGGTGCCGGAACGGTTCCGCGCTTCGTTTGTGAGGCGCATGATGGCCCAAGAACGGTTCGCCAGGCGCATCGGGCTGAAGGTTTTGACATTTGTTGTCAACCTGTTCCTTTTGAGCGTTTCGGCCGGCCTTTTACTGTCGTTTTTCTTGAACGCAACCGCCGAAGGCTGGTTCGTCATCCCAACCCAGGAAGCGTTGGGGCGGAGCCCAGCGCCAAACGGATCGCCTTCTTGGCCGGCGCGGTGAGGGCAATCGAATCCAATTCTTTCGGATCGACATAAGCCAGCCCCGCGTTGGTTTTTTCGAAATGGTGGACAAACACCTGCAAAGTGATTTGGTACCGGGTGACCGTGTGTTTGAAAGACCCCACAAGCCAGCAACCCGGGTAGGCGTCCGCAGCAGCTTCCGCTGTCTCAAAGCGGGGCGTTTGCCACAGCCCGGCCCACCAAGCCCCCGGCGGACATTGTTCAAGCCCGATGAGGCCCTGACAGACCGGGACGACCGCCGCATGAGAGAGTCGCACCCACTCCTTTCTTGGTTTTGGAGCCGGAAAGTCGGCCACGTTGCCCCCCTTTTGAGCCAGGCAATGAACCGAAACGGGGCATCGGCCGCATGCCGGTGTTCTGGGCATGCAAACCGTGGCGCCCAACTCCATCAAAGCTTGATTCCAATCACCCGGTCGTTCGGCCACAAGGTTGCCCCTGGCCCAATCCCATGCGGCCCTTTTGAGGCCGGATCCCGCCGCCGGGTCAGCAGAAATGCGGGCATAGACCCGCTCCACGTTGCCGTCCACAAGGGCCGCCGGCAACCCCTGGGCGATTGAAGCGACGGCTCCCGCCGTGTAGTCGCCAACCCCGGGTAGCGACCGCCACTGCTCAACCGTTGCGGGCCAGCCGTCGTTGGCGATGATTTGGGCGGCTCGGTGGAGGTTGCGGGCGCGGGAGTAATAGCCCAGTCCCTGCCATGCCGCCAGGACGGCCTCCTCCCGGGCTTGCGCCAAGCTGTGGACAGTGGGGAACGCTTGCATCCAGCGCCAAAAAAACGGGATGACGGCTTGAACGGTCGTTTGCTGCAACATGGCTTCGCTGACCCAAACGGCATACGGGTCGCAAGTGCGGCGCCAAGGCAGGTCGCGCCGATTTGCGTCGTACCAGTCCAGGATCGACTGCTGGAACGGGGTCATTCATCTTCGCCAAGACGGAGAGAGGCCAAGGCTGCGACGGGGTCATCGGCTTTGACCAAGGCGCGCCCGATGACCAGGTAATCGGCCCCGGCATCGAGGGCATCCTGCCCGTCCCCGACCCGGCTCTGGTCGTGCCGGTCTCCCCCGTCGGCTCGAATGCCCGGAGTAACGATGACCGCCTTCGGCATCCAAGCCCGCATATCGGTGGCCTCTTCGACGGAGCAAACCAGCCCATCGAGCCCAGACCTGATCCCCATTTCACTGAGTTTGAGCATATGGTCTTTGAGATCGCGCCCGACGCCGAGCTGCTCGGAAAGCATCTCTTCATCGATGGAAGTCAACACGCTGACCCCGACGAGGAGGGGGCGTACGTCTTCGGAATAGAACTTGGCTTCCTCGGCGGCGGCGGTGAGCATTGCCGGCCCTCCGCTCAGGTGGAGCGTGAGCATCCAGACATTGTGCCGGGCGGCCTCGCGAACCGCAATCCCCACACTGTTGGGGATATCGTGGAATTTGAGGTCGAGGAAGATTCTTTCAGCCCCGGCATCTTGCAGGCGATCGACCACGGAAAGGCCGTTGGGCAAGGTCAAAGCGTGGCCGATTTTGAAGGCACCACAATAAGGAGAGAGCCGTTTAACTGCGGCCAGGGCTTCATCCAGATTCCCGGTGTCCAAAGCTGCGATGATGTGGTGTCTGTTGCGCCGTGCCATGCCTTTCCCATTCTAGACGGAGAGCCATGCCATGATGGTTAAGTGCATTGCGAGCTGTTGATTGGCGGGCATTTTGTCGGCGGCCCATGCGACCAGTCGGTTGGCAAATCCCAGCATTACGCCCCCTACAATGGCAAATTGGTCGGAACCGCTGCCGAAGCGGGCTGGCCCGAGTGCAACGCGGCTTTGGATTCTGCAATCGAAGCGTTTGCCGGCTGGCGCCGGCAGCCGGCGCACGTCGTACAAAACCTTTTGGAATCTATCGCTAGGCTCGTCGATGAGCGGGCATCCGAACTGGCTGAATTGATGTCCGCAGAAATCGGCAAGCCTGTCACCCAGGCCGAAGCCGAAGTCCGCCGCCTCAGCCACACCTTCCGCCTGGCCGCCCAACTCCCCAGCCAGGCGAGTCCACGCATCATCGATGTTTCTTATGACGAGCGGTCGGATGGCGTGGTTTGCACGGCAAGCCGAGTCCCCATTGGCCCGGTGCTCGCGATCGTCCCATACAACTGGCCCCTCAATCTGGCGGCGCACAAAATCGCCCCAGCTTTGGCGGCAGGCAACACGGTTGTCGTCAAGGCTCCCACCACCGGGGCGCTGAGCACATTAGAATTGGGAAGGATCATCCACGAGGCCGGCTGCCCACCGGGCGTTGTCAACTTCCTCAACACCCCCGCCGCACTGGCCCAAAAATGTGCCCTCGACGAGCGGGTCAAGATGGTGAGCTTCACCGGGTCGCCCAAAGTCGGCTGGATGCTCAAAGAGATGCTCCCCCGCAAGCGCGTCTCATTGGAACTCGGGGGTGACGCCACTTGCGTGGTCGCGGAAGACGGCGATTGGCAAACCGCCGCGCAAAAACTTGTGGCCGGGGCGTTTGCGTATGCCGGCCAAATCTGCATTTCGGCCCAGCACATTCTGGTGCACCGGTCTGTTTACCTTGAGTTCAAGGATCGGTTTTTGTCCCTGGTCGAAGCTATCCCGACCGGTGACCCGCTCGACCGGGAAACGGTTTGCGGTCCCCTGATTACCGATGAGGCGGCCGAAAACGTGATGGCATTGATCGACGACGCCGAAGAATCCGGGGCAACGATTCTGACTGGTGGGCACCGCGTCGGCCGGGTCGTCGAGCCCACAGTCATCGAAAACCCGATGCGATCCATGAGGATTGGCCGCGAGGAAGCATTTGGCCCCGTCGTCACATTGCAACCGTTTGAGACCGACGACGAGGCGATTGCATGGGTCAACGCCTCCCAGTTCGGAATCCACACAGCTTTGTGGACAGCCGACCAAAACCGGTGGCAACGGTACTTTTCCGAATTGGAAACCGGCGGCCTGATCGTCAACGATTCGCCCAGCCTCCGGTTTGACGCGATGCCCTATGGTGGAGTCAAAAACTCCGGTTTTGGGCGGGAGGGGGTGTGGAGCACGTTTTTGGAGATGACGGAGGACAAGGTCCAAGTCCTCCGCCTTTGACCCAACGTCTCAGCCCTTTTTCCGTTTGAACGGGTCGCTGGAGACCACCGCCCAGCCATCGGGCGATTTGAACTCGAGTTTGAAGGCGAATTCATCATCCGACTTCTTCTTCAGCGTTGCACGGGCCAGCGTTTCTTGCCCCATCGCGACCCACGGATCGGATGTGAAGACGAGTTCTTCTCCCACCCACTTGCCATGCTCCACCCTGGGTTGGTCGGAAAGGTTGGTGTAGCTCGTCATCAAGTACTCTTTCTTGGCGGGATCCCAGGAGATGTAGGAAGTCTCCTTGAGCTCAAACCCCGCAAGCTTTTGGGAGTTGGTGGTCTTGATGAACGGCCCTTCCATAGAGACAGTCCATTCAGCGGTGTAATCCATTGCAGAGCCTTGAACATTGAACTCGCCGCTGGAAGTCCATGTCCCGACCATCCATGCGAGCTTTTGGATCTCAGGGGCAGGAGAAGCGAACTGGGCCTGGCAGCCAACGGCGGCCAGGGTAACGAGGGCGGCAATAGTTGATCTCATACGGCGTAGGTTTACCTGGATGCACTACTGATCTGTTTCCAAAAATTCCAAGCCGTCGACACGGACGACGATGGCGGTTGCGTTGTCTGATCCGCCTCCGACAAGGGCGTCTCCGACCAATCGCCAGGCCGCTTCACTCGGGTGGGCAGTTGCCAATATCCGGCCGATTTGATCGTCGGCGACATGGTTTGTCACGCCATCTGAGCAAACCATGAAGACATCTCCTTCGGCCAATGGGTGTTCAAAGAGGTCGCACGCAACATCCCTTTCGGTGCCCAGGGCGCGGGTGATGACATGCCGGTAGGGGTGGGCTTCGGCTTCTTCCCGGGTCATCATCCCGGCGGCCACGGTTTCCTCAACCCAAGTGTGGTCGGTTGTGAGTTGCTCCACTTCCCCATTCCGGAGCCGGTAAGCCCGGGAATCGCCGACGTTGACAATGAGGACGGCATCTTGCCGGAAGATCAAGGCGACAAGGGTTGTCCCCATGCCTTTGCGGCTGGGGATAGCCAGGCTGATGTCGTGGATGAACCGGGTGGCCGCCGTCACCGCCGCCCGGGTCGCCGCCATATAGTCCTCGCTCGGATGGCTGCGGTAGACATCGATAAAGGTTTTGCAGGCGATTTCGCTGGCGCATTGACCGGCTTCGTGGCCGCCCATCCCATCGCAGACGACGAAGACGTGGCCTTTGGCGGCCAGGTCGCTTTCTTTTTCTGCGATGAAGAACTCGTGTTTGTCCTCGTTGTTTTCGCGGACTTTGCCCATGTCGGTCTTGGCCCCAAAACTTAGGTGAGGTTTGACCCGCAGCCTAATTTGGGGCACGACGGCTTCAACGGTGATTTCTGCCGTGATTTCGTCCATGGGCTAGCCTTGCCCCGCAAATTGGAGATCCAAGACGTACTGCCCAAGGCGGATGCTGTCGCCAGGGTGGATCAAGGTTTTTTGGCCCGCCGCAAGCTTGGCCTCGTTGACGAACGTTCCGTTTGTGCTGCCGGTGTCGGTGATGTGGACGCCATCGTCGGTCACCTCGAATTCGCCATGCTGGCCGCTCACGTAGGGGTCGGATATCTGGATAGCGTTGGAATCTCGGCGGCCGAACGTGTGTTTCCCTTTGACCAAGGGGACTTTGACGCCATCGACAACCAAATGGGCGATGGCCCCGCTGGCCACCGGGGGGGCCGTCATGGCGGATGTTTTGCCACTCATGGCGGCGAGGGTTTTGTTGGCTTCTCCTGGCAGTCCCAGTTTCATCTCATAGCCGCCAAGGCTGACCGTTGCCCCGTTCTCCAAGGCCGTCCGACCGGAAATCCGGTTGCCGCCGACCATGGTTCCATTGGTCGAGCCCAGATCCTCGACGAAAACCGACCCGCCTTCCCAGGAAACCTTTGCATGTTGTCGGCTAACCCGCGTGTCCTCAATCAAGATGTCGGCCTGCCGGCCAATGGTCACCGCGCCGGGCCTAAGCTTGTGCTCGCGGCCATCGGCATCCACCAACACCGGCACTTGGACCGACGGGGCGCCGAATGCGTCCCCTTCCAGAGCCTTGTCGAAAATCAGCCCACATTCCACGCAAAACATCACACCGGGAGGGTTGAACGACTTGCAGACGGTGCATTGGACGGGTTTGATCGTCACCGTGGCTTCATAGGTCGGGGCACCCATGATGGTCCGGTTAGGGTCTACCGGTGTCCCCAATTGGGTTTTGTTGGGGTCAGTTGTTGGCGGCGGGGCCATTTGTGTGCGGTTGAGGTCGCTCATTCTGGAGTGCGTTTCCCGGTTAAAGTATCGGCTTTTTATTGTGACGGCGAAACCTTGGCAAAGGTGCCTTTGAAGAATTCATTGAGACAATGTGACATTCCGTATGGTGTTGGGGGTAGAAACAGGCATGCAAGCCCGCTTGGGCGGCCTCGTTGCCGCAATCCTGCTTTCGTCCCCCGGCTGGGGCAACTACGCGCCCGATGTTGACCAGATTTCGAAGACCAACCTCAAGGCGCACCTTGAATTCATTGCCAGCGACCTCCTCCTTGGCCGCGACACTCCATCGCAAGGATTAGATCTGGCTGCGCGGTACATCGCCTCGCACTTGGAGATGTACGGTGCCGAACCCGGCGGTGATAACGGGACATATTTCCAAATGATCACGCTTGGCCGGTCGGTTCTCAAGGCCGAAGGCACGGTCTGTGCGATCGATGGAAAGACCCTGGAATTGGGCACGGACTATGTGCCCGACACCGCAGTTGCCGGCGATGTCCAGGGACCGGCGGTTTTTGTCAAATCGGGTTGGACGAATGCGCAAAAGGGGATCGACCCGATGAAGGGGCTCAACCTCAAAGGCGCGATTGTTGTCACCGATGGCATGCTGCCGGACGGGGTTGCCCGCCGCGACACGTTCAATGACCCGAATTGGGAGTCCCCCGCCGTGGCCGCCAAACGGTATGGGGCCGCCGCTGTGGTGACGGTTTCGGGCTTGCCGGGTGGACAAGGGTGGAAGCGCCAGGTGGATCGCATGACCCAGGGCGGCAGGTTCGGCATCCAAAGCCCAGACCGCCCCGTAGGAGTTCCCTCGATCACCGTGTCGCCGGAAGTCGGCGAAACGCTCAAGAGTTCGGCCCTCAATGCGGTGCGGGCCGAGTTCCCACCCAATGCCCCGACGGTTTCCATAAAATTGAACGCGGTTAACGAAACCCAAACCACCCAAAACGTGATCGGGATCATCCGGGGATCTGACCCAGTCCTGAAAAACGAATTCGTGGCTCTGGGCGCCCACTATGACCATGTCGGGGTTGGCCAAGCCGACAACCGCGGCGACACCATTTACAACGGAGCCGACGACGATGGGAGCGGCACGGTTGCGATGCTGGAAATCGCGCGGGTCGTCGCCGCCGGCAAACGGCCGAAGCGGTCGCTGATTTTTGTATGGCACTGCGGCGAAGAAAAAGGCTTGTGGGGGTCCCAATATTTTGCGGCACACCCGACGATCGATTTCAGCAAACTGATCATCCAGGTCAACATGGATATGATCGGGATGTCCAAAAAGCCTGGGGACACCAACCCGGCAAACGCCGACCTCACCGACAGCCGCAGCATCTATGTGATCGGGCCCAAGCTCATCAGTTCCGACATCACGAAAACGCTCACCGCCGTGAACGATGCGACCGTGAAAATGAACCTGCTGGACACCTATGACACGACGAGCGACCCGAACCGCTACTACCAGCGGAGCGACCATTACAGCTACATTGCCAAAGGCGTCCCGGCAATCTTCCTGTTCAGCGGTTCGCACGAAAACTACCACCGCCCGAGCGACGAAGTGAGCCAAATCGACTTCGACAAACTCCAGACCACGGCGAAGCTCCTCTACGCCATGGCGTATGAGTTTGCGATGCAACCCGAACGGCCCCGGATCGACGGTCCCCTGAAGAGCCTGTTCGGCGGAACTCAGTAGTCCGCTGATTCAATTGGAGCCTCTCCCGGCCTTCGGAGGGGTGCAACAAATGGGTCGCCCGGGAATAGGGGTTCCTAAGCCCGGGTTCCAAGTCGGCGGCAACCCCTCCCTTCCCTCCCCAGACTTGGGGAGGGTATCCCTTTCCCAATCGATTGCCAAGATCGGCCGGATAGGGGAAATAGGTTTGCCGCATCTCCTTCCCACACTTGAGGAACTGAACTCAATCAAACCGGGGGCAGGACTTTGGTGGCGGCCAGGGCCAAGAGTTCGTTTTGAGAGTTGCGCGACTTGCCGCGCATCTTGGCCATGCGGACGGTGTGGCCCTCGGGCATCATCTGCCAGGCTTTGACGTTGTCTTCAAGAGCCAGGCCGATTGCCTTGTCGCGGAGATAGGCGATTTGGGCCGGATCCGAGACGGGGGCCAAGACCTCGATCCGGCGATCCAAATTGCGACGCATCATGTCCGCACTCCCGATGAAAGCTTCCTCCTCGCCGCCATTCTCAAAATAGTAGATCCGGCTGTGTTCCAAGAACCGCCCAACCACGCTGACGACGCGGATGTTTTCGCTGAGCCCGGGTACGCCAGGCCGCAGGCAGCAGATGCCTCGGACGACAAGATCCACCGGGATCCCCGCTTGGCTGGCTTCATAGAGGGCATCAATGACTTCGGTATCAACCAATGAGTTGAGTTTAAAGGCGATCCTCCCTTGGCCGGTTCGCCGGAACGCTTCGATTTCCCTGCCGATCCGGTCGATGATCTGTTCGCGGAGGTCGAGGGGGGCGACCAAGAGCTTCCGGTATTTGACTTGTCGGCTCTTTCCGGTCAGATAGTTGAAAAGTTCGGTGATGTCTTGGCAGATTTCGGGGTCGCTGGTGAAGAGGCCAAGGTCGGTGTAAAGTTTGGCCGTGCTGGGGTTGTAGTTCCCTGTGCCGATGTGGGCATAGCTCCGGATACCATCCTCGTCTTTGCGTACGATCAAACAAAGCTTGCAGTGGACTTTCATTTCGACCGTCCCGTAGGTAACATGGACGCCGCTCCGTTCCAGCGCGCGCGACCAAACCAAATTGTTGTTTTCATCGAACCGGGCTTTGAGTTCGACCATCACCGCAACCTGCTTTCCGGCTTCGGCGGCGGCAAGCAGGCTTTCGACCACGGGCGATTCTGCGCCGACCCGGTACAGGGTCTGTTTAATGCCAATGACCCGTGGATCGTTGGCCGCCGATCGCACGAAGGCATGGACGGGTTCAAAGTCGTCGTACGGCAAATGGATCAGCACATCCCGTTGGCGGATTTGGCCGAAAAGCTGTTCGGCATTGCAGACCGCTTCTGCCCGGTAGGGCAAGTGGGGTTCGAATTTGAGTTCCGGCCGGTCGAGGTGCGCGATTTCCCATAGGAAATCGAAGCCGATTCGCCCGTCCACCTCCACCGTGTCATCTTCTTGGAGTTCCAATTGCTCCATAAGGAGGCGGAGGCCGGCCCGGGGTAACCCCTGGTCGACTTCCAACAGCACCGGGTCGCCAAACCGGCGCATCCGGAGCGTCTTTTCAACGGCATCAATCAGGTCGGCGGCCTCCAGTTCGCGGATTTCGATGTCAGCATCGCGGACCACCCGGAACAGGTGGGCCCCCCGAACTTCGACCCCGGGGAAAAGATAGGAGAGGTGGGCGACGATCAAGTCCTCCAGCAAGATGAAGGATTGTGGGTCGCCGGGGATCGGGACAAGCCGGGGCAACAGTGGGGGGACTTTGACCCGCGCCCACTGGGTTTCTGCACCATCGCCGAGTTCGACCGCGAGGTTGAGGGAACGGTTGCTGATGAATGGGAAGGTCATGGCCGGTTCCATCATCAGCGGGGTAAGGAGGGCGAAAATCTCCCGTTCAAACGACAAAGTGAGTTGCTCGCGAACCGGCTCATCGAGTTCGGAGAAACCCATGATTCGGATCCCAGCCTCGTCGAGGCTGTCAGAAAGATCCCGCCAGACTTGCGCCGCTTGGGCCCGTAGAGGCTTGACAACCTCGGCGATCATTTGCAGTTGCTGCGAGGCCGATAAGCCATCGGGGGATAGCTGGCTCATGCCCGCGGCCTCTTGTTCGATCAGACCCGAGACGCGGACCATATAGAACTCGTCAAGATTCGACTCGAAAATCGCGAGGAACTTCAGCCGCTCCAGCAAGGGGTTTTCCGGGTTTGCCGCTTCTGCCAGAACCCGGCCGTTGAATTGCAACCAACTCCATTCCCGGTTGACGTAGCGGGGGTGCCCGGTCATTTGCCCTTGCCCACCATCCATTGTTCATCCAACGAATCGCCGAGTTCCAAAATCGCCCCTTCGCGCACGCCGTATTGGCTGACTTGGAATTCACTATGCCCGAACAGCCCCAAGATGTGCCGGAGGACCAGAGATCCGGCGAGCAAAGTGCGGGCGCGGTTGATTTTGACGTCGTACCGATCCACGATGACTTCGGTATCCAGCCGCGCGCAGTCCCAGGCCAAGAAGTCCAATTCTTCGACGTGCATCATCTTTTCGCCATCGGGATGCAAGGCGCGCCACAGCCCTCGGCTGACTCCCCCGCAGGCCACGATGCGTTTTACCGGCGGGTAGCCGGTGAGTTCGTCGCATTCGATCTCGATAATTTCTAGCGCCTTCTCAACGGCGTACCCGGTCGGCGGTTGATCCAGGCCGCTCCGTGCCCTCAATGCCCCTGATCCGATGGGGAGGCTGGCAAGCCTTTGGATCGAGCGGTTCTCGCATAGGGCGACTTGAACGCTCCCGCCCCCGGCTTCGACCATGAGCATCGGCTCATCCCCTTTGCAGTCGATCTGGCAGCTGCGGTAGCTCAACTCCGCTTCCCGGAGCGGGGAGATGATTTGGATAGCGATACCGAACCGCCGGTTCGCTTCTTCCAAGACTTCGTCGTGGTTTTCGGCTTGGCGCATCGCCTCGGTGGCGAAAAAAGCCGAAGCTTCGACTTTGTATTCGTCGAGAAGCGACCGGAATTGCGCCAAAGTCGCCATCAACTCTTTGACTTTGTCATCAGGGATCTCGCCATGCCGGCTGACGACCTCCCCCAAAGAAAGCCATTCGCTTTGGTTAACGAGCCGTTTAAGCCCCGAATTGGTGAGATGGCCGATCAGCAGGTGTGCGGTATTACTCCCCACGTCTGCGGCAGCGATCAGTCGGCCCATCCCCTCAGAGTATGGCAGACGCCGCCCGGGGCCTTACCAACGGGTGGTAACGGTGTATTTGATGGTTTTGACTTCGTTCGGTTTGAGATCGACGGTGAACTCGTACGTGTTGGCGTCCAGTTTCTTGGGCTGCATACTCATCTCGCTAAGTACGTGTTCCCACCAATGGCGTTCCAGGACGGTGACGCTTTCGGCGGATTCTTTACGGTTGCGAACCTCGATTTCAAAGGTTTCGACCGCGCCATGGATGTTGCCGTCGACCCGGAACCATTTGAAAGCCGTTCGTTTGCGTTCAGCGCGGATATCGAAAGCGCGGCCAACGGTGAGCGTGACTTCCTCATCCTTGGGGGTGTGGTCGATGTTGTCTTCGCCCAGCAACTGCAAAGAACCCGAACTATCGCGCTGGTAAACCTTCACCGTCCCCATGGGGAGCGGCATGCCCAGGTTGCTGGCTTTGTCGTTTTTGATCACCAACTGGATGAGGGGTTTGATCTCGCCCATCCCGACCTGCCCTTCGTTGGGTTGGTAGCCCCGGTAGTAGCGCATGGCGTCCACGACGAGCTTCTTTTTGACCGGCACGTTGAGGGCCTCTAGGAGGCTGACCTGCTTGATTTCGCGGTTGCGGACTTCGGTCGGCCGGGTGAGGGTGTACAGGTGGTAATCGGCAAACTGCTCTTCTTCGAATTGGTTGGCATCAGCGGCTTTGGCGGCCATACGGGCTCCACCACCCCCAAACCCCCCGGTGGGTTGGTTCGTCACCCGTTGCACGTCTCCCGCTAAAAGCTTGAGGATCCGGACGGAGAAGCTGGTTCCGCAGTTGTTGGTGAGCGTAACCCACCCTTTGAAATCGCCCTTCTTCCCTTGGTCATCCAAAGAAAGCACATAGTCCGACTTCCAGGACATTCCTTGGGTGATGTAGCTGAGCTCGACGTTGTTCGTCCCGGCTTGGGCAGAATCGAGCTTCCACACCAGGGTCGGCTTGGTGATGAGCCCGGCGGGGATTGAATCCACTTCGATCTCTCCACTGGGGTTCAAAATCACGCGGCCATCGGCCGTTTGAATGACCATGCCGTTCCATGTGTGGCTTTGCCCGCCGTTGGCATCGGAGACGATCTGGGTGGGCGCACTCATCAGGGTGCCGGTGAGGCGTTCCCGGCTGCCATCGGGGAATACACGGTTGAACGTGATCTGCGACCCAACTGCCTTGTTCAAGATCGCGATCGGGGAGATGAGGTCATATTGGTAGTTCTGCTCAAGAACGCTAAAACTGCCTGGCGAACTGAGGCTGCGGATCGCCACGCTGTTAGCCTCGATCATTTGGGCGACATCTTGGACGGCGACGTCTTGCAGGCCGGTCTTAAGTTCCAGGTTGCGGCTTTCCCGGACGAGCGCAAATCCGCCGTTGTAGATGGTGAGGTCGGTCGAAGTCGGCGGATTGGCGGCGATCATGCCCAAAAGTGCCCCGGCAATGCTCATACCCGAATGGACGGCCAACCGTTGCAGCCGGTTACGGTGACTCGGAGAAGGTCTGGGTTTGACGGCACAAGCTCACAAAATCGCAATGGGGGCAAAGCCTTTCCTTGAAATAAGGGTCAACATCCACCCATTCCCGGTTCAAAATCCCCTCTCCGAGTTCGGTGACCTCCAACTGGAATTGGGTGAGTTCATCCGATGAGAGTTGGGCGGTGGCCTTTTGGCCCGTCCGGACGGCGATGATGGAGGCAGTGACCGGGCGGCCCGGGAAATGCTCCTGCAGGATGAGTTGGTAGCACGCCATCGCCAGGTCGTCCCGGACTTCGGATTCGGTGACCGATTCCCGGCCCGATTTGTAATCGATAATCTCGATCGTGCCGTCTTCGTGCTCGTCGATGCGGTCAACACGACCAATGAGAACGAATGGCCCAAGGTCTCGGCGGAACAACTTTTCCACGACGATGGTTTGTGCGGTGACCGGTTCCCGGAGAGACCGTTCAACGTGCATTTCGACGATCTGTTTGCCTTCGGCCAGGCTTTGCATCATGTGATCCTGACTGGCATATCCGGCTTCGATCCAGCTTTCTTCCAAAGCAGCAACGGCTTCGGCGGTTGTGGTCACGCCTTGGTCATTCGAATCATGGAACCGCTGCAAGACGGAGTGGAGGCTTGTGCCAAAGCTGAAGTAGCTCTTGGACCGCAAATACCATTTGCCTTTGGGATTGACGTAAGTCCAATAGTATTTGACCGGGCAGGCCAGGTAGGTCGTCAGTTTGGTGGGGCTGAGGGTGGGTCTGCGAGCCATGGTCAAAACCCATCAAAGAGGGAGTCGCGGGTTTCGCCTGCGACAAGGTGGGTGCGGTGAGCGAGCGTGATCGCCTCGTCCAAGGGGATGTCGTCGATTTCTGTGTGCTTAAAGGCCAAAGCTGCCGAACTGAACCGGGCGGTTGCCAGCCCAAACAACCTTTGGGCGGGGTTCTGGGTCACTTCGGTCAACTGGATCTTTGGCATGGGAAGGAAGTTCCACCGGGTTTTGAACCACCCGGTTCTGGTGGCGATGACATGGTTGCTCTCGCTCCAACGCATAAACCGAGAGTAAACAACACCCGCCACTATGGCGAGGCCGGCCAGCAGCGTAGCAACAGCGAACGGCAACCAGGGCTGGGCCAGGAGCGGAGCGGTTTTCAAGGCGTCCGGTACATTGCGCCGAAACAGGGTGGCCAAGCCAAAGAGTCCGCCGCCGACGAGCAGAACGGGCCAAATTGCCGAACGCAAATGCCTCCAAACCGTTTTGGGGCTCACCGGCCTATATTCGGGATGATTGAGGTCGTATTTGGGGAGAGTGGATTTCAGCAGGTGCTCCCGCATCGGGTCTCGCAAGACCGGGGTTAGCAGGGGGGCGCTGTGGGTGTGTTGCTGGCTGCCCTCGCCCTCGCCGCCTTTAGATTCGTAAGCCATCCCGCCGGCGGTTGCCGCATACATCTTGCAAACCCCCAGCCATCTTTGGAACAAGTTCTGGTCGATGTGGACGGTTTGGATCCGGTTGACGGGGATCATGTTTTCGAAATGGTTGATTAGCCCATAGGCCCGCCTGAGCTTTCCATCCCGCTCGCTGAGCTCGAATCCGTAATACTTGACGAACGTGCCAATGATCGAGACCAGCCAGCCGAAGACCAGGAAGGCGAGGATTCCCAAGATCATGAATTTGAAGACCTCTGCCCCCTGCAAGTGGCTGGACTTGATCGAGCCCGACTGGGATTCCAACGCTTTGGTGAGCAGGGGTTGGAAAAAGCTCAGGCCCGCAACGGCCGCAATCATTGCCCCGGCCCGGTTTTCGCTCACACCCACCAAGAACAATTCGTAGAGGGTGGGTTTGTAGAGGATGAGCCGTTCTTCGCCCCGGTTGATCCGGCTGTAGCTCCGGGCTTGCTGGCCAAGGAGTTGGGCCTGCAGGATATGGGCCTGCTCTTCGTTCAGCGAGGAGATTGTCGCCTCGGGCTTGGCCCCGGCAGCGGTTTCAATTTCCAATTCGACGAGTCCAAGGATCCGATGGAGCCAATCCCGCTTGACGTTGATGTTTTGGATGCGGTCGAGCGGGATGGTGCGCAAGTTCTTGACGAAAATCCCGGACCTCACCAGCAATTTGCCCTCTTGCACGGCATACCCGTAGCTGAAATACCGGAGCAACGCGGGGATCACGACGAGCGCACCGACTGCCCCGGCAATCAGTTCCCCACTCATTTCGTCGCGGCGGCCGCCGTTCAGGACCATGTAGATCCCTGTGGCGATGACCAAAGCAAACCGTCGGATGAACCTTTGGAGTTCGATGACGGCGGTCAGCGGGTTGAGGCGGTTGAAGACGGTTTCAGGCATCTGTCGCCCCGGCTTCTGGTTGGGGTGCCGCCCCGGCGTCCGATGCGCGCACCAGGCTGCTGCGTAGAACTTCGGCCTCGTGTTGGCTGACGCCGGGAATGTAGGCAGCGGCAGTGTGCATGCCCCCGACAAAGATAGAAACGTGGACCAACCCGAGGGCCCGGGCGACCGGCCCGCTCGTGACGTCGACATGTTGCACACGGTTCCGGTTGACGAACCGCCAACTCTTCCAAAAAATCCCCTTGGCGACCGCCAGGTCTTCTTCACCCAACTCAAACCGGTAGCAGTCAAAGCTCTTGTCCACCAAGAATTGTCCGATGCCACCGACAAAGACGATGACAATAACCGGGAGGGCAAAGGGAAAGATTTTCCAGCCCGGCACTTCGTGGCGGAAAAGGACATCCAACCCGGCGGCAAGCCCGGCGAGGACGAGAGTCGCTATGGCATTACTAACCCGCCACAACGTCCGGACTTTTGGGTCGAGTTTCTGCCAAGTTTGGATGTCAATCGATTTCGGCATGGGCCGCCATTCCTTACGGAATGCCATTCTATCCGGCTTCGGAGTCCTTGAGCCATGCCATCACGGGCGAGGCATCGGCAGCTTGAGCAAGAGGCTCGATCTTCTCATCCCCGCGCACCCAACGGAGGATTTGGTGGGGGACTAGCTGGAGACCCATTTCGGCAACCGGGGGGGGCCAATCGAAATGGGCGTAGGGCCTCTCAACGGGGAGCAGCACGCCACGGGTCAATGAAAGGAGTCTTGCTTCTTCTGGGATGATTTCCAGAATCTGGGCCATGGACTCGCGGATCGCATCTTCGCGGCTGCCCGATTCTAGACCCGGGTTTTCCAGGAGCCGCCGCGTCTGCTCCGAAAGTTGTTCCACCGGGGTTGGCCGGTTCCGATCCCCTCCGCCATAAAGATCGAGGGTATTGGCGGATTCAAAATATTCGAGGTTAGGCGACCAACCGCGGCTGGTCATCCGTCGGGCGCAGTCCTCGTGCATGGTCACGATGACCTCGGTTGCCCCGTCCAACGCATCGGTTGCCGATTGGCTGGATGCCACTGGGATCTCATCGTTCCAATCGTCGAGCAACCGCCGCAGCAGGAGGTCGGCAAGGTCGAGCCTTTCGGGATTGGCGTCAAACAAGCGGATTCCAAACGGGACGTCGGGGTACCACCGGGCAAGGGTTGCGCTGACAAGGGGGGCGGTTCGCATGTTCCCAGCTCCCAGGACGGCGACGATGCGTTCCCTCACGCCGCAAAGTCTACCGGGGAGGCCGCACCGGGTCAGCGCAGCAGGCGCAGCCCATTGAGGATGACGATCAGGGTGGAACCCTCATGGCAAACCACGGCCACTGGCAGCGGCAGGTTGATGAGGAAAGACCCAAAGGTGAGGAAGCAGATCACCGCGCCGGCAAACACCAAGTTTGTGGTGACCACTGCTTTTGTCCGGCGGCCCAACCGGATCAGTTCCGGGATCCGATCCAACCGGTCGTGGCTGAGTACCACGTCGGCCGCTTCCAACGCCACGTCCGACCCGAGGCCACCCATCGCCACGCCCAAGGTGGCCAGGGCCAAACTGGGGGCGTCGTTGACGCCATCGCCGACCATCAGAACCGAACCCTGGTCAGAGAGGGCTTTGATCCTGTTGACCTTGTCTTCCGGCAAGAGCCCGGCCGAGATATCCGTCACCCCGGTGGCCTGCCCTACGGTTTGGGCGGTTTCGGCCTTGTCGCCCGTCAGCATCACCACCTGCCCAACCCCCAACCCTTTGAGATCTTTGACCACGGCCGATGCCTCCGGCCGGATTTCATCGGCGAACCCGAAAACAGCGCGGAACCCCTCCCCGGCCGCAAAAACGGTGGTTTCGCCCTTTGCCTTCCACTCGGCCGCCCGGGATTCCAAGAGTTCGGGGATGTCAAATCCGTTTTCGGTCAGCAAGCGGTCGTTGCCGACCCAGACTTCCCCGCCGCCGACGGTTGCGGAGAGTCCTTTGCCGGGGATGGTCTTGGCATTGTCGGCTTCGGGGATCTCGATGCCAGAGGCTTTGACTTCCCGCACCAAGGCGACGGCGAGCGGGTGGGTCGAATAGTTCTCGGCGGCGGCAACCTTGGCCAAGATGGGGGCTGACGCGCCGGGATCCTCACCCGGCTTCCAGATCGTGCCCCCGATTGCCGCCTCATTCAGCCGCGGGCGGCCCAACGTGAGCGTGCCCGTTTTGTCGAGGGCGACAATTGTGATCGAGGCGGCTTTTTCGATGAACTCTCCCCCCCGGACAAGGATGCCCCTCCGTGCGGCATGGGCAAGGGCAGAAAGCGTGGCCGCCGGAACGGAGATGACGAGGGCGCAGGGGCTCATCCCGACAAGCAAAATGAGGGCGGAGTAGAAGGAAGCCTGCATCCCCTGGCCCAACATCAACCGAATTCCCCAGCTCAGGGCAAATGCCGCCAAGACGACGATGGTGTAGGTTTGCCCGAACCATTGGCTGATCCGTTCGCCGCTCGCCTTGTTTTCTTGGGCGTCTTGGACCAATTCGACGATCCGGTCCAACGCACTGTTGCCCACCTGTTTGGTCACCCGAACCGTGAGCATCCCTTCCAGGTTTTGGGTGCCGCCCATGACCTGCCCGCCCACGGCAGCCGCGACGGGTGCCGATTCTCCCGTCATGGCGCTTTCGTCGATCGAGCTGATTCCGGAGACGATTTCACCATCCGTCGGCAAGCGGTCGAACGGGTTGACTTGGATGAGGTCACCCAGTTGAAGTTGCTCAACCGGGACTTCGACTTTTTGGCCGTCTCGGATGAGGAGGGCGTTTTGTGGCCGGAGCCGCACAAGGGCCTCGATGGCCGACTTGGTTTTGCCGAGGGCGAACTCTTCCAGGGTCGAGCTCAAACTGAACAGGAAAAGGAGGACGGCGGCATCCTCTGGGTGTCCGACTACGATGGCACCGGCAGCAGCAAGAACCATGAGGAGGTTGACATCGAACTGCCGCTCTCGCAAGGATTCCCAGGCTGATTTTAGGGCGAACCAGGATCCGGCGGCGATTGACACATAAGCCGCGGAGCGGAAGGATGGAAACCAGCACACGGCCATCCCAATTCCGCAGATGGCGGTCAGCACGGTTTGCAGGTTGATCCAATCAGGCCGCCGGCTCAAGACTGACACACATTACCCGCTCACCTTTCGGGAAGGGGGTTCTAAGCGCGTTGGCCCAGAACCCCCTCGGTCATTGGGCTTAGCGGTTGCCAGCCGCGCCCGCGGCCGCTAACGCACCCGTCATCATGATGTTGACAATCTGCAGGGCACAGCCGACGCAGAAGATGATGACGCCCCACTTGGCCCAGATGGCCTGGCATTTCTTCATCTCTTCGACATCAGGGAACCGGCCACTTTCCCAGGCGATCTGGTTGCCCTTGATGCCCATGTAAATGGCCATAAAGAACCCGACGCAAGGGATGAGCGAGACCAACCCCAAGTAGTACTTGTGGTTAAGGGCCCAGATCCAGTTCAGAAAGAATGCGCCCCAGTTCCAGCCTCCCAGGTCGGCTTCGGTTGGTTGCGATCCGCGCGGATAGTTGCTTTCCATGTTGTCCATAGTTTTCCTTCCTCAAGTCAGGCGGTTACCGTCCGCCTCGCATAAGTTCTTGAAAAGCCGGGTTGTTCATATTCACGGCCGCCCCGATGACAAAGCCGAGCACTAGGCTTACGATGCCAATGATCATGGCGACCTGTCCGTTCTTGTGCCCTTTCTTTTGTGCCATGTTCCCCAGGACGATTCCAGCGGTGCTGAACAGGCATGGGCAGCAGAGGAGCCCGATGACGGAGCAGATGATCGAGATGATGAATTCTGTGTTGCCCGCGTTCGGGTCGCTGAACTCGCGGGGGTAGTTGGTCGGGCCGGCGCTGTAGCCTTGGGACTGTCCCATCGGCTGGTTGGGGCTGAGGGGGCTGGCGGCCGCCGATGCGGCGGTTGGGAACATGATTCCGGCAACCATCGAAGCGACCACGCGGGCACCGGTGGCGGCATTTTCGAGTTGCGAATTGGGGGAAAGACGGTTGTCGGCCGCCCATTGCGAGAGGGTCGCCACGTCGGCAGGCCCATATTTGGAGCCATCGTTGCCGATGACAAAATACTGGTCGCCGCCCGATGGGGCCGGAGCCATCGCCGGTTGCATCGGCTGCATCGGCTGCATGGGCTGTTGCGGCTGCACAGGCTGCTGCGGCTGCGCCGCCATTCCGCCGCCGAAATTGAGCCCCGGCAGGCTGCCGGCTTGGAGCCGCGAACCGTCAGCCACAGATTCGAGCTCGGTGGCCGGGGTGATCCGCCCTTGGGCGATCCACTCGTTCAACACCTGGATGTCGGCGGGGCCAAATTTCTGCCCGTCATTCCAAATCACGAAGTACTGCATTTTCTCGTCCTCAACCAATCCCGGCCCAAACCGCCAGGGGCATGCGGGCGTTCCCAGTTACGGATTCAGGACGGTCGATCCCCCTGATTCGCTTCCCACCGCCACGCGCGCCACCAACCATCTTGAACCAAACCTATCGCAAAATGCCGCAATTTTGCCGACATAATGGTTAAAGTCGATGGCGTCGCGCAGCTACTTTTCCCGTATCCAACGTTCTCAGACTCCCGGAACGATCGGGCTGATCATCGCCTCCCTGGCTATGTTCATTATTCTGTGGATCCCCCAATTTGGCATTGCCCTAACCCTTGCGCTCGCTTTCGGATACGACCTGGGCAAGCCTTGGCAGCTCTTAACCTACCCCTTTGTCGAGCAAGGCGGATTCGGCCTCGGTCTGATCTTCTATGCGATCATCCTGGTCTGGTTTTACAACTTTGCGGGTGAATTCGAGCGCAAATTCGGCCTCAAATCGCTGCTTGCGCACTTTTTCGTGGCGTCGGCGTGTTGCGGGATTGTGGCGGCCCTTGTCCAACGGGTTGCGCCATCCCCAATCCCTTACCTTTCCAGCTTTTGGCTCCCGACCACTTTCTTCGTGGTCACGGTTTGCGGGATGGATCCGAACCGGTCCATGAGTTTGATGGGGTTCCCATTGACGTTCCGAACCTTGGCGATCCTCGAATTGGCCTTGTGCATTCTTAGTTACGGGATGGGCAACCCGATTTTTGGGATTGCCGTGAGCCTCCCGTTGGCTTTGGGTTGGTTTTACGGCCGGGGGCAACTCGGGAAGCTCTACCCTGGCATGGTCGACCGGGCTAAGCGGAAGAAACATGAGAACCGCGAATTCGACGAATTCCGTGGCAAAGTCCGCAACCGCGAAAAAGAACGGGCGGAGCGCGAACGGCTCCGCCAATTGTTTGAAGGGAGCATCGACCAAGATCCTCCCGGGGCCGAACGGTAACTTACTCGGCCAACGATTTTTCAATCGCCGCTACCACTTCTTCCGATTCCGGTTGAGTCCGGGCGCCGAAGCGGGTCACGGTCTTTCCATCTTTGCCAACCAAGAATTTGGCAAAGTTCCACTCCACGTCGTTTTGGTTGCTTGTGGAATGAACCAGCCACTTGTAGATCGGGTCGGCGTTTTCGCCTTTCACATCGACTTTTGCGAACATCGGAAATTTGACGTGATAGGTGGATTCGCAGAATTCCTTAATCTGGGCTTCGGTTCCGGGCTCTTGGCCGCCGAACTGGTTGCACGGGAACCCAAGCACGACCAATCCTTGATCCTTGTATTTTTCGTAAAGCGCTTCAAGCCCAGCATATTGCGGGGTGTTCCCGCATTTGCTGGCGACGTTGACGATGAGGACGGTTTTGCCGACATATTTTTTCAGCGCAACTTCTTCTCCCATGATGTCTTTGGCTTTGAAGTCGGCCAAGGTGGAATCCTTCATATTCTTTGGTGTCGTCTGTTTTGGCAGGAGCGCATAGGCGACGCCCGCAAAAGCGATCAAGATAGGGATGGAGATCAAAGCGGCTTTCATCATCTGTTGTTAATGATACGAGATGTCTTTGCGTTCCGGCAGCAGATCCATCGTACAATAAGGACTCGGCCCAATGCGCACCGCCCCAATTCTCCCCACCCTTGCGGTTTTCGCGTTCTTAGGGGCGGTTTGGGCCCCGACAAAAGGGGAGCCGAGCCCCCAAGATCCGTATTCGTCGCTAGACAAGCAGTATAAGGCCGATGTCGGCAAGTTGTTCGACACGTACTGCATGGACTGCCACTCGGGCAAAAATCCGCCAGCCGGCCTGGATTTTGAAAAATTCACCTCGGCGAAATCGGTGGCCGGCGCGCCAAAGCTGTTCCAAAAAGTCGTCCAGAACATCCGCAGCCAGGTGATGCCCCCGATGGATCCCTCGCCCACTTTGGATGAGCGGAACCGCATGGCGGACTGGATCTTTAGGGCCCTGAGCTTGGACGGCACTGCCGAGCAGCCGGGCCGAGTCACGATCCGGCGGCTCAACCGGACGGAATACAACTACGTGCTCCGAGACCTGCTGTACATCGACGGTGATTTCAGCAAAGATTTCCCGAGCGACGATGTCGGCTACGGGTTCGACAACATCGGCGACGTCTTGACATTGACCCCCCTCCACATCGACATGTATTTGAAAGCGGCTCGGTCGGCCGTTGAAAAGGCGGTTGTGGTGGCCAAACCGAAAATCCGGACAGCCTCCCTGGAAAAAGGCCGGTATGCCGAGCCGAACCGCATGGCTGAGGACGGGTTCGTGTTTTTAACGAACGGTGACTTTGTCTATGACTTCCCCGATTGCGCCCCTGGCGATTACGAGTTGCGGCTCGCGATGGGGGCTTCGGCGATTGCGGTCGGGCCGGCGATCGTCGAGGTTTACATCAACCGACAGCTCCTCCAGCGGATCCAGATCACCAAACCGGGTTTGAACGATATCGGGATCCCAATCCGGCTCCCGGCCGGGACGGCCACGGTCGGCCTGCGCTTCACCAACGACTATTACAACGCCAACGATCCCAACCCTGACCGCCGGGATCGCAACGTGCTGCTGCAAGCGATGACGTTGGATGGGCCGCAAGGCCTTTCCGGGGAAATCCCGGATTCCCACCGGCGCCTGTTGATCGCTTTTCCGACGGCAACCAAAAACCACATGGCGGCCGCTCGGGAGGTTCTGGACCGGTTTGCCTCGCGGGCCTATCGAAGGCCGGTCACCGCTGACGAATCTAACCGGCTTTTGGCCATCTATCAACTTGTGCGGGACAACGGTGACACTTATGAGCAGGGCATCCGAATCGGCATGGAGGCCGTGCTCGTCAACCCCAACTTCTTGTTCCGGGTTGAGTTGGATTCTTCTGCCGGCCCTCGGGAGCTCAGCGGGATCGAACTGGCGTCTCGGCTTAGCTTCTTCCTTTGGCGGTCGATGCCGGACGAAACCTTGGCCAAGCTTGGCGAAAGTGGTCAATTGAAAGACCCCAAGACCTTGGTTGCCCAAGTTAACCGGATGTTGGCCGACCCAAAGGCCGTCCGGTTTTCCCAGGACTTCTCCTCACAATGGCTCGAGATTGGGAGACTGGCCGAGCACACGGCCGATCCCGCTCAATTCCCCGGGTTCGATGATCAGCTTAAAGGCGACATGGCCCAGGAGGTCACGTTGTATTTCCAAGATATGTTGGCAAACAGCCGTCCGGTCACGGAGTTCCTCGAAGGAAAATCGACATACCTGAACTTCCGGCTTGCGCGGCATTACCAAATCCCCGGCGACTTCGACGAAGTGTTCCGCCGGGTCGACGTCTCGGCCAACCATCGAGGCGGGATCCTGGGAATGGGGGCCTTGCTCACGGCGACCAGCAACCCAAACCGGACTTCCCCGGTCAAACGGGGCAAGTTCATCATGGATCAACTTTTGGGCTCTGGCCCCCCGCCACCCCCGCCAAACGTCGGCGTGCTCGACGAAAGCAAAGAAGCGATCACCTCAACCCGGATCCGTGAGAGGCTGGCCCAACACCGGAAGGATCCCGCTTGTGCCAGCTGCCACCGCCCGTTGGACGGCTACGGGTTCACGCTCGAGAATTTCGATGCGGTCGGGGTCTTCCGCACGCAAGATGGGTCATTCCCCGTCGATGCGGCGGGGGAACTGCCCGGGGGGCGGTCGGCCGTTGGGTTAGACGGGCTCAAGGGTGAACTCAGGAGCCGGAACATGGACTTCGTACGCACGCTGACGGGGAAACTTTTGATGTTCTCGCTCGGGCGCGGCATGACGCCGAGTGACGAGGTTTGGGCGAATGCGGTTGCCAAAAAGCTCGGAAAAGACGCCACCCTGCCAAAAATCATCACAGAAATTATCCTGAGCGATTCGTTCCGGAAACGACCAGCCAAACAAGCCGTACAATGAGTAAGCCCGCCATGGATCAAAAGATCAGCCGACGCACCATTCTCCGGGGAGCCGGGGCCTTGGTTTCACTGCCGTTTTTGGAAAGTGTCGCCCCGCGGGCAGCGTTTGGGTCTACCGTGCCATCCCGCCCGGTTCGCATGGCGTTCATGTTCGTCCCCAATGGAATCAACATGGATCACTGGCGGCCAGCGGCACCCGGCCGCCTTGGCGAACTTCCGAGCACCCTGACTTCGCTCAACGGCTTGAAAAGCGAATTCAGCGTGATCAGCGGGCTGAGCCAAATGAAGGCCTTTGCCAACGGCGACGGTCCTGGCGACCACGCCCGGTCGGCCGCCACTTGGCTGACCGGTGTCCAGGCCCGGAAAACCGCCGGCACCGACATCCAATGCGGGATTTCGGTTGACCAAGTTGCGGCGAATGAGCTGGGCAAGCTGACCAAATTCGCCAGCTTGGAATTGGGCTGCGAGCGCGGCGCCCTCGCCGGCAATTGCGACTCCGGCTACTCCTGCGCCTATTCGAGCGCGATTTCTTGGCGGTCGGAAAATACTCCCAACTCCAAAGAAGCCAACCCACGCGTCCTGTTTGAGCGGCTGTTCGGGTCGCCGGACGACATCGAAACGGCGGAAGCTAGGGCCAAGCGCCAAAAATATGACCTCTCCATTCTCGACTTTGTCAGTCAGGATGCCGAAGCCCTCCACAAAAAGCTGGGCACGCGCGACCAACAAAAGGTCGAGGAGTATTTCAGTTCCATCCGGGATATCGAAGCCCGCCTGAAGAACTACGAATCCCAGGCCAAACAAATGAATCTGGATGGGTTGCAGGTTCCCCGCGGCACGCCCCAAGACCGGGGCGAGCACATCCGGCTGATGGGCGACATGATGGTTCTAGCCTTCCAGGCCGACCTGACCCGGATTTCGACCTTCATGTTTGCCAACGAAGGCAGCAACCGCGCCTACAAGGAACTCGGAATCGCTGATGGACACCACGACATCAGCCACCACGGGAATGCCGAGGACAAGCTGGCGAAGAAAGCCCAAATCGATCGGTACCACTTGGATCAATTCGCATACATCCTGGACCGCATGTCAAAAATCGACGACGGCAACGGAACCCTGCTGGACAACTCGCTGATCTTGTTTGGCGGGGGGATCAGCGACGGCAACCGGCACAACCACGACGACCTCCCCCTGATCTTGGCGGGGCGCGGCGGCGGCGGCGTGCCCGTGGGCCAGCACTTGGTTTACAACAACCGAACCCCTCTCACCAATCTGTTCTTGAACATGCTGGACAAAGTGGGAGTCCGCATGGACCACCTTGGAGATTCAACCGGGAAACTCCAAGGTCTGTTCTAAGGCCGACCCGTCAGAACTTTTCGGTTTCGGCCGTCCACACCATGACCGGGGTGCCCATATTGGCGCGGATCGTCCGGCCCTTGAAAATCCCGCGGACTTTGTGATCCACGCTTGAGACGAGGTCGCTTACTTCGCCGACCGCTTGGGCAAGTAATACGGCTTGGGCGCCTTGCATCGATCCGGTGTCGTTGTCGGCCATCGCCCCCAAAACCTGGTCAAGAGTCAGCCCGGATGTTGGATTTTCGGAGAGCTGCTTGGACTTTTCCATGCCGAGCCGGTCGGCCAGGTTTTTGAACTGCGCCTGCCCATCTGCCATCCCTTTTCCATCGACCGCGCTTTTGGCAATCCCGATCAAGGCGTCGCGCGCACCCGGGTCGTTCCATAGGTTATCAACCTTTGCCGCGTTCAATCGCTCGGCAGTGTTCTCTTGGGTGAAGATGTAGGTAAATTCTCCTTTTTCTAGGGAGATCGGGATTTTCCGCCCCCCTTGCAGGATGATGTACTTGAGCGTGATCTCGAGCCGGGCCGGCCGGTTGGTCACCGCCCCCAGCAAACTGGCTCCGCGAGATTTGGACACCTCGGCAACTGCCTTGGTGCCGAGAGGAATCACCGTTTTGCCCTGGATGACGACGTCTTTCAGCACGGCCATATCGACCGTTTCACCCTCTTTTGTTCCGCCTGCGTCGATTCCTTCAAGCAGAATCAACTCAACCGGCGTGCCTTTGGGCAGCGACACCGGAGCCGGCTTGGAACTCCCGGCAATGGCCTTTTCCCACGGCATGTGACCAGTGTTGGCTTGGGCCCATACAACATAGCCGAATCCGGAAAGAACTGCAATCCCGGCGAATGCCTTCCACCACTTCATCGCTTTACCTAAGGTTCAAACGCGCCAGGCCGCGCATCGGTTGCCAACGGCTCAGCGCGGCGAAAGGATTTGGACTTCGGCCCGCGAACCTGCACCCTGGTCTCCGACCACTGTGACGATGGCCGACTTGCCATCTTTGAGCGTCCCCACCAAGAGCGTCCCGGTTTTGCCCGATGGCTTGCCTTTGGCTTTCATTTCCTTTTCATAGAACCGGACCACATTTTCTTGCGGGTCGCTGGTCAACAACGTATAGAACACGGTCACCGATTTCGGGTCGGTTTTGCGGTAGGCGGTGTCGGCCTTGGCCACCGAACCGGGGTAGAGGGTCAACCCGTATTGCGCGAGATCTTGGTCGGGGAGGAGTTCGGTTGTGCTGCCATCGGCCCCTTCGATCTTCTGTGTCCCTTTCGCCTGGTTTGAAAACTGTTCACGGCGCAGGCCGGCACGGCGGGCCGCCTCTTCCGGAGTGACCTGTTTGGAAACCGGGGCGGGGGCACATCCGGCAATGCCCGCCACGGCCAAGACGGCGAAAAGGATCGGCTTCATGTGTTGAACAACAGACGTTCCACACCGGCAATGAGGATGTGGACGACCTTGATATGGAGTTCTTGGACCCGGTCGGCGTATTGTCCACCGGGCGTGGCAAGGCAAAGGTCGCACCGTGCCGCCAACGGGCTATCTGCCTTGCCGGTGAGTCCAAGGACGGTGACGCCGGCGGCCTTGGCGGCTTCGGCGGCGGCCAAGATGTTTTTGCTCGAACCGCTGGTGGAGAACAAGACGAGCACGTCGCCCGGTTTGCAGTGCGCCTGCACGGCCCGGCTGTAAACGTGTTCGAATCCATAGTCGTTGCCGACACAGGTGAGGTAGCCGGGATCAGAAAAGGCAATGGCGGCCAGGGCGGGGCGGTCGTGCCGGTACCGCCCGCTGAGTTCTTCGGCAAAGTGCATGGCGTCGCACATGGAACCGCCGTTCCCTGCCGACCAGACTCGGCCGCCCGACCGCAGGCAGTCGGCCACCATGCCGATCCCTTGTTCGATTTTGGAAAGCGCAGCCTCGTCAGTGATCAGGTTTGCAAGGGCCGCTTGAGCTTGCATCAGTTCCTCCAACACCATCGATCTCACAGGCCCAATCTCCTCTGAAGTGATTCTTGCAACATCCGGTCGGATTCTGGGTCATAGGGTTTGGCGATGGCCCAGTCATCGAGCCAGATCGGCTTGGTCCGAACCACCTCGGGCTCATCGACCCAACGCGGGATGGCGTGGGCATGGAGCGCCGGTTCTTGGTTGCCTAGGATTTCATAATTGACCCGGTCCGCCCCGGTTTCGGCGAGGATCGCATCACCGAGCCGCCCCAAATCGGCCCAGAATTTGGCCCGCGCCTCTGCATCCAATTCGTTGAGGTGCCCGACAACGGGGTCTGGATAGAGGAGGCAGTACCCCGCCCGAATCTGGGGATCGCCCAGGACGGCCCAGCCCGAGGGCATCCGGCCAAGGCAACGCGCCAGTGTTCCGGCTCGGCACTCTTCGACGAATCGGTGGATTGCTGTCATGGTCGAACCTGTTTGGCGACCCGGGCCACGTTGGGCAGCGGGTCTTTGACGAGAGCGACAAACGCTTCCCGATACTGTTCCGGACACCTGCCATTGAGTTCCAAGAGCGCGGTGATGCGGACTCCGGGGCGGGGGTCGCTGAGGGCCGCCCCGACGACATCAAGGCTGTTAAACATATTGAGGCGGCTCATGATGACGACGCCTGTCCGGGCTTTGCGCTCATCGGCCTCGGAAATCAAAACCTTCCCCAAGGCCTCGGCCTGTTGCGGACTGGTCAACACCAACCGGATGGCCGCATCCTTGACAAAGGGGTCGGGGGAATCCACATAGTTTGCCGCCGTCCCGACCGAACTGGGGTCACCGATTTCTGCGAGAGCGGCCATGGCGGTCCGTTGGGTGATGGGGTCGGCCTGGAAGAGCGTAGGCAGGATGGCATCGACGCAGCCCCGGGCTTTGAGGGTTCCGGCCGCCCGGATGGCAAGGTCGCGCAGAGCCGGCTTTTCTTTGATGACCCGCGGGAGGATTGCGGCGATATCGGCGATGTTGCCTTCAGCCCCGATCCTGATCACGGCTTCGAGTTCCTTATCGTTGCCGCCCAATGCTTTCCGCCCGAGCGCAGCCACGGCGTCGATTCCAATCCCATTGACGATTCGGGCCCAAGCGCGGACAGCCAAGCGGTCGACAGAGGCAAGCCGATTGGCCACCATCCATTCAAAGGCGGGAAGCCCGATCCCGATCAATTGGTTGACAGAGTCGTCCACCGCCTTTTGCGATGAGCCGACACGCCATCCGGTTGCGGTTTCATAGAGTTTTGCAATTTCCGAGTCCGCCGGTTTGGGAATGGATCCGGGGGCAGGTGGCGGCGCCGGTGCCTCCGATGGCCCTGGCCTTTGGGTTGTGGGCTCGTCGCTTCTGATCGCGGTTTGGGGGGCAACGACGGCCGCCCCATTGGACATACCACCGGGATACAGGTCGTCGCCATCAAGGTCGACGAACACGCCGAGCGACATCATCGACCGAGCCGCCTGGGCAAACCCGGGCTCCCCGGAATACCGGTCGATCCCGCCGGAATCGACAAAGATCCCGATCCCGTTGCTCACCCCGGTACCTGGCCGGGCATCGCGGGCGGCGTAGACATCATTGCCAGACCGATCGAGGAAAAAGGCCAAACCGTAGTCGTGCCCAATCCCTTGGGCCGCGCCGAACTGGGTCAGGTAGCCGTCATCCCCAGACAAGTCGAATAGGTAGGCGCTTGTCAAATGCATCGCGCTCGATTGGGCATAGTGGTAGGCGCGATAGTTGTCATGCCCTCCGGCATCGTAGAGCGAACCCAGCGAAAACCAGTAGCTGGCCGCCTGGCAATAAGTTTCCCCCAGATAGTTGTCATTTCCTGCGCCATCTGTGAGCAGACCGACACCGCCCGGCACGCCCCCCGCATCGTCCCGGAACCCCATCCCAAAGCCTTGGGCCTCCGAATAGTAGACATCGTCGAACAAGGGGGAGTTCAAGATGAGGCCCCCGGCCTGGTACAAGTCGTCGCCTTTTCCGTCAACCAACCACCCGAGCCCCTGGCTTCGTCCCACCCCTTGGCCCATCACGCCGATCTTATACAAATCGTCTCCGCCGGAATCGGAAAGGATGCCCAGGCCGAACATGCCAAAACCCTCACCGACCGATGACATCCGGTAGTAGTCGTTGCCTGCAGACTTTAACAAAACCCCAACCCCGGCAATCCCAGACCCAAAGTTGACGTTCTGACCTTCAAACCTATCGTCACCACCTTCATCGATGGCAATGCCGACTCCCAAAACCCCAGCCCCGACGCTGAGGTCGGGAACGCGGTAAGTGTCGTTGCCACCCAGGTCGATGAGCACCGACGTGTACCCCACCCCTGCACCATGCCGACCAGAGTAGGAATCGTCCCCGCCGAGGTCGATGGTGATCCGCGCGTCTCGCTCACCGTGGGAATCGGGTCCCACCCCGCCCACGACAACCGGCAGACCGGCGATGGTGTATCGGTTCTTCCCGGTCATGTCCCACTTACCCGCCTTTAATTTGGCCGATGCCTCTTGTGCGGCGGAAAGCACCGAGAGCCCCGCCCGGCAAATCAGGCCCAGGTCGACTTTTTTCAAGAGTTCCTGGCAACCCTCGATCGGCAGGACGGGCCCTTGGACATAGGAAATTGCGATGGAGCGGTCATCAGGCGCGAGCGCCGAAAGGCTCTCGATGAGTTGGCGTTGCTCTGATGGGGTCAGGGCAGAAACCGCTTTTCGGATGGCCGCATCGGCTGAGACCAAGGTTTCGGCAAGTGGCCGGATGGCGGCCAGTAGTTCTTCAGGGCAATTGCTGGTTTCGCCCGGGGGCACGGCAGGGATCGGGTCGCTCAGGGGGATTCCCGTCGCCGGGGTGACAACCTCGGCAAACACCTGCTTCCAATCCCGCGAGATCCCGAGGCGGTGGCAGTGCATGAGCTTGCCGCTGAATCCCATTGGGTCGCCCATCCCGTCGCGGATCCAATCGCTGAGTGCCATGGTCCGGAAAGGAGACCGGTCGCTTTTGAGGTCGTCCAACCGAAAATTGGCAAGATAGAGGGCGTCTTCAAGCCCGCGAACCTCCCGTTCGTCCAATTGGGCAGCCGCCATGCCGACAAGGCTTAGCGCGAGAACGGCCATCAGGGCTCGAGGCACCATCAATTGGCTAGTCTAACCGATGGACGGGTTCATGAGTTTGGCGACGGCTTGGGCAAGCGGGATTGACCGCAAGCGGGGCTCATCCAATGCCCTGGCGTCGAACGGGATTTGGTTGGGGGCCGCGGACGGCCCGATCATCAATCCGAGCCCCCCTGGGCAAAGGATGCCCACACGGATATGTCCAGCTTTGCGGATCGATTCCGCCAGGGGTTCCCAACCGAACCTGTCGAAACGGTTCAGGGCGAACTCGGCTTCCTCTGCCCGACCATCCAGCGACGCGGCTAATTTTTGGTCGATGAGGATGTCCGTTCCTTCCCCGCGGGCATGGGCGGCCACGGCCGATTCCGAAACGTGGATGCCGTCCCGGAATCCCTGTCGGGGCGCATGCCGGTAACCCGCCAAATTCGCCAGACCGGCTGCATAGAGCGAATCCGAATAAAGCGTGGCCGATTCACCTCGGGCGAGGGCCAGGTTCGGCAATTTGGGCATGAACCCAAAGCTGTGAGGCCAAAGGAGATTCGCTTTTGGCATTCCCTCGCCTTCCCGGATGCGGTTGAATTCCAAGCCATCCAACAGATTGAGCGAATCATCGATGAGTTGCCGCAGGGCCGGCTCGCCATCCCCTTGGGGCAAGTGCCGAGTATAGGTTTCTCCGAGGACTTCGCCAACTTTTTGGCAATGGATATCCAAAGATCCCCGTTCCCAAACCAGGGCGTGGACCGTGTCCTCACCGGGGATCGGAGTCAACGTTTTGGTGGCCAGTCGGGTGAATTGGGCGGTGGCTTCAGCCAGTTCGGAAGGCGGGATATGGCCGACCTCGCCAACGATTCCATCAGCGTCCACCGAGAGCAGGGTTAACTCAAAGCACACGCTCCGCTCTGGCGGTTCGATTTTGAGTGCGGCGGCGATCAGCGGGCCGTTTGCAGCCTCTTGCGCACCGTCCAGTCCGAGGAGGGCCAGCCGGCTATCAAGCGGCCCGATCCGGACGACCTCGCCGTAGCCGGCAAGCTGCTGCAATCCAGGCAGGAGGCTTTGCCAGACCGGCTCTTGTCCTTGGGTCATCGCCCCAGGGAAAATCCACACCTTAGCCGGCATTTTTGGGTCTCCGGTTGGCCAGCCAAAACACGAACAAAAACGCACTCATGCCACAAAAATCCAAGACGACATCCGCAACTTGGCCGGTGCGTGTGCCCGGCGAGAACCGTTGTTGGTATTCATCAAAGACCGCGATTGGCAAAGCCCACAGGTAGGCGAACAACACCGACCTGGACAAGTTGCCCGAAACCCTCAGGGCCACGTGGGCGGTGGCCAGCGCGGTCGTCCCGTATCCTATGAAGTGGAGCGACTTCCTCGTCGCGACGACGTAGTTTTGTGCGGTCTGCCACTCGCTGGCCGGCAGTCCGAACAGTCGCAAGTAGAAGTCTTGGAGCCAAGGGGTTGCCCCTTTTGGGCCGCTGGCATAGGCGATGAACAGCCCGAATCCGGTCGCCAAGACCAGGGCCAGGAGCCAAACCATCCCTTGCTGGCCCCGGAGGTTCCACACTAACACGCCGGCCAAAACCGCCAATCCGGCGACCGTCACCAACCAGGTGCGCCCAGGCACCAGTTCGACCATAGGATGCCCCACCGCCCACAAAAGCAAAAAGATGGCGCCATAGGCAAATACAAACAGGGCATGGTTGCGGAACGGAAGGCTTTCGCGGAACCCGGCCACGACCAGGCCGAGCACCAGGATCAACAACAGCGGGGCCTGGATTTGCAGGCCCATCGATCCCCATTTGGCCGACTGCAAAACGGCGAGCAGGGCAAACGCCCCTGCCGCCCACCACCGTAGGTTGCCGTTATCCACAGGATCATCCTACCGGGCAGCCGACAAGGGGCATAATCCCGATGTGCGAATCTTGGTGACCAACGACGACGGCATCCACGCGGAAGGGATCGCCGTGTTGGCGAGGGTAGCCAAGCAGTTTGGCGAGGTCGCCGTTTGCGCTCCAGACCGCGAAAAAAGCGCCTGCGGCCACGGCATGACGCTCCACGACCCGTTGCGGGTACGGCCCCACGAAGTCGAAGGATGCCGCGGCTATGTGGTTAACGGATTGCCGGTGGATTGCGTCAACATCGGTTTGGCCGAGGCATTCCCTGATGGGTGCGACCTTGTGCTGAGCGGGATCAACAATGGGCCGAACCTCGGGTTCGACATCACTTATTCCGGGACGGTGGCCGGAGCCATGGAAGGGTGCATCAATGGGATCGCCAGCATCGCCCTCAGCATGGCGGTTTTTGTCAGCGGCGCGCCGCTCCACTATGAAACCGGCGAAGCGTGGCTCAATGAAAACCTCGGCTGCCTGATCCCGCTGGCCCCGAAATCGGGCAGCTTTTTGAATGTGAACATCCCGGCCATCGCCTTTGAAGAAATCGAAGGGGTGCGGGTCTGCGGAATGGGGAAACGAGTCTATGAAGAGCGTGTGGAACGCCGCGACGACCCTTGGGGCCGGCCCTACTATTGGCAAGGTGGGGTTGCGGTCATGGACGGTTCTGAGCCGGGGACAGACGTCGACGCCATCCGCAACCACTACGTGTCGGTGACCCCAGTGTCTTTGGATTGGACTGACCACGCGGCACTCGGCTCCTTGGCGGAGGCGCTATCCGGGCCCTCGCCCCTCCATGGCAGGTGATTTCACTCATGACGTTTGAAGGGCAGCTGTTGCAAACGCTTTCGGGAGAGACCGTGCTCGAAGTTCTGCTGCGCCACCATATTCCGATTGGCTATTCCTGTCTGGCCGGTGAGTGTTTGAGTTGCACTGTCCGATGCGTTGCCGGGTCTCCACCACCAGAATCGCAAGAGGGCCTGACAAACCGGATGGTGCGGCTCGGGCATTTTAAGGCATGCCAATGCCCCGCCGACAAGGTGGATCAAGTCGCGCGGGCTTGCGGCTAATTCCTGCCCTTTTGACGGTTGAAATACCGGACACCATCGTTAGGCTTGAAGAATGTCCGGATGACCTTATCCCGGTTGTAGGCCAAGAATCCTCCGGTGGAAAAATCGAACTTGGTGATGACGCCATCGGGCCGGTAGGCGATCAAGATTGCTTTGCCGTCCGCCTGGGAATCGCGGAGGGTCTGCGCCATGAGGAGATACTGCGGCTGGGTGATTTGGCCGAATTCGCGGCCATGTTTTGAAAAGTGTTCCCGCAGGGCTTCTGGATCCCGAAACCCGATCTGGGTATTCACGTTGGGTGGCGCGGCAGGCGGCAATTCCGGGGCGGGCGGGGCGGCGGCGCACCCAGTCAGAACCCAAGCGAATGCCAAAACCAGCGGCTGCGCGCGCATTTCCTCAAGTATGCTCGCCGGCACGATGAGACGGGCCGCCATTGTTGCCTCGGTATTGGCCTTTGGGTTTGCCGGTGCCGACCTAACGCCTTTCAAGCCGACGACTTCCGAGTTGGCCGACCTTTACCGGCGCGCCGACACGTTGGGCCAAGGCTCGGCAAACCAAATCCTCAACTGGAACTTAGAGTTCACGTGGATCGACAACGACACGTTTTACTACCGGCGCGACGTCTCGGCTGGGATCTGGCGATTCACCACCTTTTCCGTGTCCTCCAAACAAAAGACCGACCTATTCGATCACAAAAAATTGGCCGACCAGTTGGCAACTCTTTCAGGTTCGGAGATACGCCCGGACCGGTTGGGCATCGAGATCACCCGCGTGACCGGCGAATCGGTCATTTTCAACTTCCAAGGAAAGCGGTACGCATGGAACCGCAAAGCAGAGACTTTGGCGGCCGCCGCCCGGCCCGAACCGGTTCCTTTGCAGAACCAAGGGGTTGTTTCTCCGGATCGGAAACTGGCGGCGCGCCTTCAAGAGGGCCACTTGGAAATTCGGGCAAACAAACCCGATGGGGAGTGGAAGCCGGTTCCAGGGGCCGAAAATCTCCAAACGGTCAAATGGTCGCCCGATTCCCAGTTTTTGGCCGCCCAAAGCCAGATTCCGGGAGACCGCCGCCAGGTTGCGGTTTTCGATTCCAGCAAGCCCGGCACGGTCGCCCAGCTGCGGATGCGGCTTTATGACCAGCCGGGAGACAAGCTCGATACCAGTGAAACGTATTTTTACGGCGTTGCCAGCGGCAAGCTGGTCAAAGCTGCGCACGAGCCCGTGATATGTGGCGGGCACCCCTGGGCCGCACCCCCCGAACTCAGCTGGTGGCGGCCTCCGGGGGCAAAATCGCCGTCCGCCCTGATCGAGTACGACATCCGTGGGTTCCAAGAGCAGAAACTGGTTGAGATCAACCCTGAATCTGGCGCAATCACCCCATGGGTGGACGAGGTTTCCCCGACATTCATCCACCTGAGCGGGTTCTTTTGGCAACGGCTCCCCGGGGATGCGGGGGTCGTTTGGAGGAGCGAGCGGGACGGCTGGGGACACCTTTACCGGTACGACAGTCCGGGCAAACCCTTCCAAATCACACAGGGCCAGTTCGTGGTTCGGTCGATAGAACGGCTCACTTCCACCGAGGTTTACTTTTCGGCCAACGGCCGCGAGCCTGGCGACCCGTACTTCATTCGCTACTATCGGGTCGGATTAGATGGCCGCAACCTGGTGGCCCTGACTCCGGGGGCAGGCACGCACAAGGCCACCTTTTCGCCAGATTTCAAGCACTTAGTGGATGTGCGCAGCACGGTCCAAAATGCCCCGGTGGCAGAGGTCCGCGACAGCGAAGGCAAGTTGGTGGCGGAACTCGAAGCCTCGGACGCCGGGCCCCTTCGGGGAGCGGGAATCCGTGGCCCCGTGCCATTTGTGGCCAAGGGCCGCGACGGGGCGACCGACATTTACGGGATCATCCACTTCCCCACCCACTTCGACCCAGGCAAATCCTATCCCGTGATCGAGGACATCTATGCCGGCCCCCACGATTCGTTTGTGCCGAAATCTTTTCGACCGGTCTTTTACCAACAGCGGCTCGCCGAGCTCGGTTTCATCGTTGTCCAAATCGACGGGATGGGGACGGCAAACCGCGGCAAGGCATTCCATGATGTCTGTTGGAAAAATATTGCCGATGCCGGGTTGCCAGACCGGATCCTTTGGATCAAAGCGGCCGCCAGCCAGTATCCCCAGATGGATGTTTCGCGGGTTGGGATTTTCGGCACTTCGGCCGGGGGTCAAAGCTCCACCGGCGCCCTGTTGTTCCATCCCGAGTTCTACAAAGTCGCCGTCAGTAGCTGCGGATGCCACGACAACCGGATCGACAAGTTCTGGTGGAACGAACAATGGATGGGCTATCCGGTTGGCCCGCATTACGAACAGCAGTCGAACATCACCAATGCGGCCAAACTGCAAGGCGACCTGCTGCTGATGGTCGGCGAATCGGATACCAACGTCCCCCCGGAAAGCACATTCAAGTTGGTCGACGCCCTGCAAAGGGCCGGCAAAGATTTTGAATTCGTTTATCTGCCAGGTTCAGACCATACGGCGGGCGGGCAATATGGAGAGCATAAGCGGAGGGATTTCTTTGTCCGTCATTTGCTAGGGGTTGAGCCCCCGCGGTGGAACTGATTGGCGACTTTCGTCCTGACCGGCCCCCCTGGTGCGGGCAAGACCACCTTGGCTACGCGGATCGCGGAGAAGGTCTGCCCGACCCTCCACATCCCCGTCGACGACTTGCGATCCTGGGTTGCTTCCGGTCTAGCTGAATCGGTCCCATGGACTGAAGAGACGGAGCGGCAGTTCCAAATTGCCGAAGAGGCCACCTTGAAGATTGCCCAAACGTATGCGGGCCGTGGCTTCCATGTCGTGATCGACCATTGCCGCAACATCGAACGCCTCAACATGGTTTTCTCTTGCCTTTCCCCGGTCAAAATCCTCGTCCTCCCCAGTCTAGAAACCACCCTCCGGCAGAACGCGGAGCGCCGAAACAAGGACTTTGACCCCCAAGTCTTGGTGGAGACGATCAAATTCACCCACAACGTTTTTTTAAATGCCGATTATTCTGGGTGGGAAGTTTTGCGGTCGCTCAACGATATCGACCGGTTCTTAGACTCGCTTTGAGATCTATTTGCCAAGCAGGGCCAATTGGCCAGGCCCCCGGCTGCGCACCATGGCCCGGCGAATTTTTCCACACCGGGTGCAAGTTTCTTTCAATTCTGCCGGTCAGTTGGGAACCACAGTGGCCAAAAGGGGATAATTCCGTTAGCGATGTCCGAACTCAAAGATTTCCTCTCCCAAAAAACGGCGCAGGCCGCCGAGTTTTATGTCCGCGACCTTGAGGCGCTGACTCACGAGCAACTCGATAAATCCCCGGGCGGTTCGGCCCGCGCCGGTTACGACTTCACCCATGAGGTGGTGGTGGTCAACAAACGGATCGCCTGCCGGCTGCGCAACGAGGATCCGGGCCCGTGGCCTTTTGGCGAAGGTTGGGCGGTTTGCCCCGATGGCGAGCGCAACAAAGAGCACCTGGCCGCACAGATCAAATCTTCGGCCCAAGAAATCGTCGATGCCATCCCCGGCGTGCCCGATGAAAAATTCAGCGAAGAGTTTGAACTCAACGGCAGCCCGACATCGTTCGCCGACATGGTCGGTTTGGCCTCAATGCACATCATGTACCACGGGGCCCAGCTCAACTACCTCCAAGCCATGGGCGGCGATTTGGAAATGCACTGGATGGATTAGCCCTTGACCTTGGCCGCCCGCTCCTCTATCTGCTGTTGGTGGTAGGCGCCGTGGGCCGTCATGATGCTGAACCCGTCGGTCAGGTTCATCTTGAACAAAGGCAAGATTGGGTTTTGGAAAGTCGCTCCGTTCAAGTCTTTCCCCTTGGCGTCGTCGAACAATGTCAAGAAGCGTTCGGCGTTCTCCAGATACCGCTCGTAGTCCTTGCGGGACCCTAGCCCGTTGGGGCGGAAACCGCCCGGCACGGGAACCGCCCTTTTTTCCGAGAGCGCGCCATAGATAAAACGGCCCAAAAAGGATTTGCGCGGTTCGGCCCCGCCATCTTTCGGGGCCCGAGCGGCGGCGGCCCCCATCCCGGCAATGTAGGGCTCGATCGAAAGGTTGAGATGTTCAAAGACCTGCCCAACAGACCAAACCCCAGGTTCTGGGGCGATGGCGAATTGTTCATCGGCAAACGCTGAGACAGCCCGTTTGCAGGCGTCTACGTGGCTTGCAAAGAGCGATTTTTGCTTGTCGAGGAAGTCTTCGGCGTTCATACAAGGGTTTTCTAAGGCGTCGCACGCGGGAAAAGTTCCGCAGAACCTGTGGAAAACAAATTGACTCGCCCCCGGCGTCTGCCCGGATACTCGCGTCCTTAGGTTCAGCCGCACTTTTCCTCCATGAAACTTAAACGGGTCAAGATTTTCGGGTTCAAGACGTTTGCCGACCGCACCGATGTGGAGTTGGACGGCAATATCATTGCGATCATCGGCCCCAATGGCTGCGGCAAATCCAACATCGTGGATGCGATCCTTTGGGGTCTTGGCGAGACGAATGCCCGGCACTTGCGCGCGCAGACGGCCAAAGAAGTGATTTTTTCCGGCTCAAGCCGGCGAAAGCCGCTGGGGTTTGCCGAGGTTTCCCTCCTGTTCGACAATGAAGATGGCTCGCTCCCGATCGACACGGCAGAGGTTTCGGTCACGCGTCGCCTGACGCGTTCCGGCGACTCGGACTATTCGATCAACAAGCGCGCATGCCGTTTGCGAGATGTGAACGACCTATTGGCCGATTCTGGGCTTGGCCGGGCCGGTTACGCGATCGTCACCCAAAGCGACATCGACCAAGCCTTGAGTGCGAGTGCCTTGCAACGCAGAGCTTGGATCGACGAGGCCGCGGGCGTCCAGCGGTACCGCACGCGCCGCACCGAGTCTTTGAGGAGGCTGGATCACGCCGAGGGCCATTTGCGGCGGATCCACGACATCCTCCACGAAATTGAGGTTCAACGTGAACCGCTCCGCGAAGAGGCCGAAGCAGCCAAACAGTACAAGGTCACCCTCAATGCCTTGAGGGAAATCGAATGTGCCTTGTTGGGCAAGGAGCTCGAGGAATCTCTGGCTGAAATCGAGGAATTGGAAAGGAGGATCTCTGCCACCTTGTCCGACGTCGAGCGGGAAAACGACCGGGCGGAATCGCTCCGATCCGCCCAAAAGCAGATCCTTTTCAAGATCGAGGCATTGGATGCCGAAGCCGAGCGCCAACGGGAAGAGCTGATGACGGCCCAGGGGCGGCTTTCCCAAGCCCAAAACCAGATCGAACTCGGCAAACAAAAGTTGGAGAGCCTCGCCCTGCTGGAGGCCACTCTGGGGCAGGAATCTGAATCCAATGCCGCCCAAACTGCCGAGGCTGAATCGGCGCTGGAACGCGCCCGGAAAGAGGCAAACGAATCGGCAAACGCACTGGAAGCCTTGGAATCCAGCCTCGGATCGGTGGATGCGGAAGCCCGTGAACTCGCCGCCTCCCTGAAAGCCCTTGATGGGGAGTTGGCCAAAGCGCGGCAAGCCCAAGCCGCCTACGAACGCCGGCAGATCGAAGCCGAGCACGCAAAGGACCGGCTCCGGACGGTCAAAAAGGAACTGCAAGGTGTATCAGAGTCGATTCCTGACCTGGAGGGCGCGGTTGCCGAAAACGAAAGCGCCCTTGAAACCTTGGGCTCGGCATTGGAAGGGTTTCGGGCGGAAATCAAAGTCATTGACGGCGAGTTACAAGCGATTGCTGGAAAGGAGGATTCGCATGCGGCTTCGATGCGCAAGCTCTTGGCCCAGATTGCCTCCCTCGACGGCCGACGCCGAGGCATAGAAGCGACAATCGAAGCGAATGAAGGTCTTTCACACGGCTCTCGTGCCGTGTTGGAAGCGGTTAAGGCGGGTCGGTTGCCCGATTCCTACACCCCCGTCGTTCATGCCATCCACTTTGAAGGCAACTTGGTCTCGGCCGTCGAAACGGCCCTGGGCGCGGCGGGCAACGACCTCATCGTCCCCGATGAATCGGCCGCCAAAGAAGCCATCCGATTCTTGAAGGAAAACCGGGCGGGACGGGCCACGTTCCAACCCGTGCCATTGATGCGGCCCCAAACCCCATCCCCCGAATTGCGGGATCTGCTCGGCAAGCGAGGCGTTGTCGGGTTGGCCAGCGAACTGGTCGGTTGCGCCCCGGCCCACCGCCCAGTGATCGACAGCCTGTTGGGGCGCACCGTGATTGTCGAGGATTTGGACACGGCCCTCAAATACGCGAAGTCGCGCGGATGGAGCCGCCTGGTGACGCTTGACGGTGAGTTGATCCACGCCTCAGGGGCGGTGACCGGCGGCACCCAGGCCAGCCGGGGCAACGGAATCATCCATCGGAAAGCCGAACTCGACCAGGTGTCAGACGAACTGGGATCATTGCAACAAAGGCTCTCGGAAATGCAAGCCTGGGATCCCAGTTCGGAGAAGCAAGCCCTGCAAGACCGCCGGTCTGAAGTCGCCGAGGCACTGGCGGCCCAACGTTCGGAGTGGGAGGAGGCTCGCACCTGGCTGATGAGCTTGAAGCACGAACTGGCTCAGACATTGTCCAGCCGGGACATGCTAGAGGCCGAAGCCGCCCGACTCGCTCAACCTCAGGATCAGATGGAGCCGGTGGATTTGGCCGGCATCGAGTTGCGTCGAGACGAGGCAGTGCAGCTCTTGGCGGCAAAATCGAGTTCCGCAGAATCCGCCCAGGCCCGGATTGTCGAAGCGCGGCAATTGGCGGCCGCCGCTGCTAACCGCCTGGAAGAAGCCGATCGGCGGCTGGCCGCCATCCGGGGCTCCGCCGAGCAGCGCCAAGCCCGCTTGGCCCACATCGGCCCCGAGCGGCAAAAATTGGAAACTTCGATCGCCGAGGCCAGTTCGGAGTTAAAAGGTTTGGAAGAGCGCGTCGCCGCTCTACGGGCCAAGAGCCTAACTTCCGCTGAACAGCGGAAGACGCTCAGCCAAGAAGCGATGACGGCGGGGCAGCAATCCGAAGAAGCCCAAAAGAGCGCGCAATCAGGCTCAGAAATCCTCCACCACTGTGAAATCAAGCGGGCCCGGGCCGATAGCCGGAGGTCGGCGGCAGCGGAACGGCTTTTGGAGGAATATGGCCTTTCGCCCGAAGAAGCCTTGGAGGAATCGGCCAGCTCGCTGGTGGCCCCCGACGCCCCCGCCTTGGTGGCCAAGCTTCGACGTGATTTGAAGGCGATGGGCGATGTCAACCTTGGCGCCATCGAGGCATTCGACCGATTGACCGAACGCCATGACGAACTCGCCGGTCAATCTGCCGATGTCGAAGAAGGTATGGCCGAGATCCGGGCCACGATCAAAGAACTGGACGATCGGACACGGCAACGATTTGTCGAGACCTTTGAACAGTTGCAGGCGGCGTTCGGCCAGGTGTTCGTCAAACTTTTGGGAGGCGGAGACGCCGAGATTAGTTTGAGCGACCCTGCGAACATCCTGGATTCCGGGGTGGAGATCGCGGTGACGATCCCCGGCAAACGCCGGCAGCCGTTGGAGCTTTTGAGCGGCGGAGAACGGGCGATGTCGGCAATCGCTTTCCTGTTCAGCCTCCTCAAGGTCAAGCCTTGCCCCCTGGTAATCCTTGACGAAGTGGATGCCCCGCTCGATGGCCGCAACGTTGAGCGGTTCATTTCGATGATGCGCGAGTTCAACGATGTCACTCAGTTCATCCTGATCACCCACAACAACGTGACAATCGAATCGGCCGATGTTTGGATGGGGGTGACCATGCAAGAGCCCGGATGCAGCACGGTCATCCCGTTCCGGGTGCCCGGATCTGGGTCGGGTGCGCCGGATCGAGCGAACCTCAGCCTTGCATAAACTTAACTCGATGTCGAATTTTGGCGGGGCAATAGGCTAAATTCCCGATATGCGCACTCGGATAGCGATTGCCGCCGCCCTCATCGGGGTGGCATCCCTCGGACACGCTCAAGCGGATCAGGCAACTCTGGACAAAATCGTCCAAGAGGGCAAGATGAACAACCAGGTGATGGTTCACTTGCAAGACCTCACAACCAACATTGGCCCGCGGTTGACGGCTTCGACCAACCTAGAAAAGGCCTATGCCTGGGCTCTGGCCAAATTCAAGGAGTACAAATTGGACAACGTCCACCTGGAAGAATGGGGAGAGTGGCCAATGGGGTTTGACCGCGGCCCCAGCACGGGCAAAATGGTTGTTCCCCGGGAGGTCAATTTCCAGTTCACGTCCCCATCTTGGTCCAAGGGGACGGACGGGCCTTTGCGCGGCCCCGCCGTGCCGGCACCGGAAACCATCGCCGAGTTCGACAAGTATTCGTCGCTCTATAAGGGGGCTTGGATCGTTTACAAAACCCCTCCTCCCCGGATCCCTCGGGCACGTCCCGGTGCGGAGCCTCCCCAACTGACGCCGGAGCAGGTGCAAGCCCAAAAAATCGAGGACTCGCTCAAGAAGGCCGGAATTTTGGGGCAGGTATTCCCGAGCCGCGACGAGCTGACCATCACTTCCGGAAACTACAACGTCGATCCGGCGAACATGCCAACCGACGTCACCGTGACGATCCGCAAATCGGACATGGAGCAGGTTTTTGGCCAACTCGACACGGGCAACAAAGTCGAACTCGAATTCAACTTGGACCATAAGTTCGTGCCAGGGCCCCGGAAGAATTACAACGTTGTCGCCGAGATTAAAGGAACGGAAAAACCTGACGAAGTCGTGATCTTTGGCGGGCACTTGGACAGCTGGGATGGCCCGGGCAGCCAGGGTGCGGCCGACAACGGAACTGGGACTTGCACGGTGATCGAAGCCGCGCGGATCCTGAAGGCGGTGGGTGCCAAACCCAAACGGACGATCCGGTTCATTTTGTTCACGGGAGAGGAACAAGGTCTGTTTGGATCGCGCGCCTATGTTGAGCAACACAAGGCCGAAATGGACAAGATCAGTTGCGTCTTCATTGAAGACGGCGGGGCCAACTATGAAGGCGGCACCTATGCCCTGGCAGAAATGGTGCCCATGTTCGACCAGATCATGGCGACGATGAACAAGGCGTTCCCCAACATGCCCGTGAAAATGAGGACCGTGGCCCAGATGCCCAGGGGCGGCGGGAGCGACCATGTCCCATTCAACGCGATCGGGGTTCCTGGTTTCTTTTGGGATGAGACCGGGATGTTCGATTATGGCTATGTCCACCACACCCAGCACGACCGGATCGAGTTGGTGCCCTACAACTACATGGTCCAAAGCGCCACCAACAGCGCCGTCGCGACCTATTCGATCGCTTGCGCCAAAACTCTCATGCCCCGCGCGCCCAAGGCGGCACCGGGGAACTGAACTCCTAAGAACCCGGCGTTTGGCCGAGAAGAATAGAATGCCCCGTGGCTTTTGCCACGGGGCATTTTTTGAGGACATGGAAGAGGGCCCTAAGCTGCCGACGGCTGGGCTTCGGCAACACCGGATCGGAGCGCGCCCAGCACGCTCGCGGGGGTGCAATGGCAATGCGAATTCCGAACGGCCGTGACCGTGGTTCTGGTGTTTAGGTGCTCAAACCAGCTCTCCAAGTCCGAACGCCTATCGCAAACTTCTTGCTCAGACGCTTCGGGCAGGATCAGTAGGAGTTCTGCCGTGGAGATCATCCCAAATACATCGTCTTCGCGGCATGACATTGCGATTTGCCGGCCGGCCTCTTCGGCGGCTAGAGCCACCTCGTCGTGGCTGCCTTGGACAGTGACCAGAACGCACCCGAACGCACCTTGCTTGGCGTAACCGCAGATCGCTTCCAGTAGCTCCATCATTTTTTCGGCGTCGGCGGCACTCTGGGGCGGCTCGGCCTCGACGCCAACCTTCTCCCGGATGGTCAGGACGACCGCTCCGAGCCTCAGGTCTCCAAGATGGTTGGCGGCAAAGACATCTGCTGCAAACGCCTTCTCAGTTCCGATCAGTTGCACACTGGCTTGTTGCAGGTTGCCTGAACTTTCGAGCGTATCCGCCCAAAGCCGCTCGCCGTTCTCCCGCGAATCCTTGTGGAGCAGTTCGATCCAACTCCGTCCAATCAGGCTATCGGGAGAGGCGCCAATCAGCTCTTGGCAGGATTGCGAGGCGAAAACGATGATGCCTTCCGCCGAAACAGTCAGGACGGTATCCACCGAGGCGTCGACCAACGCCTGAAAACTCATCCCGCCGTCTTGTTCGGTTTCCGGACGTTTTTGGCGGTTACTCCAATCCGTAACAACGGCGAGGATATCAGTGGTTCCGGATACCGTCATTCGAAACACCAAATTGCAAGCCCGGTCGGCCACGGTGCCGCAGAAATCAAATTCAAACGGCTTGCCGGTCAGGCGAGCCTGTTTGGCGCCGTGGGCCAATTTTGATTGGAGGTCTGCCGGAAAGACCTTCTGCCACGCCGATCCCCTGATCGCCTCATCGGGTCCAAAGATGCCCCGGTTGTCATAGACTTCGACAAGGCCCATCGCCCGGTCGAACTTCAACAACGTATCGGGAATGGCCTTGATCAAGGCCAGCCGGGCGAGGTCGTTTGCATTCAAAAGTTCGCGTCCAAGCCGTTCGGCGGTCACATCCCGGGCCGTTGCGGAACAGCTGCGGACGGCCCCGCCGCCGTCGATCACCGGCATGATTCGGGCGTCGAGCCACAGGCTCATTCCCGGTGCCGGTGAGAATTCCCAAGCCAGGCTCTCAATGGTCTCGCCAGAAAAGACTTTGCGGATGGTGGATTTGGCGGCTTCGGCGGTTGGGGTCCACCCGAGGCAGTCGATGACATTCCGGGAAACCGCCTTTTCGGCCGGGATCCTGGTGAGCCTTTCCATTTCACGGTTCCAGCGGAGGATCCTGCCATCGGATTCAAATTCAAAAATCGCCGCCGGCAAGTTGTTGACAGCACTCGTGATAGCGTCGGATTCCCTTTGTGTCGAGGCCGAAATGTCAGATTGGAACCCGCGGCTTGCTGACCCCATCACGCTTTGCACAACCAGCGTCGTGCTGCCATGCCGCAACGAAGACCGGATCAGGAATGCCATGCCGAGCATGCCCAAAATCGCCAAGCCCGCCAACCCGGTCGCGGTTTGGCTCAACTGGGCGGAGCGGGATTTGAGGGCGGCAGCCCCCCGGTCGGCGGAAGATTTCGCCGTTCTCAGCAACGTTTGGTCGACCCGAGAAGCCAACGCCTCTCGCCGGACTGCCGTCCAGGCGGATCCTGATTTGAAGGCGATATCCCGGTCTGCGGACCGGATTTGACCTTCGTGCTTTTGCAATCCAACCCTTTCCCGAAGGATGAGGTCGAGTTGGGACGTCTGGTCGAGCGATTCCAGGGTGGTGATGTCTTTTGAAAAATCAGAAAGGTGTTGGGCTGCTTCGGACACCGAACCCGACCAGAATGCCAGGCCTGCCGAGGCCAAAACGCACACGGCCAAAAGCGCCATGGCCACCCCGTGGAACCAAGCCCGGTGCCACAGGCGCACCGTTTTGAACACTTCCCCGGCGCCTTCCAAAGTGACCGGATCCAATTGATCCCAATCCAGTTTGCGGAGATTGGCACCCATTGTCAACCACCTGCCTCCCCAATGCGCTGGAGAACATCATCCAACGAAAACCCGTGGATGGCCAGGGTTTTGACCCTGGATTTGTGCCCGCTGGCGAGCTTGACGGCGGATTTGGGGATGCCAAGTGTTTTGGCTGCCAAAGACACGAGGGCGCTGTTGGCTTCCCCGCCGTGCGGAGGTGCATTCACCCAGGCCTTGATCGTGCCGTCCGGTTGCCGTTCCATTTTCACCAGCGAAGACTTGGGCGTGATGCGGACTTGGATCTCGCAGCCATTTTCGGGGTTCACTTTGCCGCCGCCTCACCGCAAATGTTCGGCAGTCTCACAAAAAGCTTTAGCTTCCGCCGCCGGAAAGCTTGGCTTTGACTTTATCCCGGTTGGCTTTTGCGGCGTCGTCGTTGGGGTCGAGCAAGAGATATTTGTCCCATGTCTCTAACGCCCTTTCGTAGAAGCCAAGCCTTTCATAGGAGTGGGCCAAGATGCGGTAGCTGTTGGCATGGGGCTTGGTGTCGAATTCCAAAGTGGGCTCCAAAATCGCCACGACGTTTTTGTAGGCCCGCTTGAGGAAATAGAACTGCGCTTCAGGATAGTACGCCTCGGGATTTTCTGGAAACTGTTGTTTGAACCGGACGTAGGTGGCCAGTTCGAGGTCGGGGCGCTCGATGTTGCCGTACATCCAGCCGAGGTCGGTGACCGCCTCATAATCATTCGGCCTCCAAATGATTTCCCAAGAGATGATCTGAATGGCGGATGGGAATTCACCATCGTTGAAAAGCGAATCTTTTTCTGCCGAAATGCGCCAATAGGCGGCCGCGGTGATCCGGCTGGCCCCGGGGGTGGAGGTCATTTCCTTGAGTTGTGCAGGCGCCGCACAGACCATGGAGCAGGCGGCAATGGCGGCAATGGCTTGGCGTTTCATTGGCTAAGGAGTTTGCGCAAGGTTTCCTGCACAGTCTTTGGGTCGGCACGACCTTCGGTTTTTTTCATGACTTGGCCCACAAAAAACCCAAAGAGCGATTCCTTTCCGCCCCTGAATTGTTCGACCTGTCCGGGGTTGGCGGCCATCACTTCCTGGACTGCGGCCTCAATGGCCGAAGAATCGTTGATGACGGTCAACCCCTGTTCTTGAATGACGGTTGACGGGAGCTTGCCCGTTTCAAAAATTTCCTCAAAGACTTGCTTGGCGATTTTTCCGCTGATCGTGCCATCCGCAATGAGCTGGATGAGTTCGACGATGTGTCTCGGGCGGACTTTGCTGGCGGGGCGCTCTGGTGTTCCGTCCCCCTGCGCGAGGCCGATTTGGTTGTGCTCGTTCAGTAGCCGGGCAAAGTCCCCGTTCATCCAGTTGCAAGCTTGTTTGGCATCGGCACCTTGGGCCACACACTGTTCAAAGAAGTCCGCCCAATATTGTTCGGAAACCAAAACACCAGCATCGTAAGCGCTGAGACCAAAGTCTTCTTCGTACCGTTTTTGTTTGGCAAGGGGCAGTTCTGGGATGGTGGCCCGGATCCGGTTGATCCGTTCGGAATCCAAATGCATCGGGACAAGGTCGGGGCATGGGAAGTACCGGTAGTCAGCCTCGGATTCCTTGACGCGCATCGGATAGCTACTGAGGGTTTGCTCGTTCCACCCCCTGGTTTCCTGGATCACGCGGCCGCCATCTTCCAGGAGTTTGGATTGTCGCTCCAGTTCATAGGCGATGCCGAGCTGGACGGATTTGAAGGAGTTGAGGTTCTTGAGTTCGGTTTTTGTCCCGTAGGTTTCCGAACCTTTTTTGCGGACGGAGATGTTGGGTTCGCACCGCATCGATCCTTGTTCGAGTTTGCCGTCGCAGACCCCAAGGTAGATGAGCATGGCGCGGAGTTGGACCATGTAGTCGCGGGCTTCGTCGGGGGATTCGATGTCTGGCGGGAATTCGGTGACGATCTCCATGAGCGGGACTCCGGCACGGTTGTAATCCACACCGCTCCCCCCTCCTGGGAGGTGCATGAGCTTTCCGGTGTCTTCTTCCAAGTGGACCCGCCGGATTTTGATCCGCTTGATGGCACCGTTAGTGGCGGGGATTTCCAGCCAACCGTTGTAGCCGATGGGGTTCGTCTCGCCATACTGGCTGACTTGGAACCCTTTGGGGAGATCTGGATAGAAGTAGTTTTTGCGGTGGAAGACCGAATCTTCGGGAACCGTACAATTAAGGGCCAGGGCGGTTTTGATGACCATCTCCACAGCCGCTTCGTTGGGTACGGGGAGGGTGCCGGGGAGTCCCAGGCAGATGGGGCAGGTCCGGGTGTTGGGCATGCCGCCAAATTCGGCCGGGCAACGACAGAACATTTTGCTCTCCGTCATCAATTCGGCGTGGACTTCCATCCCGACGCTGACCACGTATTCGGACATGGGTTTGAGTTTACTGTGCGTTCATGCGGCCTCTGGCCAATGACCCCACGTCTCCCTGAAGCCTGGTGCCATACTGAATTGCACGTTATGGCGTTCCGCGAAGGCCTCAGTTTCGACGACGTGCTCCTGCTGCCCCGGCGCACGGAGATCTTGCCCACCCAGGTGGACACGGGCTCGCAGCTGCTCCCGGGCGTCAACCTGTCCGTACCGATCGTTTCGGCCCCAATGGACACCGTCACCGAGGCCCGGTTGGCCATCGCCATTGCCCGCGAAGGCGGGGTGGGCGTCATCCACCGGAACATGCCGATCGATGAGCAGGCCCGCCAGGTGGATCGGGTCAAACGATCCGAGCACGGGGTCATCACCAACCCGATCCAGCTCACCGCCGACAAAGTGCTCCAAGAGGCTGTAGACCTCATGGAGCATTTCCATATTAGCGGGGTTCCCATCACGGATCAAGCCGGCAAGCTGGTTGGGATTTTGACCAACCGCGATATCCGTTTTGAAACCGATTATTCGAAGCCGATTGCGGACCGCATGACCAGCACGGGCTTAATCACCGGCGAGCCGGGAACCACGCTCGACCAAGCCCAGGAATTGTTGGCCCAACACCGGATCGAGAAACTGCCGATCGTGGATTCTGAGGGGTACCTCAAGGGACTGATCACGATCAAAGACATTGAGAAGGTGAAACGCCACCCCAATGCCACCAAGGATGACAAGGGCCGCTTGTGCGTCGGGGCGGCGATCGGGCCATTGCGCGAACCGTATGAACGGGCCAAGGCGCTGATGGAGGCCGGAGTGGATTTCATCGTTATCGATGCCGCCCATGGCCAAAGCATCGGCGTGGTCAATTGCGTGAAGATGCTCAAGGAAAGGCTCCCCGACCTCAAAGTCATTGCCGGCAATGTCGCCACCAAGGAAGGGGTGCGCGACCTCCACGCGGTCGGGGCCGATGCGTTGCGTTTGGGGATCGGGGCCGGTTCCATCTGCACAACGCGCGTGGTTGCCGGGGTGGGCGTTCCGCAGTTCACGGCGGTTTTGGATTGTTGCGAGGAGGCCAACAAGCTGGGCTTGCCCACCATCGCCGATGGGGGAATCCGGTCGAGCGGCGACATCGTCAAGGCCATCGCTGCGGGTGCGAGCACGGTGATGATGGGCAACATGTTTGCCGGGTGCGAAGAGTCGCCTGGTGAAATGGAGATCTATCGGAACCGGGCTTACAAGGTTTATCGCGGCATGGGGAGTATCGGGGCAATGAAGCAGGGCTCCAGCGACCGATATTTCGCGGTCAAGGAAGCTGGCTCGACCTTGGTACCGGAAGGAATTGAGGGGCGGGTTCCGTTCAAGGGCCCTCTGGGTGATACGGTGGCGCAACTGGTGGGCGGCCTTCGCTCTGGGATGGGTTATTGCGGGGCGTCGACGCTCACGGAATTGCACCGCAACGCCGAATTCATCAAAATCACCAATGCCGGGCTTTTGGAATCGCACCCCCACGATGTGTGGATCACCAAAGAGCCGCCCAATTACAGCAGCCCGTTCAACCAGTCTGGGGAGTGACAGACGGTTCACCTAGCAATTTTATGGGAAACTCCGCGAATATTCTTGTAATTGCTGAATCGGTTCAGTATAGTGATATCTATGAAAGCGCACTGGTGCGCCGCTCTGGCCATGGCGGCCGTAGTCCCGATTTGTTTATCGGGGTGCGGGGACGACAACAAATTGGATCCCAACGCCACGATCATGAATGTGGAGACGGCAAAGCAAGCCCGGACTTATTACGACCGGTACAACGGCGATTACAAGTCTTTGTCGGATGCCGACAAAAAGGCGTACCTCGAATTGTTCAAAGGTGACCAAACCAAGGCCGATAAAACTTGGGAGATCATGTCCACCCCGCCGCCGGGATCCGCCCCAACCGGTGCCAATCCCGATGCCACAGGCACCGTCCCCCCCGGGCCGGGCGACCCTCCTAAACAAGGCGGCAACTAACCCCGACAGGATTGCCCAAAGATGCGCAAACCCACCATTGCAGACGTAGCCAAACTTGCCGGGGTCGGCAAAGTCACGGTCAGCTATGTCTTGAACGGCCAAGCCGAAACGGCACGCATCAGCAAGCCGACGGCGGACCGGGTGGAACGCGCGGCAGCCCAGTTGAACTACAGGCCCAACGCCCATGCCCGAAACCTGGTGCGCCAAAGGGCAGACACGATCGGGGTCGTGTTCCAATATGCCGACTACTTCTCTTCGGCAAGCAGCTTTATTACCGAAGTCCTCAAGGCGGTATGCCAAGCCTGCACGGAGGCGGGAGTGGACGTGTTGTTGCACACCAAGCCGACAACAGACCCCATGGCCGAAGCAAATGCCTTGAGCGACGGTTGCGTGGACGCGGTAATCATGATCCGCGACGAAAACGACCCCGTTCACGAAATCCTTTTGGAGCGCGAGTTCCCCACCGTCCTGTTCTTCTGCCGTTCCGACGACCCGCGCGCCTCGTTTGTCTGTTGCGACAACTACGCCGGTGGCCGGTTGGCGGTCAGCCGGTTCGCCCATTCCGGGCACCAACGCATTGCGATGCTGATGGGTGGCCCCCGATCTGTTGACGCCAGCGACCGTTACCACGGATATTGCAGTGCGCTCAAGAGCGCGGGATTGGAGTTCCGCCCTGAATTTGCCGTCCCCGAAGGGAGGGTTCCCGAGTTGCTCCCCCACCTGATGCGCCGGGACGACCACCCCACTGCCGTTTTCGCATGGTCCGACGACTGTGCGATGGAGTGCATCCGATGCCTCCAACAATTGGGTTTCCGTGTCCCGGAAGACGTCGAAGTGATCGGCTTTGACGGCACCGAGGCCGGCGCCCGGTTTTCCCCACCCTTGTCGAGTATCCGGCAACCGATCCAGGACATCGCCGCCACGGCTGTCCAAGCGGCCAAGGATCTCGTCGAGGAAAACGCCCCCCGGCGGGTCATCCTGCCCCCGACCTTGGTCGAGCGTTCGACCACTCGCATGCAATCCCACTTGCACTCAAACAACTCTGATCCAGAGGTTCCCTTCAAATGAAAAAAAATGCATTCACCCTGATTGAACTGCTGGTCGTGATCGCGATCATCGCCATCTTGGCCGCCATCCTGTTCCCGGTTTTCGCCCAAGCCAAAGCGGCGGCAAAAGCTACCAACTCCATCTCCAACATGAAGCAAATCGGCACCGGTTTGCAGATTTATCTAAGCGATTACGACGACTACAACCCCCTGCGGCGCATGTCGTTGACCACGACGGCGGGCACAGGCGAGCTTTCTTGGAAGCAAACCTGCATGCCTTACATCAAAAACACGCAGATTTTCACCGACACGATGAACCCGGCGGCCCGGTATCCGGATGACACTTCGGACGATGCAATCCGCGCTTTGTGGGGCCAAGTCGTTGTTGGACCGAAGACCTCCCGCGGGTACGCCTACTACGACCAAGCGTTTTTTGTCAACCAAGATTGGAACTCCAAGACCTATTCCATCACCCAGCTGCAACAACCGGCCAACACGATCCTGATTGCCGAGCACAAACGGCTTTGGGTGGACTTGGGGCCGTGGCTGAACTGGACCAAGGTCGATCCCGATCCGGATGGCGTCAACCGTCTTGGCGGCTGGAGTTGGGGTGGCGGCAAATGGGAGGACAAGGCAATGGTCTTGATCTTCGGCGACAGCCACGCCAAACGCACGGCCATGCGGGCCACCTGCGGCAAGGACAACGAGCTGAACATGTGGAACTACCAGCGCAACACCCTGGCCACCCAATCGCTCGGCAACCTGACCTGGGTTGACACGTTCTGCCAAACCATGCCGGCCAACTTTTAGGCTCGCAGAGTTCCAAGCACTGACCTGGGCCGCACCCTTCGGTGCGGCCCAACCCTTCCACCACACCCCCTGATGATCCAGCCCCTCCTCCTGTTGGCCCTCAATTCAACGGCTTCGACCGCTCCTCGCGGAGAGGCCCTTCTGACCGAGCTCTCCAAAAAGTCGGTCGCTTACTTTTGGGAAAACTCCAACCCCCAAACCGGATTCACCCTGGATCGGGCTCCTAACTATCCGGGTGCGGCGGCCGAAAACGCGACGATCAGTTCCATCGCCGCAACGGGCTATGCCCTGAGCGCCTATTGCATCGGCGTTGACCGGGGTTGGCTGGGCAGAGCAGAAGCCAAAAAGCGAACCGTGCTGACCTTGGGGAACGTGTTGACAAAACTGCAAGGCAACAAGGGTTGGTACTTCCATTTCGTCGATTGGACGACCGGCAAACGCGAGTGGAATTCTGAATTGTCCACGATCGATTCCGCCCTGCTTTTCGCCGGGGTGGAAATGGCCCGGGGCTACTGGGCCGACCCCGAGGTGAGCAAACTGTGCGACCAGATCATGGGCCGGGTGGATTGGCACTGGTTCCTGACCGACGGCGGCAAGAACATGAACTCCCTGACCTTCAGTATGGGTTGGTCGCCTGAGAACGGATTTTTGGAAGCCCGGTGGAACGGCTTTTACGAAAGCATGTTCCTGTACATCATCGCGCTGGGCAACGACGACAAATTGGAACCGGAGATCTGGACGGCGTTCCGGCGGTCGCGTTTCCAATGGCAAGGCATCGACCTCTTGCACGGGGCCGCCTTGTTCATCCACCAGATGTCGCAAGCGTATCTGCCCATGCAAGGCAAACGGGACGTCTTGGGCTACGATTATTGGGTTGAGGGCCGCAACATGACCCTGGCCAACCGGCTCTATTGCAAGCTCAACCCCAAGGGCTTCAAGGCGTACGGCCCGGATATCTGGGGGCTTTCGGCGTGCGACATCCCCGGTGGCTATGGGGCACCGGGTGCCCCCGTGCCTTCGGGTGAGCCCTTCGACAACGGGACGCTTGCCCCGGCCTCGGCTGTCGCCAGCGTGATGTATACGCCGGAATTGAGCATGCAGGCGGCGGACGCCTACGTCACCCAATTGCCAGAAAGCTACGGCCGGTATGGGTTCACCACGGGCATCAACCCCAGTCAGGGTTGGAAATCCACCCACGTGATCGGCATCGATATCGGCCAGATGATGCTGGCGATCGAGGCCCACCAAAACGGGAAACCTTACAAGTGGATGATGTCCAACCCCCGCATTGCCAAGGGAATGAAACGCGCCGGATTCCACGAAACCCAAGAAGGCCCCTTGGAATCGCGCCCCCTATACCTGCAGCCGTACTGACCAAATTCAGGCGAACTGGGCGAGGATCTCGGCCGTTTCGGCCACTGCCGCATCAAAAATTTCAAGTGCCTGAGTGATTTGCGCTTCACTGACCACCAGAGGCGGCTCCATGCGGATGACCCTCGGGTTGTTCAGCGTGTACGCCGCAATCATCCCGCGCTTGACCAACTGCCCGATGACGAGTTCGCCGACTTCATCCATGGCGAATTCGACGCCAACCATCAGGCCCTGGCCGCGGACTTCTGAAATCAGTTCGTGTTTGGCGGCGACTTGCCTCAGGCCAGCCATCAGGGTCTCGCCTTTGGCTTGCGATTGCGCGACAAGGCCCTCTTCTTCGACCACTCGAATGGCAGCGAGCCCGGCGGCGCAGGCCAGCGGGTTCCCGCCGAACGTGGACGTGTGGGCCAACGGGTTTTGGCTGAAAACCGCTTCGCATACCGGCTGGGTGAAGCAGGTCGCCCCAATCGGCATGACCCCGCCGCCCAGGGCTTTGGCAAGGGTCATGATGTCCGGCCGGACACCTTCGTGCTCGCAGCCGAACATTTTGCCGGTTCGCCCGAACCCGGTTTGAACTTCGTCCACGATCAAGAGCGCCCCAACTTCGGTGCATCGATTGCGGATTGCTTGCAAATAGCCAGGCGGCGGGACATGGATGCCACCTTCCCCTTGCAGAGTTTCAACAATGAATGCGGCGGTGGTCTCATCAATCTCCGCAGCGGCCGCCCCGGCATCGCCGTAAGGAACGAACACTGCCCCCGGCATCAGGGGCTCAAACGGCTTGCGGTACTTTTCTCGGCCCGTCACGCTCAGCCCGCCGATCGTTTTCCCGTGGTATCCGCCTTCGGTGCTCACGATTTTGCTGCGCTGGGTTGCCCCCTTGGCGAACTTGAGCGCCGCCTCCACGGCTTCGGCACCGCTGTTGCTAAAGAACGAGAATTGCAGCCCCTCCGGTGTGATCTCCGCTAGCTTGGCGGCAAGGTCGGCTTGATTTTTGCTGAAAAATGTTTTGCCGCTGAGAGGGATTTGGTCCAGCTGGTCTTTCACCGCCTGGATCACCGTCGGGTGCCGGTGGCCCAAGGAGTAAACGCCATAGCCACCGAGGAAGTCGAGGAATTCACGGCCTTCGTGATCCCGCAGGATGCACCCTTCAGCCTGAACTTCGACCCCGAATCCCGCAAAGTTCATCAGCCGGGCCAGGTAGGGGTTTATGTAGTCGGCATACTTCCCCACGACCTCGGTGTGGAGCGCATCGGCGTTCATAGCATGGATTATACGGTTGCAGCGCGGCGAAGGTTGGCCCGGCGGCGATCGATGGAATTACTTGACGTTGAAGTACTTTGCCGCCGGATGGTGGACGATGATGGCGCTGGTGGACTGCTCCGGTTCGAGCATGAACTCTTCGCTGAGCTCGATCCCGATGTCTGCCGGTTGCAAAAGATCCATCAATAGGGTCTGGTCTTCCAGATTGGGGCAAGCCGGGTAACCGAACGAATAGCGCGACCCCTGGTACTTGGCCCCGAATAAGCCTTTTACATCCCCGGGGTCGTTGGCGCCGATGCCGAGTTCATGACGCATTTGTTTGTGCCAATATTCGGCCAGCGCTTCGGCCGTTTCGACACCCATGCCATGGGTGTAGAGGTACTCCTGATAATCGCCGGCGGCGAACTGGGCGCGTTCATGTTCGCTGACAGCATGGCCGACCGTGACGATGCTGAACCCAACCACATCCATTTGCCCGCTTTCGATTGGAAGGAAGAAATCCGCGAGGCAAAGGCGTTTGCCGGCGCTTTGGCGGGGGAAGGTGAAACGGCACCGTTCAGTCGCCGCGTCTTCGTGGTAAAGGATTAGGTCGTTTCCTGAACTTTGCGCCCAAAAGTAACCCCACTTGACGGCAGGACGGAGGACATTGGCTAATTCACGGCACTTCCGTTCGAAGATCGGGCGGACATTCATTTCGAGCCAGTCGTTGAACTGCGGATTTGTCAACCCTTCAGGCTTTTTGTATTGCCATTGCCCGCGCCACAAGGCAACTGGATTGATAAACTTATACAATTCGAATATGTCGAACTTCTCGCGCTTTTTAGCCCCATAAAAGGGCAGATCGGGGACGGTTTCGGCTTGTGGAGTTGGACTCTTGACCCCATCGAAAACATAAAGGGCCGGTTCGCGGCCGGGCAACCGGTGGGAGGCGACACGGGTCGCTTCTTTGGCTGGGGCGGCAACCTCATCACCCCCTTCCCCACACAATTCTCCCATCAACCGCAGGCCTTCGAAAGCATCCTGCGCGTAGAAGACCCGGCCTTTGTAAATGCTGCGGAGGTCTTCTTCGACATAGGCCCTGGTCAGGGCAGCACCGCCCAAAATCACCGGATACCCGTCGAGTCCCCGTTCGTTCATTTCCAGCAGGTTGTCCCGCATGACGAGGGTGGATTTCACCAACAGGCCACTGAGGCCGATGACTTGGCACTTGCGTTCTTGCGCCTCGACGAGGATTGTGTTGACGGGTTGCTTGATTCCGATGTTTTCGACCCGGAAACCATTGTTTGTTAAGATGATATCGACGAGGTTTTTGCCGATATCATGCACATCGCCGGCGACGGTTGCCAGCAAGATGGAACCCTTTTCCGATCCTTCGACCCGTTCCATGAGTGGTTCCAAGACTTTGACCGCCGCTTTCATCACCTCTGCGGATTGCAGGACGAAGGGGAGTTGCATTTTTCCGGCGCCGAAGAGCTCGCCAACCGTTTTCATCCCGTCAAGCAGGATCTCGTTGATGATTGCCAGGGGCTCGTAAGTTTTCAGCGCCTCGGCCAGGTGGGCATCCAGGTTCTTTTTGATGCCTTCGACAATATGCTTTTTGAGTTGGTCCTCAATGGTGAGGCCATCGAAGGGGTCGACGGCGGTGTCGGTCGTCCTGACGTCTTCGAACCGGTTCATCAATTCGATGAGAGGATCGTAAATGACTTCTCGGTTGTTCTCCATTCCCCTTGGTTTTGAACCTGGAGTATGGCATCTTGGCCCGACGGCCTAGAGGCTTTCCAGGCACGCGGCGATGGCTTCGCGATCCGGGATGTCGCGCAATGTGGCCGTGACTTCGCTATACCGGATCACGCCCTCCGTATCCACCACAAAGGCCGCCCGCTGGCTGGAAGGGCCAAGGCCGGCAAAATCCTCGAGCACGACGTCATAAGCCTGAACGACCTCGTGCCGGAAATCGCTGAGCAGAGTGATAGAAATCTCTGCACTTTTGGCCCAGGCATGCTGGACAAAGGCCGAATCCACAGTGATCCCATAGACGGCCGCCCCAAGTTCGGCAAAAATCTCCAAACCGCCGCTGTCATCGCAAAGCTGGGCGGTGCATGTGCTGGTGAAAGCCCCAGGGACGAACAGCAACACAACCGGCTGCCGGCCGATATGGTCGTGTAGGCGGACTTCGGCAAGCTTCCCTTTGGCATCAAGGGTCAAAAGGCAGAAATCGGGAGCGAATTCGCCGACTGGCAAGGGCATTTGGCCAAACGTATGGCCGGTTCAGGCGACCCACGGAAGCCAGGGCCGATGCAACCCCTTGGTGCGTTGGCGAGTCCAACTCACCGATGACCAAGTGTTTTGCCATCGCCGTGTTGCTGGCCCTGGTGCTGACCGGGTGCAATCCGAACGACACAAAGGATCTGGCCCAAGATGGCGGAAAGGTCGCCGAAACCGCCGTGCGTGCCGCTGGCAACGCCGGAGTGGCTGCAAAGGTCAACACCATGCTGGGCTTGCACAAAGATGTGGACATGTCTGGCCTGCATATCGAAGCCGATGGGGGAACCGTGACCGTGAGCGGCCATGTCGGTTCGGCCAAAGAGAAGAAACTGGTGTTGGATCTGGCTAATAAGACACGGGGCGTGGACAAAGTTGTCGACAAACTACGGGTGGAGTAGCTTCCACACGGGAGACACTTTCTACGACCCCATCGCTAGTCGCGCGGCTCCTTCCTTTTTTTTGTTTTTGCAAAGAACGAAAGCCCAACGAATGCCCCGCACGCAATTGCCGACAGGCCCATGACCACGCCAATTGGGATCGGGCTTCGGTCTCCTCGATCGATCCCCTTGTTTGCTATCGCTTCGAGCGACGGCAACGCGGATGCCCACTTGTATTGGGCGGGGAATGAATCACTGAGTCGATAATCGCTGACCGTTGAGCCTGTGGGCACAAAATTTTCAAATGCTTCAAACTTTTGGTTTGGGATTTGCCGGTAAGTGAGGGTCTCAAAATTAGCCGGAACCATTTTGACGATCGAAACGGTGTCAGCTTGTTTGAGAACGACCTTGTAGATCAGATTCTTTCCAAAATAGACATCAAATCCGTTGTCGGTTGCTTTTGCATTTTCGTTGTTGGGGTTGGGTTGTCCTACCAAACCTATTTCAGACTGGATCGATTTGACCCGGTCGGCAAGCGTGCCTTCACCGAGGAGCAAACGTTCTTCATAGGCTGTGCAAACGGATCGGTAATGTTCCGGTTTTCGGACGATGAGCATCCCGATGGCATTCTTGCTTCCGTGGTAGCTGGCGAATGCCGTGCTATCAACCATAAACCGATCCGGTTCCAGTTCCAAGGTCATTCCATTCACCGAAAGCAAAGGCCCCTCAAGTCTTTGCCCTTCGCGTTTGTACTGGACGATCTTCTTTGCCGTGTACCCGTTTGTCCTTTTCGCGACGGCGTTGCTGAATTGGGATTGGGTGTACTTGACGCCAAGCCGGTCGAGTTGTTGGCGCAATTCCGCGGCATTCAAGGCTTCCGGCGACCTGGCCATGGTTAACTCATAGGTGCACGTTTGCGCCAGGGCCAAATTGCCCGCGCCGGCCGTGAGTGTGGCGATCAATAATGTCTGTCTAATGGCTTGACGTCGGTTCATGTCTGGCACTCGAAAATCTCTTTACTATACGTGTAGTGGGAGTATTCATAACCGTTAACGTTACATGTGCAACCGCCTGTCGCGAGATTGTTGCACCTTCTCTTTCTCACTGTCACGGTAACGGTGGATGGGTTTGCCAGCTGGGTACACCACCCCGGACCGTTCACACATGCGTTTGCCGTGTAGGTCTCGACTTCGCACGCAAATTCATCTTGGCTGCAGTTATTCTGTCCAGGCACCAGTGGCGCACAGCTTTCAACTATGTTCTCAAAATTCTTAGATTCGCAATGGGTTAGTATCGCATAGGCACTCTGCGATACTCCTAATATCGTTGCAATGCCAATGGTGTACAATGCAATCAAGGGGATCCGACTTATTGTGTTTCGATTGTTCATTTCAGTTTACTCTCATCATTGTTTCGAAAAATACCTTCTGATCTTGACTCAGGTGACAACTTGTTCCGCGAAAAGCAATAGTTGAGCTATGAACCCATTTTGCGCTTCCGTCCCAGAATGAGACCACCGATCCGCCATTGCGTGAATCAGCGAGCCACTTGCCACCAAACGGCTCGGCGCCTGGGTAGAGGCGAGGTGAATAGATATCAAGATGATTACTGGTCAACATTTGAACCGCTGTACCGCTTGGCAATTCAAATGGGGCTGACTCAATGAGCCAGATGGTATTCTCCGTTTCGACAACTTCCGTAAAGAATAGGCACCCATTGAGTCCAAACCCATAACCCAGCGGAGGAATCCCGCCAGTTTTTCCCGTATATCTGGGATTCCTCAAGATTTCGCGTGATTTTGTGTAGGTGTAGAGTTTGTTTGGCCAATCTTGCCCCGGCAAACCCCTATGTGTAATATGTTTTCCATCGTAATCTTCGGAGTACAACCGCAATGCCGTTGTGATCTGATGTTGTTGGGCCAGCATCGCGGCCGTATTCGCCGAATCTTTGGCGCGGTTGTAAACAGGAAGAATGATTGCCACCAAAATCAGAATGATTGCTGACACGACTAAGAGTTCAGTTAACGTGAAGCCGCGTTTCATTTGGCCCCGATCTCCAAATCGAATGGGAGCCTGATCAATTTTTCGCCCTGGCGGTTGGTCATTTTCAGAGTCACATTCTTTGCAAGTTTGGCCGACCCATACCGGCTGGTGTCAAACCTCACCGATAGCTTCTTTGATTGGAACGGCCCAACGATCCACTTTTGCCGAGCGGAGCAACAGTCGCCCTCGTAGTCCAGTATGACTTTGTGGCCTCTCAAATTGATGAAGTCGATTTCCAACGATCCCCCATCCAGATGATTTTGTACATCAACAGAATCTGGTGCCGAAACGAAATAGGGGGGTGACGTGACGCAGATACCAAATGCGCCAGAAGCCATCAACACGGTAGCAAAGACGGCGGTTCGATGAACAACCATGCCGGCAGTATAGGCAAAGGACTTGGTGCCGCCAACAACTTGGGGGGGGGGGGCTAAAGACCTATAAAAACGCCCCCATCTTTCGAAGGGGGCGTTTGAAAATGTATCCGCGCGGCGTCCATATCTCCCGGGCAGTCACCCGCCAAGTACATCCGGCGCTGTAGAGCTTGACTTCCGTGTTCGGGATGGGAACGGGTATTTCCTCTACGCTATGGCCACGCGAAAACTCGTGTTGTGTTTTAGCCTTTCAAAGCGAAAAACACTTTGAAAGCTGCATATTGTTTGTTGACTGCCCGTAAAAGATCACCGGAACCTGCTCTGAAGCTTGTTTAAAAGCCCTCGACCAATTAGTATCGGTTAGCTGCACGTGTTACCACGCTTCCACCTCCGACCTATCACCATGTAGTCTTCATGGGGTCTTACTCTTTCGATGGGATATCTGATCTTGGGGTGTGCTTGGCGCTTAGATGCTTTCAGCGCTTATCACGACCCGACGTGGCTACCCAGCTTATGCCCCTGGCGGGACAACTGGTACACCAGAGGTCGGTTCACTCCGGTCCTCTCGTACTAAGAGCGACTCCCCTCAAATATCCTGCGCGCGTAATGGATAGGGACCGAACTGGCTCACGCCGTTCTGAACCCAGCTCGCGTGCCGTTTTAATCCGTGAACTCCGGAACCCTTGGGACCTTGTGCAGCCCCAGGATACGACGAGCCGACATCGAGGTGCCAAACCATGCCGTCGCTGTGAGCGCTCGGGCAAGATCAGCCTGTTATCCCCGGGGTAGCTTTTATCCGTTGAACCCTGACGTGCCCACGCACAATCAGAGGGTCACTTAGACCTACTTTCGTACCTGCTCGACTTGTTTGTCTCACAGTCAAGCGCACTCTATACCTATACGCTCAGCGGCTGATTTCCGACCAGCCTGAGTGCACCTTTGTACGACTCCGTTACTGTTTAGGAGTCGACCGCCCCAGTCAAACTACCCGCCACAGACTGTTTCCAACCCAGATGATGGGTCAGGTTAGCTGTTCAGATGTAGAAGGGTGGTGTTCCATTGGTGCCGAAGCTCCCACCTACGCTCTACATCCACACCCAAACAGCAATCTGAAGGTGTAGTAAAGCTCCACGGGGTCTTTCCGTCCTATTACGCGTAGCCCGCATCTTCACGGGCGCTACAGTTTCACCGGGCTTCTCGTTGAGACAGTGCCAAAGTCGTTACACCTTTCATGCGGGTCGGTATTTAGCCGACAAGGAATTTCGCTACCTTAGGACCGTTAGAGTTACGGCCGCCATTCACCAGGACTTCAATTCAATGCTTTGGTTACCCTGACATCTCCTCTTAATCTACTGGCATTGGGCAGGTGTCAGCCCCTATACTTCGGTTTTCACCTTAGCAGAGACCTGTGTTTTTGGTAAACAGTCGCCTTGGCTGCTTTGCTGCGGCCTCCCGAAGGAGGCGCCCCTTATTGCGAACTTACGGGGCCCATTTGCCTAGTTCCTTAACGAGAGTTCTCCCGAACGCCTTAGTCTCCTCGACTTCCCTACCTGTGTCGGTTTGCAGTACGGTCGATAACAGCTAGCCTCCAGAGCTTTTCGCGGCCCCGAATCCATCCAAGTGCTTTGCCCCGAAGGGCGAGGCTCACAACAACCAACGGTGTGTCTGGATCTCATCGAAACGTCACTCTTTTGAACTGTTACCGGGGCAGGAATTTTGACCTGCTATCCATCGGCTACGCCTTCTGGCCTGGCCTTAGGACCGCCTAACCTCCGTCTGACGAACATAGCCGGAGAAACCTTAGGGTATCGGCGTTGAAGATTCTCACTTCAATAATCGCTACTCGTGTCTGCATTCTCACTCGAACACGCTCCACCTGTGCTTCCGCTCAAGCTTCACTGCATGCCCGACGCTCTCCTACCGATTGACTTACGTCAATCCCGAAGCTTCGGTGGACGATTTGAGCCCCCTTACATTGTCCGCGCAGAATCACATTCGGCCAGTAAGCTGTTACGCACTTTTTAAAGGATGGCTGCTTCCAAGCCAACCTCCTGGCTGTTTACGCGATTCCACATCGTTTCACACTTAATCGTCACTTAGGGACCTTAGCTGTCGATCTGGGCTGTTTCCCTTTTGACCACGGACCTTATGGCTCGCAGTCTCACTGCACCGCTAATCATATGGCATTCGGAGTTTGGTTGGGTTCGGTAAGCGGGTAAGCCCCCTAGCCCATTCAGTGCTCTACCTCCACATGACAACACGATACGCTGCACCTCAATGCATTTCGGAGAGAACCAGCTATCTCTGCGTTCGATTGGCATTTCACCGTACTTACCACAGCTCATCCCGAGACTTTTCAACGTCAATGAGTTCGGCCCTCCATGAAGTGTTACCTTCACTTCAGCCTGGCCATGGCAAGATCACGCAGTTTCGGGTCTACTGATACCGACTTGACGCTCTGTTCAAACTCGGTTTCCCTCCGGCTTCGTCGCTGAACGACTTAACCTTGCCGGTACCAGTAACTCGCAGACTCATTCTGCAAAAGGCACGCCGTCACCCAGGACCGGATTACTCCGGACATAGGGCTCCGACTGTTTGTGGGTGACATGGTTTCAGGTTCTATTTCACTCCCCTCCCGGGGTTCTTTTCACCTTTCCCTCACGGTATTGGATGCACTATCGGTGACAAATTGTACTTAGCCTTTCCCGGTGGTCCGGGATGATTCACGCGGAATTCCTCGTGCTCCGCGCTACTCGGGTACATCCTGAATCTGATTTGTATTTAAGGTACGGGCCTATCACCCTCTATGGGAACGCTTTCCAACGTTCTTCCCCTATACGCTTCTAGTCTTCTTTTCTATTCCTCTCTAACTTTAGGTGCGAAACACTGATGTGCCTCGTCCCAAAGTTAGGGAGGAATAGTGGATGCCCCACAACCCCAGCCGGCATGCCGACTGGTTTAGGCTGATCCGCGTTCGCTCGCCGCTACTGACGGAGTACCTTCGGTATCTCTTCCACTGGTTACTAAGATGTTTCAGTTCACCAGGTGCCCTTCTCAAGAGCTATGGATTCACTCTTGGATGACGCGGCATTACCCGCGCCGGGTTTCCCCATTCGGAAATCTGCGGATCATCGGTTCTGTGCACCTTCCCGCAGCATATCGTTGCTTACACGTCCTTCTTCGGCAATTTGTCCCTAGGCATTCACCATACACCCTCTTTAGCTTTCGAACTAGCTTCTTTTTGAGTAGCTTCCGGTGTCTTTTACGCGCAGTCAACAAACCACTATGCAGCTTTCAAAATGCTCTCGGCCCAATCGGCCCCGCCTCACTTTCGGTCAGCGGCGAAGAGGAACTATACCAGCGCCCCCCGAGGGAGTCAAGGACCCCTGGGAACATTTCGGAAAACCGGGACCCTTAGCTCAGGGCAGATCCCCGGAGCATCCCTCAAAACCGGCAAATCTCCGCAACCTTGGTTCAAAACTGCCCTCAGGCATAAGAAAGGCGTTCCCGCCCAGGAGGCCCATTGGCCGCCCATTGGCCATCTCGATCGACCCTTCCGGCCCCGGCCCAGGGCTGCCCGGCGTTTTCAACTTCTTCAATGTGCGTTGGTTAAACGACTCCCAATACAAAAAAAGCCCCAAGGCCAAAAGCGAGCCGTGGGGCTATTAGAATTTTGCCGGCTTAAGCGCGGTTACGCCGCCGCAAAGCCGCTAGGCCCGCTAAAGCGAGCACTGCCATCGTTGCCGGTTCCGGCACTGCCGTTGGGTAAAGGAATTGCCGGCCAGCAAAATCGTCGTTCTGCAGGCTGTTCGTCAAAAAGAACGAACTGATGTTGCTCTCCATCATGATGTCCACCCCGGACTGGGCGAAAACGGACGTCGGGATCGAGTAGGTGCTCAAGCCCGCACTGGCCGCCGGGTTTGCGATGTTCACCATCCCGGCAAACGAGTTGGAAAGCGTCGCCGCGGCATTGTTCGGGTTGTAGTTGTCGTCCACAAACGTGCCGCCAGGGCCGCTTTGCAAATCAACATCGGCAAGACCCAGCGTGTGCCCGATCTCGTGGCGGAGGATGGTCTCAAACCAAGGCAGGGTCCAGAGGGCGTTCGTGTTCGCATTCAGGGTCACATCAGCCCCGGAAATGGGGGCCGCGTTGTAGTTCGCCGTCCCCGAGGTCAAGGTCACCGTCCCCGCCACCGCGCTGAAAAACGCTTCCGCCCGCAAGCCCGGGTCGCCATTGGAAAAGGTGCTGCCGGAACTCGCCCCGAACAGGTCGATCATCGCCCCCTGCCGCACGCCGCTGACCACCGATGTGGAGACGGCCGTGCCAAAGTCGGGGCGGAAACTGATCGTCGTCCCCAGGCCGCTGACCGGGTCGACCACTGTCCAGGCACTGAAAGCCCGCTCCACCGCTTGCTGGAACGCCGCGTCGGTCGGGGCCGCGCCAGACCAGGTGAACACGTTCTTAAACGAAGAATAGGATCCACCCAAAACCGAATAGGTCAATCCGCCGGATAGCGAGCGGTCAAGCCCACCCATCTGCCGGGGAGCGGCATCCCAACGATAACCGCCCGAAAGGCCGCTTCCGCCATAAAAACCGAATCCAAGGGCCGATCCGCAACCGGCAACAATGGCGAGGGCCGAAAAAGCAATCTTCATTTTCATATCTTCTCCAAGTTCCCCATCATAGAGGGTTTTGGTTAAGGTTGCCGCAACAATACCGCGTCCCGCGCGGAAATCGACCTCATGGAGACGGTTTGAAGATCAGAAATTGTCTTCCCAACTCCCCTTGGGGGCCTTGACCTTTCCAACCCCCTTTTGGCGGAATCTTCGAATGACTTTGGGGATCAACAATCCTGCGGCAACGGTTGCTAGGGGCGCAAAAGCAACGGCGAACGCGCTGGTCAGCCCAAACGCGAACGGGATTGCGACCAAAGGAACCGCTATGCCAAATAGCGAGACCCCGACCGCCTTCCCCGTCCACTTGGGATACACGGCATAGACAAGACCCGTCATGACGCCTCCGGAGACCGCGCCAGGGAGCAACCCGGTGAAGACCCCACCTGCAAACGTCGACTCCCACTTCATCAGGAAGGTCAGGAACAAGCCGGTGAGGAAAAATGAACCTGCCAGCAGAAGCCCCACCAGATAGGCAACCGGCCAAAGAAGGTACGGGGGCGGTTCGCTGGTTCCGATCAAACGGGCGGCGGCAAGCTCTTCCTGGCTTTCGGAGGTTGCGGAGGGTTCCTCCATCTCTCTCTTCATTCTACTGTCGAAGCGACTTCTCCACCAGGAACGGGGATACTAGAACCGTGCTTTTGGCCGCATTTGGACTTTCCATGCCCCAGCCGACCCTTTCCCCCTATGCCTTGCGGTGCCAAAACCTCGACCAGGCCGATGCCGTGCAGACCGCCTCCCCGGTCTTTTCGTGGAAGCTACGGGCAACCCGAGAGGGATTGCAGGATCTTTCGCAATCGGGCTACCAGGTGGTTGTCGCTACCAGTAAGAAGGCGCTTGAGCAAGGAGACCTTTGGGATTCGGGCCGGGTGGACAGTTCACAAACCTATGGGGTGACCTTCCAAGGCAAGCCCCTCCGGTCGGGCCAACGGGTGTGGTGGAAAGTCAGGAGTTGGGATCAGGCCGGGACAATGAGCGCCTGGTCTGCCCCCGCTGAATTCGGTGTCGGGCTCCTTAACAAATCGGATTGGTCGGCCCAGTGGATCCATGGGGGCAAACCCCAGGCGGTCACCGACCTTTTGGCTGAATCACATTGGATTTGGTACCCCGTCCCCGATCTTTCCCATGCCCCAGCGGGGAGCCACACCTTTACTCAGTCGTTTACCGTGGCTGCCGGGGGCCGGGCAACCGTGTTCGTCACGGCCGACAACCTCTTCTCCTTCCGTTTGAACGGTAAAGAAGTGATCCGCTCAACCGATCCTGAAGCCTGGTCTCAGGTTAAGGAAGCCGATCTGACCCCCTATTTGATTCCGGGAAAAAACCAAATAGAGGTTGTGGCGACAAATGCAACGGAAGGATATGCGGGGCTGATCGCGGCAATCGAAGTCTCTGATCCCGCAGGCTCGCGGATATTCCACACCGACGGCAGTTGGCTGTCGGACGGCCAACCAGCGATGGTCATCGGCAAAAACGGCGTGAGCCCCTGGAACACTATCCGCAAAGTGCAATTTGTTACTGCCCCGGCCCAATATTTCCGGAAGCCCATTCAAGTTGCCGGCAAGGTCGCCCGGGCCACCGCCTACGTCACGGCGCTAGGGATCGTCGATTTCGAAGTCAATGGCCAGCGTGTGAGCGAGGATCTGTTCACACCCGGTTGGACGGACTACCGGATTAGAACCTACTATCGGGCTTTTGACATCACCCGACTCGTCAAATCCGGCAAGAATGAACTGCGGGCGGTTCTGGGCCAGGGGTGGTTTGCCGGCTATGTCGGCTGGGCGGCCCAGCGAGAACACTATGGCGACACGCCGATGCTCAAAGCCCAGATCGAGATTGAATACGCAGACGGCCGCCGCGAAACCGTTGCCACGGATGAAAGTTGGGAATTCAGCGACGGGCCGATCCGCGACGAGCACTTTTTGCACGGGGAGAAGTACGACGCCCGGGTCGCCCCAAGCCATTGGAAGCCGGCCCTGGTCGGCCAGTGGGAAGCTTCATTGGAAGCATTTCCTGGCAACCCGGTTCGTGCCTATCAGGTGAGGACCCCAAAGACGGTCAGGGCGCTCGGCGGCGGAAGGTACTTGATCGACTTCGGCCAGAACCTCTCCGAATACTGCCGCATCCAAGTTCAAGAGCCGGCGGGAACGGTTGTGGCTTTACGCCATGGCGAGCGATTGGACACCCAGGGCAACCTTTACACTCAAAACCTCCGCCTGGCCCAAGCTGTCGACACTTACACCTGCCGGGGAGGCGGGGTCGAGGTGTGGAATCCGCGGTTCACCTTCCATGGGTTCCAATATGTCGAAGTCTCGGGACTCTCTACGGCCCCAGGGCCAGATACCGTGCAGGCGGTGGCGATTTCCTCGGCGACCCCGGAAACTGGATCGATGGAGACCAGCGACCCGATGCTGAACCAACTGCTCAGCAATTGCTGGTGGACTCAAAAAATGAACTTCGTCGACATCCCGACCGACTGTCCCCAACGGGATGAACGGCTCGGATGGACGGGCGACGCCCAGGCTTACATCCAAACGGCAGCGTATTTTTCCGATGTCCAGGCATTCTTCGATAAATGGCTGGTCACCTTGGACGATGCCCAGGGGGCAGACGGCAACTATCCCAAAGTTGCCCCGGTCATTTCGCATTTGGATGACGGCGGGCCAGCTTGGGCGGATGCCGGGGTGATCTGCCCGATGGAGGTCTATGAGACCTACGGGGATATCGCATTGCTACGCCGCCATTACCCGAATATGAAGCGGTTCGTGGACTTTTGCGAAAAGCGATCCAAACCAGACCTGCTGCCGCCGGACAAGTACCACATCTATGGCGATTGGCTCAGCATCAATGCCGACACCCCCAACGACGTGATCACAACCGCCTACTTTGCTGGGAGTGCTGGGCTGGTTTCCCGGGCCGCAGAAGCCCTTGGAAACTCGGGCGACGCAAAGAAGTACCGCGATTTGCGCGACCGTGTCGCTGCGGCTTTCCGTAACGCGTTTGTCTTGCCAGACGGGAAGGTCAAGGGAGATACCCAATGTGGCTATGTTTTGGCTTTGGGGTTCGACCTCCTGACTCCAGGGCAAGCTAAAGCCGCCACCGAACGCCTGGTTGAGAACATCAAATCGCGCGGTTGGCACCTCAGCACCGGGTTTGTCGGCACCCGCGACCTGATGCACGTGCTGACGAAAATCGGCCGCAGCGATGTTGCGTTCCGGCTGCTGCACAACACGAGCTTCCCGAGTTGGGGATTCGAAATCCAACACGGGGCGACCTCGATCTGGGAGCGATGGGACGGGTGGACCCCCGAACGCGGGTTCCAGGATGTTGGGATGAATTCGTTCGCTCACTACGCCTATGGGGCGGTTGCGGGCTGGATGTTCAAGACGGTCGGGGGGATTTCACCCCTTGAGCCCGGCTACGGCAAAATCCTGATCGAACCGCACATCGACCCCAATCTGACCTTTGCCAAAACCCGGTTCGAATCGATCCGCGGCCCCATTGTGTGCGAGTGGATTGGCACTCCGGCCAAGGGTCGCCTGACCGTCGAGATCCCTCCCAACGCCAAGGCGACAGTCCGGTCTCCTGACGGCCGGGTTTTTGAAATCGGGTCAGGGAGGCGGACAATCGCTTACGGTTTTTGATCCTGGCTGCAGTTGGCTGCCGGACGCTTGGTTCTGCCTTTCAAAAAGGCGTATCATCTTTGCCGATGACGCCTGCCATCGCGACCTTCGCCATCTTGGCTTGCATCCAAGAAAAACCCGACCAAAGCGGGCTCGCAACGCTTAAAGAAGCCATGGCGGTTTTGCAGGATGGCGACACATCGATCCTCACTGGCCGCCGCGAGTTCAGCGGAGAATTCGACGGCGATTACGTGGTCTACCGGGAGAAACATTCCCGGCTCCGGTACGACTATTGCGGTTATTTTGGGGACAACTTGGGTTTTATCTTGACTCCCAAGGCCATGGCAGAGATCGATGGCGACGGGAACCAGTCTTTGGTGGCACTGCCGAAATCTTGGGGTGCCCGCTCCGAGAATCCTAACACGGATTCTTACGGAGGGGTCGCCGTTTCGCTCCTCGCCCCAGTGGGGGATATCGGCACATTTGTGGATCTGAAAAAGGATGTCATCCCGGTGAAAGACAATCCTGGGGCGGTTGAGTTCACCCATGTTTCGGGAACCAAAGTCACGGTGACCCTCCTCAAAGACAAATCGGTTTCGATCTCCGTCCCGCAACCCGGGTTTGGCGGGTTCCGCCCGCCAACGACGGCCGTCGATACCATCCGGATCAAGGCCAAGGGGGTCAAGTTTCCCGATTGGTTGTTCGCCGTGAAAGCAACCCCGCCGAGGTAGACTCGCCCTCGCCGACCCGGGAGTGTAGCTCAGCGGTTAGAGCAGGAGGCTCATAATCTCTTGGTCGTGGGTTCGATTCCCACCACTCCCACCAAACTTGGTTGTGACGCGCACAAAATGGTAAATGTTACATTTTAGATAATGTGTAACGAACTCGATCATTTGGCATCTAAGCTGCCATGAGGGCTTTCCCCGCCACCATCCTCCTTCTCTGCGCATGCCTGAGCTTTGCCCAAGGCGGGCAAGGCGGGGCCGTCGGCACGGCCAACGATGGGCAGACGCAAGACTTCGACATGATCCTGACACCTGGCCAAAGCAGCGAGCTCAAGGTCGAGGCCAAGGCCGACGATATGATCTTGGCCGTGGTGGAAAGCGGTGCCTTTGACCCCGCGGTCGCGTTAGTCGCCCCGGATGGCAAGAAACTCGTGGAAAACGACGACATCCGCGAAGGCGACCAACGATCCCGTGTGATCTTCCGGTTCAAAGCCGACGGGACATACAAGCTGACCGTCTCGGGGTTCAAGGGGGCAGCCGGCGGCCCGTTCCGGATCAGCCTCAAGCGGTTCCACGCCCCCCTCTTGGAAGGCGGCTCGGCGTCGGCGGATTTCAGCGGCATCGACCCGGTGTGGAGGGCGATCCCGATCAAAAAAGACACGCCGACCGTGATCGCCACCTACGGTTCGGGCAACCAGGTGCCTTCCGGATACGACTCAACTGGCGAGCGCCTGGCCAACGAGGCGGATGCGATGACATTTGGAATGGGTGGCCGGTTCACCTACACATCACCCATCGACCAAGAGATCTATGTGTTCATCCCCCGGTCTGGTTACCGGGGGTTCACCATCGATGCGGTGCCGGTCAAGTTCCAAGAACTTGCCGTTAATGGCGAGGTTTCTGGGGAATTGGCGCGCAGCCAACAAATGGCATACCGCTTTCACGCGGCCGCCGGGGCTTTGTTGCGCACCCAGGCCGGACCGGGGCGGTCGGGGTTCCAAGTGGCTTTCCGCCCGGTCAAGCTGGATGACCCGAAGTCCGTGAACCCGTTTGGCTCCTTGCCGGGGATCTCGAAGAACTCGAATGCCGGAACGTATTTCGTCCGGGCGTCCGGGGTTTATGAAGCCATCGTGGCCCACACCGGCTTTCAACCCCAGGCTTTCCGATTTTCAATCTCGGAGTTCTCCCGGGCGTGGCAGCCGGAAACACAGTCCGATTCGCTCCCGATCGGCGAAAACCTCTACTACAAGTTCGATCTGCCCTTGGGGGTGTTGTTGGATCTATCGTCCACCAGTGCCGTGTTCGACATGAATATCTCTCTGCTTGACGCCGATGGGAATGCCATTGCCAACCAGGACGACAATGGCGATTCGCCCGACCCCAAGTTCCAGATGCTGGTCACCAGGCCTGGCACATACATTTTGCGGGTGGGATCTTATGGCAACGGCGGGGGCGGCGCGTTTTCAATCGAGAAGCACTTGACTTTCCCCAGCCAATATCGGAGCGGCGAAACGTTTGAACTTGGAGCCGACAGGCCTGCTTTGCGGCTGATCCCCGCTAAAAAAGGGCAGTTCTTCTACTTGGCGGTGACCGGGACATCCCGGGCGGAGTTGGCCTTCTATAATCCGGACGGCCGGATCCTGCCGGCCTCGCAGATGGAGGAACCAGGTGGGCGGCGCATCTTTTTGGTCAATCCGCAAAGCGACGGCGACATCCTGGTGACATTTTCGACTGCTGCCCCGGGCACGGTCACCGTTTCAAACGCCACCATCGGCGGCTAAACCGGCCGGATTGCCAGCCCGGATTCCGCCATGAACGACTTGAGTTCGGAAATCTGGGCCATGCCGTCGTGGAGGATGCCCGCCAGCAAAACCGCGTCGGCTTTGCCAACGGTGACCGCCTCAACCAAGTGGCCGGCATTCCCAGCCCCGCCGCTGGCAATGACCGGGACTTCGACAGCATTGGATACGGCTTCCGTGAGCTTCAGGTCGTAGCCGGACCGGGTGCCGTCGCCATCCATCGAAGTGAGCAGGATTTCGCCCGCCCCGCGTGCAACCAATTCGATGGCCCAGTCAATGGCGTCCAGGCCAGTGTCGTGCCGCCCGCCGTGGGTGAACACATGCCACCGGTCACCTGACCGCTTGGCATCGATGGCGGCGACGACACATTGGGAACCGAATATCTGCGCCGCTTCTTGCACCAATTCCGGGTTTGCGACGGCTGCTGAGTTCAAACTAACCTTATCGGCCCCGGCAAACAATGCCGCCCGGATATCGTCTACGATTTTCAAGCCGCCCCCCACCGTGAAAGGAATGAAGACATTTTCGGCCACCTGCCTTGCCAGGTCGATGACGGCCGGACGGCCTTCGTGGGTGGCGGTGATGTCGAGGAAAACCAATTCGTCGGCCCCTTGCGCAGCATAGAACCGTGCAAGTTCCACCGGGTCGCCGGCATCGCGGATTTCGACGAAGTTCGTCCCTTTCACAACCCGGCCCGCCTTGATGTCCAGGCAGGGGATGAGTCGGATTGGCTTCATGAGACCACCTGCCGGCGGACAATGCCGACGCGGCGACCGATCGGGTCGCGTCCGGCGAGTTGCAAGATGAAAACGTCGCCGTACTCATCGAATTCCCACGGGCCTGGATCCTCGGGATTCCGGAAGATGTGGTGGGCAAGCCGGGTGAGCAGCCCAGTCATCAAAACCTGCCGATCGTCTTCTTGGGGTTCTGTCCGGAGCTCGTCCCAACCGATTTTTCGGAGGCCGAATGTCCGGGCAAAGCTCCCGTCTTCATCCGACATCCACGCGATGCGCAGATGGAAATCTGGCCGTTCCGCGTTGTTGTTTTGTTCCAGGAACCCCCGGAATTCTCCGGCGGTCGTCATGCGCTCGCTGATATGGTCGAAAACGACTTCGCCTCCCATTTTCTCAGCCAAGGCATCGACCATATGGGGCAAAAATTGCAAATGCCGGAAGTCCTTGAGCCGGGCCTCGCTGGCATACCGCACCTTGACTAAGGCAGGGCATTTGGCCAATCTTTCCAAGATCTCCTTGGTTGGTTCAACCCCTTCTTCGAACAGGTCAGGGCGGAAAAAGGTCGGGTTCTTGTCTTTGAGCGCAACCGCCAGATGAACCCGGACATCGGTGAAGAGCAAGCCTTCCCTGGCCCCGATGCTCGCCTTTCCGGGACGGTTGTGGGGGTTTGCACTAATCATCCGATCCATCAATTCGGTTTGATCCGGGAGTTTGGTGCCAGTGGTGTAAAGCCAGTATTCGGTCAGAGCCAGGTATCCGGGTTCCCGTCTGCCGTTGAAGGCACGCCAGGCGAGGAGCCCGAAGGCTGCGAGAATCAAGGCGACCGGGATCAGCCAGATCACTCCGGCATCACCCCGGATGTCCAGTTCAGGGCCAACTCCGTTTCTGCCGCGGTGAGGTAAGTCCAACAGACGCTGCACAGCCCGGCTTCGTTGACCTTTGGATCTCGGCATAGCAGGCACATATCCGTTCGCACGGCCTCCTTGACGATCCTGGCCTGCCCCAAGGCCCAAACCAGTTGGTCGCGGGGGATCCCTTCCGGGTTGATGCGGCCATCCACTCCAGGATTCTACTCGTGCCCCCCTGGGTAACCTGGACTGATGCGCATCGCGACGTTCAATGTGAACTCGATCCGGGCCCGGATCCCCCGGGTTTTGGAATGGCTGGCGGAAGCCCAGCCGGATCTCGTCGCGATTCAAGAGACCAAAGTCGAGGATGCGAAATTTCCATTTGCCGAACTTGAGCCAACGGGGTATGAAATCACGATTCACGGGCAACCCCGCTACAACGGCGTCTGCTTTTTGACCAAAGGGCCGTTAGAGGATGTCCAGACCGGCTTTGGTGACCCCACGATGCCAGAAGATGCCCGAATCATCCGCGCCGTTTACCAGGGGGTCGAATTCATCGACACATACGTACCAAATGGCACCCAGGTCGGCACCGATAAGTGGGATTACAAGCTCGCCTGGCTGGACCGGTTTTCTCGCTATTGCGAGGAGACGATCGGCAAAGACGACAAAGTCGTCTGGCTGGGGGATATCAACATCGCCCCGACGGCGGACGACGTTTATGAAGCGGAACGGCATTTGGGCGGTGTCGGCCATCACCCGGACGAATTTGAACGCCTGAAACGGATCGTCGAGTGGGGCTGGACGGACTGCTTCCGCCGCCAAACCCCGGGGCCGGGTCATTACACGTTTTTCGATTTCCGGATACCGAACAGCGTCCAGCGCAACCTGGGATGGCGGATCGACCACATCTACGCTTCTCCAGCCGTCAAGCGGGCTTGCAAAAAGGTCTGGGTGGATTTGGATGCCCGCAAGAAAGACAAGCCGAGCGACCACGCGCCTCTAGTTGCCGATTTCGAGTTCTAGGATTTGAGTCGAGCCTGGTGAGGCGTTTTGGGATCAGCGCAACTGCCACGAGCCTAGTGCCATTCGACCCCTCCCATTCCCTCCCCAGTCCTGGGGAGGGAATGGGAATGCCGCCAATCAATTTGGGCGCCCCGGGGAACACAAAACATGGCCCGGACTTGCAATAGTAGGGTGCCACTGGCGGAGCCAGTGCCATTCGACCCCTCCCTAACCCTCCCCAGTCCTGGGGAGGGAATCATGAAATCTGCCAGTCACTTTGGATGCCCTGGGATTGCCAAGAAATTGAGAATCTCACGAGTTTCAAAATTCGATAAGCCAACAAAGAAATGAGCCCGGATTGGTGGTCCGGGCCGCATTTGGTTGGAGAGGAAGGAAATGAAGGAAATCGTCAGCGCATCATGGTTTCGGCGTAGGCCGTGAGCTCTTGGGTGTCCCGTTCGCCGAACAGGATGCAGGTGTTGCCTTGGACAGACCAGGACACGCAGTTGGTGTTGTTGAGCGTGCCTGACTTGACATTGGGGTTCGATGTCGCTTTGTCGAGCCCTTCGATCCGATCGGCACCTTGAATCATCAGGATGGCGAGTCCGCCAAGGCCATATTTGTCGCGCAGTCCATAGCGTAAGAACGGCCGGTTATCGAGATAGCCTCCCGAGACGCTTGTGCGTTGGAATTCGGACAGGTCGACGTAGTCAAGGGCCTTGACCCGGGGGGCTTCACCTCGGGGCATCGCGGCCGCCGGGTCAAGGAGCCCGGCGATTTGGGTGTTAGAAACGGTGCGCGACCCAAGGACGCGGTTCACCGTGCCCCCGGCAAATATCATGAGGAGCAAAGCCCCGCAAAACATCCAAGCCCAGCGGCCGACAAATGATTCGGTCGACTTGACGCGATCCAGGGCCTCAAGACGTTCGACGCACTTGTTCCATCCTTCGTCGTTGGCCACCGGCCGGCAATGTGCTCCCAAAGAACTCTTCATCGCGCGCGCCCATTCAAATTCGGCCCGCAGCTTTTCGTTGCTTTCAAGGAGCTGACGTGCCTCTGCCTCTTCGCCCGGCGCAAGTTCGCCGTCTGCTAGGGCGTGCATCAATTCAACTTCTCGACTCATGTTTCGCTTTCCTGTTTAATGTAACCCTCTTGGAGCGCATATCGTTCCAACTCCCGGCGGAGGATTGCCCGCCCTCTTGCAATTCGGCTCCGGACGGTGCCGACCGGCACATCGGTTGCCAAGGCGACTTCGTCGTAGCTGAGCCCTTCAAGGTCGCTGAGGAGAACCGCGACCCGGAAAATCTCCGGCACTTTTTCCAAAGCGGCTTCAAGTTCGGCCCCCACCATTTCGTCAAAGAGCTGGCGGTCGGGCAGGTTTTCTGCCGGCCCCACCGGTTCGTAGGCATTCTCATCGTCATCCAATGAGATGGGGCTCCCAAACCTCTTCCTCCGCCGGTACTTGTTGATGTACAGGTTGGTGAGGATCCTCAAGATCCACGCTTTGAAGTTTTCGCCGTCGAACCGTTCAAACGCCTCATAGGCGCGGACGATCGCCTCTTGGGCCAAGTCTTCCGCTTCTTCCCGATCCCGGGTCAGCCGGAGCGCGGTTCCGTACAGGGACGGATACACGGATTCGGCCAGACTTTGGAATCGGTCGCGGGGGCTCTTGGCTCTGGAGAAGAGCATGGATGCGACGCGATTCTACCTCTGGCCCGGTTCAACCGCGGAGAGGAGGGTTGCGTTCCCTTTTCAGGCAGAACCTGGCAAAATTCCTAGGCGGCCAGGTTGAACGACTGTTGGACTTTGTCCACTTCTTGCGCAACGACTTGCTGGATGATGGCGATTTGCTCGGCCGGCAGGCCGATGGCCCGGGCGAGTTTTTGGACATCGACAGGCGGGACGGCCCCCAAACCCTGGTAGCCGGCAAGGTTGGCGATCTGCACGGCGCTGGCGACGATTTGAGTCGTCTCCCCGTGTTGCGGGTCAGATTTGGGATCCAAGTGGTAACGGATGGCATTGCGCATCATCTCGTTCAGGTTCCAGCGTTCGGCCAATAGTCCGCCAACTTCGGCATGGTCGAACCCGAGGACATCTTGTTCGGCATCCTTCAAAGATTTTCCGGTTCGGATGCTCAGCTCAACGGCGGCATCGAATTCGGTGGGGACGAACCGTTCAAAGACCAGGAGCCCGATGTCATGCATCATGCCGGCGCAATATAGCTCTTCCCCTTTGGCCGGCAACTTGAGTTTTGCCAAGACACGGCAAGCGACAGCCGACGCAATCGAATGCCTCCAAAAGGCGATTTTGTCGAACTGTTTGGATTCCGAACGGCTCGACGAGAGTTGTTGGAAACTGATCCCGACGACCAGGCTCCGGATGCTGGTCATGCCGAGAAAGCTGATTGCCCGGCCGATGGTCGGCACATTAACCCCGCCGTAAAAGGCACTGTTGGCCACCTTCAAGATCTTGGCTGTCATGGCCGGATCTTGCTCAAACGCCTTTTCGAGTTCCTTTTGGTTGGAATTTGGGTCATCCGCCAGCCTCATGACCTCGCTCACCGCCTGCGGGAGCACAGGGAGGTTCTCGCTCCGGGCCATGCGTATTTCGAGACTGGCTAGTTGCACAGGGTAATAGTTGGTGGACTCACGTGCCCTCAATACCGGTATTTGAGGCATTTGCGTTTGATTCTTGCGCAACTTCCCCTGGGCCTCTGGCAAATCAGTGAAACCAATTGGCTGTGCCGGCTGTCTACTTTAGTGTAACAGACTCAACTCTTTGAGCCGGCCAGTTGAACATGGATTACTACAAAACGCTGGGGGTTGACCGAAAGGCATCCGACAAAGACATCAAATCCGCGTACCGCAAACTTGCCCGGAAATACCACCCCGACCTCAACCCGAATGATGCGGCGGCGGAAAAGAAGTTCAAGGAAATCAGCGAGGCCTACGAAGTCTTAGGCGACGAAGAAAAGCGCAAGCAATACGACCTCTACGGGGACGATTGGGAAAGGATCCAAGCGGGCGGGTTCAACCCAGGGTCTGGCGGCCAACAAGTGAACTTTGAAGATTTCGGGGGCTTTGGCTCGGTGTTCGAATCGTTGTTCGAGAACATGGGCCGTGGCGGAGGCCCCTTCCAACAGGCCCGCTCCCAACAAGTGGCCCCAAGCGACGTGACCCAGGCGGTGACGGTTTCTTTGGAAGAGCTGGACTTGGGCACGAAGAGAACCCTCACCTACAATGTCAGCGACGCCTGCGCCCAGTGCCATGGATCGGGACAAGTAACCTTGACCAACCGCGGGTTGGGGGTCTGCCCCAACTGCCAGGGAAAAGGGACTACAACCCGGTCGCGCCGGGTTGAGGTGACAGTTCCGGCGGGCATTGCCGATGGCAAGAAGCTGCGTGTGGCGGGCGGCGGCGGCCGGGGGAGCAACAACAAAGCCGGCGACCTCTTCGTAGAAGTGCGGCAAGCCGCCCACCCGGTCTTCAAAAGATCGGGGAACGACTTGGAGACCGAAGTGGAAGTCGATTACCTAGATGCAGCCCTCGGGGGTGAAGCCAGGGTGCCGACCCTGCGATCCAGCGGCACCATCACCATCCCAGCGGGAACCTCGAGCGGCCGGGTTTTCCGGCTCAAAGGCCAAGGGGTCGCCGGAGGCGACATTTTGGCCCGGGTGAAAGTCACGGTGCCTTCCGACCTTTCCGCAGCGGAACGACGGGCCCTTGAAACGGCCAGGAAATCGAGGGGCAAAGCCAGCGCATGAGGAAATCCCAGCAACCCGTTTTCATGATCGGGGTGGCGGCCCGACTCTGTGGCATCCATCCCCAGACTTTGCGGCAATACGAAAAGCTCGGGCTGGTCTCCCCTTCCCGCGTCGGGGCCAAGAACCGGCTCTACAGTGAAGAAGACATCTCCCGAATCAAGCAGATCCAGCGGCTCACGCAAGACCTGGGCGTGAACCTTGCCGGGGTGGACATCATCCTAAAACTCTTGGACGACATGGAAGATATGCGGGCCGAGTTCGAGCAGCAATTCATCGAATTTGCCCGCGACGCCGAACTGCGCATGGCGGCCATGTCCAAGAATGCGAACGCCCCCGTCCGCGTGGACTCCCCGTTGGTGCCCGTGCCGAAGATTACGGTTCGCCGACGGTTCGAATGAGGGCGGGCCGCCGGCCATAGGCTAGGGCCCGCCAGGCCCACTCGACCGGGCCCATTGTGTGGCGGCGCAGCCACAAATGAGCAAACCCAATGTTCGCCGCCCAAACCCCAAAAACCACAAAGTACAAAGCCCAATAATCCAGCTTGTTCATGAGCCCGAACCCCCAGCTGTAGAACAGGGTGCAACAAATCGCGCTTTGCATGAGGTAGCAAGTCAACGCCATGCGGCCAGGGGCGGACAAGAGCTTTGCCAGGCGGCCAGATGGGCAACGCTCCAACAGAATGGAACCCAGGACGGCAATGCCGATCGCCATTGGGGCATTGAGCCCGAACTCGATCACAGATTCATAGCTAGCATTTTGGGATTGGGCAACCCCCCATGCCGCGGCGACGTTAAGGATGAACCCAACAGCCCCCACGGCAAGGAGCCAAGTGGTCGCCAGTTTGCGTTGGGAAGGCCGCGAAAACAATCCTTGGGAAGCCATCCACATCCCAAAAAGGAACAAACCGCCCATTTCAAACATGAAGATCGGCAGCGAAGCCAAGATGAACCCAGCCTGCTCCACCCGCATCTGCATTTGTTCCAGATAGGTTCCGTGGCCGTAAACGAGCAGCTCCCGGGCCGGAGAGTACCGGTCGTAGAGCCGGCCCGGCGCATCCGAAACGCTCGCAAGGTTGCTCACCGTAATCAACCAACCCACCAAAATTGAAAAGGCCATGCTCAAGCTTGAAAGGACGACCAGCCAGTTGGGCCTGACCCGGGCAAAGAGGATCGCACCAAAAGCGATGAGCGAATACATAAGCAAGATGTCCCCGTACCACAGGAACACGATATGCAAGATGCCGATCAGCGACAAGAAAAGGGTCCGCCTGGCATAAAGCCCCGGCCACTTCCCCGCCGCCGATAGCTTTTGGTATTGCAGATACATCCCGGCACCGAACAGCAAGCAGAGCAATCCCCGCATCTTGCCGGTGACCAAGGCAACCCGGATGCCTTCCACCCAGAAATTCGTGTGCAACGCCCAGGTTTCTGGTCCAAACGAAGAGCCGAACGAAGCCAAACCAAACGACCAGATGTTGGCAAGGAGGATCCCCAGGATCGCCACCCCGCGCAAAACGTCGAGGCTCTCAACCCGTCCTTGGACGGTTGGTGCCGCAACTGGTGGCGGAATGTCACCCGGTGCGTGCAATTTCAAATTTTCCGGAAGTCGTTTTGAGTCGCTCGCTTAGGAATCTGATGCCGTCTTCGACGGATTTCATAAATTCGGGGATGCCGGGGTTGAACTCGTGTTTCATTCCCGGGATCAACCGAGTCTCGTGGAAAACTTTTGCTGCCGCCAGCGCCTCATCCAACCGCTGCGCCTGTTTGGGCGGGACAAGGGTGTCGGCAAGGCCATGGATGGTGAAAACCTCCGCCGATTTCCCATCGACGTAGTTGATGGGGCTGAGCGATTTGACCGACTCGCTGGCCGGATCATATTTTTGACCCGTGACTTGCAGGCTGACGAGCGCCGCCACGTTGGGGTCGAAATCCTTGGAGAGGTCGGTTGGGCCAAAGAGGTTGAGCACGTATTGAACTCGGCTCGATTGCCCAGGGTTGTCGGGGTCTTTCGCATCCCGGGTGTCGGTGAACCCGAGCAACAGGGAGAGATGCCCGCCGGCACTTGCTCCGGCGGCCCCCATTTTGGTGGTGTCTAGCCCGAATTTTGCGGCATTTGCGCGGAAATAGCGGACAGCCGCTTGGCAGTCGTCGATTTGGGCGGGCCACTTGCTTTGCGGCGCCAAACGGTAATCGACGGTAGCCGATGCAATCCCCGCTTTGGCCAGCGCCTCGCACAAGATCGCCATCTCTTGCCGCTTTCCACCTGTCCATGCCCCGCCATGGACGACGATGACGAACGGATCCCCTTTAGGGTTGTGGAGTTCGGGGGCATAGAAATCGGCCATCACCTGGTTCCCGCCGATATTGCGGTAGACGATGTCCTTTTGGATGGGGTTGCCAGCAAAGGCGAGCCCATAAACGAGTGCGGCCAACATACACCTATTCTAACGCGGCACACCCTCCAGAGGATTGATCCATTCGGGCCGATATGCCAAAATCGCAGCCCATGCCACGCAAATCCAGTGCCTTGATCACGATCGGGTGGCTGGAGCGCGTCTCGTTCCCGGACTGGGGGATTGACACGATCATCGCCAAAATCGATACCGGGGCCCGCACCAGCAGCATCCACGCGGAAAACGTTTCTGAACGGGAAGACGGTTTGCTCGAATTCGATGTCGTGGAACACATCGACCACGTTGACAAGTGGGTGCACGTCGTCTGCCCTTACGTCCGCAAGACGTCTGTCCGTTCCAGTTCCGGCCGGGCGCAAAACCGCTATGTCGTCAAGACACGGATGGTGCTGGGCGGCGTCGAAAAGGTGATTGAGATTACGTTAAGTTCTCGTAAGAAAATGCTGCGGAGGGTTCTCATCGGCCGGACAACCTTGGCAAAATCATTCGTCGTCGACGTTTCTCGGAAGCATTTGGCCTAAGGCAATGAAAATAGCGATCCTCAGCCGCAACCGCAACCTTTATTCCACCCGCCGGCTCCGGGAAGCCTGCGCCGACCGAGGGCACACCGTCAAGGTTCTGGACACCCTCAAGTTCAGCATGCTCATCGAGCAAGAACAACCGGAGTTGTTCTTCCGAGGGCGGCGGCTCTCGCACTACGATGCAATCATCCCCCGGATTGGAAGTTCGATCACCCAATACGGCTGTTCGGTGGTGAACCAGTTCCAACAGATGGGCGTTTTTTGTGCGAATACCTCGAGTGCGATTTTGAACACGCGCGACAAGCTCCGGTGCCTCCAAATCCTCTCGCGCCACGACATCGGCATGGCCCCGACCAGTTTCGTCCGTGACCGCAAAGACATTCTAAATGCCATCAATAATGTAGGGGGTGCCCCGGTCATCATCAAGTTACTGGAGGGCACGCAGGGCGTCGGCGTGATCTTGGCCGAAAACCAAAAGATCGCCGAGGCGATCATTGAGACTTTGCACGGGGCAAAGCAAAACGTTTTGGTTCAAAAGTTCGTCGCCGAATCCAAAGGCAAAGACGTCCGAGCGTTCGTCGTTGGCGGGCGGGTCATTGCCGCCATGCGCCGGGTGGCCCAAGGGCAAGAGTTCCGGTCAAACATCCACCGTGGAGGCAAAGCCGAGCCCATCGACCTGCCGGCCGATTATGAGCGGACGGCCATCGAGGCTGCCCGAATCCTTGGTCTTCGGATCGCCGGGGTGGACATGTTAGAAAGCCAGGATGGCCCCCAGGTCATCGAGGTGAATTCTTCCCCCGGTTTGGAAGGGATTGAGACCTGCACGGGGATCGACGTGGCGGGAACCATCGTGGACTACATCGCCGAGCAAATCGACTTCCCCGAATTGGACATCCGCGAGCGCCTTTCCCTTTCGGCCGGCTATGGGGTCGCCGAGTTGATCGTGCCAAATTCGCCGGAGTTCCATGAAGTGGCGATCCGCGATTCCGGAATCCGGGAACGGGACATGATCGTTCTCACTGTCGAACGCGGCGAAAGCCTGATCTCTAACCCCAAGAGCACGTTTGCTCTCCATGCCGGCGACCGGATCCTCTGCTTTGGCAAGCACGAATCGATGCGCGACCTCATCCCCAAGCAAAAACGGAAACGCAAGAAGAAACTCTTGCCCAACGTGGATCAGGCCGAATAAACCAGGGGATTGAGTTCGGTTGCCGCCAAATCTCCCGGTGCCAAGCCGGGGAACCAGGATGCGAGGTCGTTCTGGCGGTCTTGGGAGTCGGCTTGCCCCACCTTCGCCCCGTCTTCAAAGTAGATTGCCGTCATCACTTCCCGCATCTGGCTGCTCCGGTTGCCCGGCGCCCCGTGAAAAACCCATCCCGAGTGGAACGTGGCGTCCCCAGCCCGCATGTTGTTGGGCGGCGTGACTTCAAAGCCCCGTTCTCGGATGAGGTCACGAATGGTTTCATCGCTCTTGTCGCTAATCGGCAAGTTCCCCAAATAGCCCAACCCATGCGACCCGGATGCAAACATCATCGTGCCCATGTCGTCCCCGGCGTCAACAAGAGGCATCCACATCGTCACGGTGTTAGGGGTGTCGAGCGGCCAATATTGCTGGTCTTGGTGCCATGGGGTGGGCCCACCGCCCGGCTCTTTGAACAGCGACTGGTCGTGATAAAGCCTCACACCGCGCACGCCCATCAGTTCGGCAGCGATTTTTCCGATTGCAGGGGAAAGGATGCATCTGGCGACGGTCACACTGTGCCGCCAAAGGTTCGTGGTCTGCAAAAACGCCTGGCCATAGGTGTCGCGCTCGGCCAGGGGGCGTTGCTCTCGGTTAAGCCGGGCCGCGGTCTCCCTCACCGCGTTGCGGAATTCGGCGAGTTCATCGCCACTTAAGACCCCCCTCACCAGGGCATGCCCATCCCGGGCATAAGCTTGGGCCTGTTCTCCGCTCGTCATTTGTTGATTCTAACCCCCGGCGACCCTTGGAAGAAACCGATTCCTGGCCGTATACTGGAGTGGCATGGCCGATCCGAACGATGTCGCCGCCACCAAGCTGGTGAGGCAAGAATTCTCCAAGCGGGGCTTGGACACGACCCGCGCCGACCTCCGGGTTACTCACGGGGTCGCTTATATCCGGGGGAGCATCGGGACGATCAAAGGTGGCCCGCAAGATGTCCGCTCAGAAATCGAGCTGATTGCCAAAGTTTTGCGGACTCGGCCCCAGATCAAAGACGTCGTGGTCGATTGCACCATGCGCGGCGGCTAAGCCAGTTTTTCCTTCCAAAATTGCACCACGGACTGGGCCGTAGCGAACCCGTAGCCTGCCGCTTCGGGCGGGAGGTCTAAAAATCTGCCTGCGCCCCATTCCGGAGGGATCTCTTCTGGGGCGCCTTCAGGAACTCCCAGTCCAGCCAGGGTCAGGATTGCGGCGACCCACATCCGGGGAACGTTGGTGATCTCGTACCCTCCGCCACCGCAAGCCAAGACCGGCAAACCCGTCGCCCGAACCAGTTCAACCGCTCCGAGCCAATCTTGGACCGACACCTGGAGGTGGCCCAGAGGGTCGAGCGTATGGGCGTCGCACCCCATTTGGAGGACGATGGCTTCGGGACGGAACCAATCGGCATAAGGGAGGAAAACTTCACGGAATGCCCAAAGCCAGACGTCACCGGTTGTCCCCGCGTCGAGCGGGATGTTGACCACCGAGCCTCCCGCACCTTCTTCAGAAAGAAATCCCGTTCCCGGGTAGAGGGTTTTCCCGGACTCGTGGATCGAAAGAGTCGCTACATCCGGATCCTCTTGGAAAATCGCTTGGACGCCATCGCCGTGGTGCAGGTCGATATCGATGTAAAGGAGCCGATTGAAACGGCCTTTGAGAAGGCTGAGCGCAATGGCTGGGTCGTTGAAAACACAGAATCCGCTGGCTCGCTCCCTGTGGGCATGGTGGAGGCCCCCGGCGATATTGAAAGCCAGCGGGTCACCGGCTACGAGTCGGTTTGCCGCCGCGACGGCCCCGCCGCAATAGGCCATCGACGCTTCGAACATCTTGGGGAATGCTGGGGTGTCGCCCGGCCCCAATCCTGCTTCCGCCAATTGTTCCCGGCTGGCGCCCGGCCCCAGGCGCACCGTTTCCAAATATGCCTCCGTGTGGACACGGAGGATGTCCCGTTCCTCGGCATACCCGGGGTCGTATGTCTCGGTTTCTGGGGCCACTGATTTCAGGAGGGCCACCGTTCGGGCAAGTCGGACGGGCTTAAGGGGGTGCCTCGGCCCAAAATCGTATTCCATCATCCTGGGATGGAAGAAAAACCCGGGCACCATCGGCAGAGCTTAGCACGGGGCATAAAGCAGCGGCGCCCCTGCCGTTACCGGCTAGGGGCGCACCAGGGATGTTCGCTGTGAGGGTATGGGTGTGAAACCAGGTCAGGCCGATTTTTTGTCGGGGTCGTCTTTCAAGGCGTCTTTCGCAAGTCCATAGGCTCCGGCCATGCTAGCCAGGGTGACCGCGACAGCAACGAGGGTTAAGGTCATAGAATCCAACTCTTCCTCCACCCAATTGGGTGACACTGTGTTTGTTCCCGACCCAGGAGTGGGAATCCCATGGTCCCTCTAAGGCATTTACCAGGCTTTCAGCGAGTTCCGGCACCCTTACCGTCAGGAGGATTGCCAGCCGCAAAAGGTACGGGGGCGGACGGTATCCTGGTGCGATGCCCGGATTGGCCGCCCTTTCCTGTCTCACCTTGTTTACGCCGACGGTTTGGAAGACTGGCGACCTGGCGGTTGAAGTGGATCAAGCATTGGCAACGGTGCGGATCCTGGCGGCCGACGGATCTGAATACATGGCCATGCGTGGGATCGAAAGCCTGGCCTATGTGCTTTCCCAAAAAGAACGGCTCTCACTGACGGGGGTCAAGGGCGGCCAAAAGTTCGTCACGACATTCCAACCCGGCGGCGAGAGTGGCCAGATCCTGACCGAGACATCCTATCCTGGCAATGGCAAGGCATCGGCACTTGCGGACACCTACGAGTTTGACGCGGCCTTGGGAAACGCGGTCGAAAATAGCGGCCGGGCGCCGCAATGGTCGACGCCGCTGAGTCTGAGGTCTGGTAGCAAGGGGTTTGTCGCAATCTGGCCAGATCCGGCCAAGTTTGAACTCGCCACGCCCATGCCAGGGTTTCTTGGGGATGGGGCGATCGGATACCAAAATGCCGCACCGAGCCGGGATGGTCGTTGGGTCGAATCCCCAGTCCCCCGACCATATCCGGGCGGCACGTCCTACACCTATGTGATCCAGGCCGGGGTTTCGGAGAACCCTGTCTCCACCGTTCTTTCGTCGATTTGGAAGAGGGCCAGTTCTAGCCGGCGGAACCAAGCTTTTCCGCAGGTCGCACCGATGGCGGTTTGCATGGCAAACACATTGAAGTTCGACCGCCTCCCATTTGCCGACCCCTTCCAAGCGGATGCGGCACTGGGTGGGGGTCCAAGCCGTTGGGAACAGTTCAACAAGGGCCAACGGGGCAAAACCGAGACCGGTGGCGGCGGCGAAGAAGAAGAGGAATCCGGCGGCTCAATGAACGGCGTTTACGGATTTCCAGCTGGCCAGGGCGACGCCATTACCCTTTCACGCGGGGCCAACGCGATGCGTGCCGCCGCCGCCATGGACGCCTTGGGAATGGAACTCAAGCAATCTGACTGGCGGGGCCGTGCCATCCAGCTTACGAACGTCATCGCCGCCGGGAGCCCACCCGATGGATTCGCGGCAAAGGTCACGGTTGGCCCCCAAGATGTCAATCCACCTAACACGGCAAGCCCATCCTCCAGCCCCGACGAGGCGGCAACCGCCTTTTTTGCCGCAAAGCTGATTTCGCAATCCCCAGGCCATCCGGAAACCGCCGACCTCACCCCCCGTATCTTGGGGGTTCTCAGCCGGATGCCGGCCGGGGAGCCGGCCCCGGAGTTTGCCGCCTTGGTTGCCGCCGCGGCGCATTTGCCCGGATTGCCGACAGAAATCCGGCAAGCGGCCATTGGGCGTTCCGTAGCCCTCGAAGCCTCCTTTGCGGTCACCCCTGCCAATTCCCAAAACCCTTGGACCCTTGAAGCCCTCCTGTGGATGAGGCAATCCAACCCGGCGGTATTCGATTCACAAATTTCGAACCTGGTGACACGGTGGTTGCTTCGCCAATCCCTGTTCGACCTCCGAGACCGGGATGGCATCGCCTCCTTTGGAGCATTCCGGACTGGTGGCGGTGAAATCGGGCCTGACTCTCCTACGGTCGCCAGCTTGGTGGGCCGGGCGGGGATCGCACTAGGCAAGCCCGAATGGCTCGACCGAGCCGCGTTTGCGTTGCGGGCCAGCCACTCGCTCTACGCCGCGATGGCGGGCAACCCCTTGTGGGAGACCTTGCCGGGAGTTGAGTTTGGAACGGCGGCTCCCGGGTTTGGCAATGAAACCCCCGGCTTCCCCGACCGCCGGGAGAAGTTTGAATCGGCAGAAGGATTGCTGGTGGCGGCCACCTATGAGCTCCTCCGCGAATCTGGCGGCGCCTATGAGTTTGAAAGTGGGCAGACGGTTGGAGTAGACGGACTGAGTGCCGCGCCCGACGGTTCGCTCCGCAACACCCTGTTCTCCAACCCTGACCCGTTTTTGGGCCGGTTCCAATGGCCAGGCAAAGGGGCCAAATCCACGCCCCCAGCCGCTGCCGATGTTCCTGGATGGCCGTCGATCGCCCATCTTTCCTTGGAATTGCGGGAAGGCCGGTGGTTTGCCGTTGCTTCACCAGGTCTTTCCTTCTCTCAAGGATCCGAACGGCCTCGGGGCGACTTTTTTGTCGGCAACAAGCGGATTCCGGCCACTGTTGGCAGCAAGGGATTCGAAGCCGTCCTCCCGATCGGCCTGTTCGGTCCCGTCCGCTTCTCAAGCATCGCCGGGGGACTGCCCGTGGTGGCGGAATCTGCTTTGCCGAATGGTTCGCCGATCTCTTGGGCGGTGAATGCCCTTCCCTCTTGGCGCCGCACGGGCGATTTGCGCTGGCAGGGCTCCCTTGCGACCCCGGGCTTGATTTCGACTGCCGAAACAGGTGCCGGAACCGATTTGCCTTGGCTGATCGGCGAAATCAAGACCCCTTGGCTGACCGCTTCGGGCAAAACCCTTTCGTTCATGGCCAAGGGTGTCGGCGACTGCGACATTGTCCTGCTGGATCTCGACGTTGCGGCGGTCGTTGCGACTTGGTACCCCGGCGAGGGGAAATCTATGGCCGTCGCGTTCGACCTGAGCCCGATCCAGGGCCACCGCGTGGCCGTGGCAATTCGAGACCGGGATCGGGAAGGCTGGATTCAGGCCAGTGGCTTAAAGGTTCTGGACTAGAACCGGACGCTGTAGTCGAACCGGAGCTTCCAGTCGCGCAGATAGCTGTTGTCCGGGCGTCCGCGACCCCATTGGAGGTGCTCCAAGCTGAAGCTGAGAGACTGGTTGGGGCCAGGTTTTTGTGTGAACGAAAGACCGTAACTGTGGGCCAGCGACACATTGCCGCGGCGGATCCATTGTTGGAGTGAGTAAGTCAGCTGCAGCGGTGCCCCGCTATCGGCAAACAGTGTGGCGTTGGCCCGGGCTTCCCGGCGAAGTTCGTCGTTGACGTTGTCCCTCTTGATTTCGTTCCAGTTGAGGTCGAACTTGAGTTTGGGGTCGTTTTGGTACTTGACCGTCCAGCTGGACGTGCGTTCGTCCAACGGCGCAGAACCAAGCAGGACGCCGCCCCGATCTTGCAACGGGTTGGTCAGAGTTTTGTGTTCAAACGAGAACAACTTGTTGGGCCGGTACGTCAACGCGTAGTCCCTCAAAAAGAGGGTGTCGTTGTTCGGCATCGTCCGGACGCCATATTTGAGCGAGGCCTGGAATGGGGCCTTACCGGTTTTGTCGGTGGTGAGCAGGAATGACCGGTCGATTGCCCGGACACCGTCGCCTTGGTTGACTTGGCTCGAGTAAGTCCAGCCGAATCCGATGTTGCCCACCGCACCCGAGATCCCCATGTTGATCAATTCCTTTTGCCAGGCCAAGAAATCGCGCTGGGTGTCTGTGCGGTAGTAGAAATTGATATCGCCGACCGGGCCGATTGAGAACGGGGAGAGGTTCGCAAAGTTGACGTTGCCGAAATAGTTTTGGCGTTGGCCATCCCAGCGGTTGGTTTGGTAGCTGGCGCCCCCAAAATTGAGACCGGCGAACTTGCCGCCGCTGAGGCCGACCGACGTTTTCATGGTTCCGTCGTTGATGCCGTGGGCGTCTCGGTTGTAGCCGTAATCGAGTCGGATCCCTGAGCCGAAATCGACCCACAACCCATAGTTGCGGCGCACATCGTCCGGCTTGTCGCCGTCGTAGCGCACCCTTTGGTCTTCGACGCTGACCCCGATTCGGCTATTGATTTTTGTCGTGACTTTGTTGCGCGATTCGGTGGTTCGTGTCCCGTCATCGAACTTGGTTTCGCTTTGGACGGTGCTGAAGGTGGTGTTGGCGTTGATCGGCTTTTCGTAACTCACCGTGCGTTTCGACGCATCGGGCAGGTCTTGCTTGACGCCGTTGTAGGATTGGGCTTCTTGGGTGACCGTCACGCGGCCAGCTGACCCCATGTTGTGGGAAAACGAGTAGGCGCTGTAATGGGAATCGACAGAATCGAGCCCCGATTCGCTGAGAGATTCGTTGGTGTTTTGGTAACTCAGCGTCGTGAACTTGCTGAGATCCCACGATGCGGAAAACTGGCTGAATCCCCGGACTTGGTCGAGGATGCCGTTGACGGCATCGGCCCTTTGGTAGCCGAATTTCAGGCTGCTGTTGGGGGCATAGCTCGCGATGAGCTCTGATTGGTCGAAACCGATCAGACTTTGGAGGAGGCCGCGTTCCGAGTCGACGAGTTGGTTGACGTCGGTGAAACCAGAGTCCACCCCGCGCCGGAAATAGGTGACGTCAAATCCAAACAGCACGGCGTCGAGCCGTTGCCGGTAGGCACCGCCATTAGGCGAATCCGCGGACATTTGGCTGAATCCGAGTTTGCTGTTCTTTCCGAATTGAGTTGTGAAGTCCAGGTTCGACTTGTTGAGGCCGTCAATTGTCCCGAGCCTTTGCTGTTCGCTGAACAGGAGGTTGCGGTTGCCGCCAAACCCATCGGTGGTTGTTTGGTGCGAGAAATTCAGGTTGGTTTTGCCCCGGCTAACGGAAAACTCGTTCAATCTTAGGGTGCCCGATTGGTTGTCGATGGTGACCCGGTTCCAGTAGGACTGGAAGTCGCCGATCTTGCCCTGAATCCGCATTCCGTCCCGGTTGATTCCGGCGACGTTGGTGCCCCCGATATCTCGGCCATCCGGTTTGCCGGCCGGGTTGTACATGTGGGCAACGTCCCCGGCAATGGCCTGCCGGTCTTCGTTGGTCATGGCACCTTGGGCGCCAAAGACCTCGTCCATCTTGCGGGTGATGTGGCTGAGACTCCAGCCTCCATAGCCCAGGTTGAACGAGGTCCCCTTCATTTCGCCCTTGTCGGCAATCATTGAATCGACCGAGTAATCGGCCTTAAGCCACTTGTTGGCGACTCCGAGCGTGTAGTTGTTGCGGTCGATCCCGCGTTCTTTGGCCAGCTGGCCCTTGTCGGCCTCGCGCAGGTCGCCAAAGCGGGTGAATCCGGCATCGACCGACTGTCGGGACCAGGTTCCCTTTAACCATCCGTCGGTGATGCTGAGGTTGCTCCGCCAAACGCCTTGCTTGTCCTCAGTGCCTTGGACGCTGAGCATATGGAAATCGACCGCGGCCCCGCCGCCTTTGTAGCCGAGCCCGAGGTTTTGCCGCTCAAGCCCGCGCTCTTTTTGCAACTGCTGCCGGTCTTGCTCGCGCAAGCCGGAAAATTTGTTAAAGCTCGGGTCGACGACAGTTGAATCCCAGTTGAGGCTGACCCCCGCCAAAGTTGCACTGGCCGACCTCCAGTTGATCGACCCATTGGAGTCTCCGACCGACTGCACGCCGCCGCCAAACCCCATGCCACCGACCTTTGCCCCGGTCAGGGAGAACCCGGTCCGCTTGAGGCCTTTTTCACCCTGGAACTGCTTGATTTCATCCGGGCTGAACCCCGCGCCAGCAAACGATGAAAATCCGGCGAAGCGATCGTCGATATCTTGGTAGCTCAGCTTGACGTTGCCGCCCAGGACGTTGGTGGCGTAGTTTTGGACAATGGCTTTGCCGGTACCGGTTTCGGTGTCTGTTTTCGGCCCTTCGTCTCCGAGAAGGCTAGCGGTATCCGACTTCTGCCGGTCGTTCAGCATCATGACTCCCCTCAGGTTGCCGCCGCCGAACTTAAACGAGCTCGCTAACCCGAAGAGGTTGCCCGAAAGGACGGTTCCGTCGGCCATGCGCTCGGTGTATCCGAAACCGAGGACGGCCCGCGCACCGGGGGTGAGTTCAAAGGCGAACGAATTGGCCCCGTTAGCGGCCACTGCCCCATAGACCCCTTCGTTCTGCTTAGAATCGTCGTAGCGATAGCTGACAGTAACGGACTGGCCTGGCCGGTACGGAACTTTGAGATAGACGACGCCGGATGCGTAGTCCACGGTGTAATCTCGTTCGCGGCTTAGGCTGTGGCCGGCCAAGACGACCGTCTCGGATTTCTCGATTACGTTGCCAAAACGCAGGGGAACGGAGAGAGCGCCTTCCTTGAGCCGGACGATATCGAAACTAGATTTCCCGCCGACGGGGGCACTGGCCGAGGAGCCTTCCTTTGAAGGTGTGTCGAGCAGGGGGATTTGGGCCTTGCCGACAACCGGCAACGCGAGCAGTGCAAGTCCATATGCGCTCCAGCGTTTTGCCCTCAACATGCTGTCCTTAGATTATAGGCCATTCCTGGTTCATTTGAACCGGGATCCCCAAAAAACCCCGGCTATGAGCCTTTTGCCGACAATCCATGGGTAGTGACGCCTAAACAATTGCCAGGTTTCGCCCTTTAGGGGTAACCGCTGAAAACCGAGTGTCCAACGATGTAACCGGGATGAGAGACGAAGAGCGCCCGGTCGTCGTGAACCTCAGCATCGACGAGGCTTACGAGATCTTAAACCGGTGCCTGGGCAGTGCGGGTGACGACACCCCCCTGTTCCGGGATGCTCTGCGCCGCTTTGCCTGGGCGATCGAACGGTCGAATCAGGTCGATGAAGAAGCGGCCTGACGGCGGCCCCACGCGGTTTCCACGGCAATCGATTCCGTAAATATTTGATGAAATTCCTGTTCGGTTAATTGGACACATCCAAGGCGTGCCGTATGGCTGTTCATGATTTGGGAATCAAGGCATACAAATCCCAAATCTCTCAACTTTTTGAGCAATTCAAATAAAGCAATCTTGCCCATATCGGTATGCCGGGTAAACATCGAATCCGCCGAAAACCATCCGCCGACGGCTTCCCCAAAGATACCGCCCGCCAATTCGCCGCCGACCCAAACTTCGCAACTGTGGGCCCAGCCTTCCCGGTGGGCCTCTCCGTAGACACGAGCCAGTTCTGGGGTGAGCCAGTTGTCACGGGGACGGAAGCACGCGGCGACAACTTCGTCGAATGCCGTATCAAAGGTGACTTGGTAGCCCCCTTTGCGGATCTGTTTCGCCAAAGACCTGTTCACGCGCATGCTGCAACCGGGGAAAACGGCCCGCCCCCGTGTGAGATAGAACTGCACATCTCCGGAATCATCAGCCATCGGGAAAGCACCCTCCTGGTAAGCCGCCCAAAGCATGTCCGTCGTCAGTTGGCCATCCGGCATTGTCAAGAAGTATGCTCTCCCCAATGGACGCAAAGGAATTCTTGGCCAAACAGTTGGACACGACGGGCTACCAGTTGCAAGCGGTATTCGCCGGCTTCCCTGATGGGAAATGGGATGAAAGAACGTGCAATGAAGCCATGAGCGCCAAAGAAACGGCAGAGCACCTGGCCGAATGCTACGTGGCTTTCTTAGATCATTGCGAAGGCCGGGAACATGAGTGGGGTTCGTTCAAGCCGGCTTCTTCCGACCCCGAAAAAATTGTGGCCGAAATGTTCGAGCTGCGTGCCAAGGCCATCGCCACGTTCATGGCGCGCAATGGCGATGATGTGCTCGGCTGGGCCAGCGACTACATAGTTTTGCACGACCCGTACCATGTTGGCCAGATGTGCAGCCTGCGGTTAGAGCTCGGGGAGTTTTCTCCGTACAGCATCTACAAAATGGACTAGCACAAAACACCCGGGCGGAGCCTTTCCGGCTCCGCCCGGCCCGGGGTCAGTCGCAAGCCCAGTAGTATGTTCCGGCTGTGGGGTGGGCGTCGCCGGATCGATGCCCTTCCGGATCGACCACCGTGTTGTCGAAAAGCCCCGGGCCACTGGCAAATTTGGCGTGGCCATCGGCAAAAATCAACGATCCACCCCGGCTGGACCATTGTTTGTAATAATTGTAAGGGGCATCGCAATCATAGCCGTACCGCGAGCAATCGGGCAGTTCATAACCCTTCTTGCGGTCGAAAAACGCCATCATTTCTGCCCGCATGATCCGGGAGTTGGCGGGGTCTGCCATCGCGGTCTCGGTCACTGTCCAGCTTTCTGTGGCCCCCGGATCCCCCTGGTAACCCTTGCTGTATCCCGCGACCAAGGTGTGCAAGCACCTGGTGAACCGATAGCTACTGCCATAGGCCTCCCAATAGGTGGATTTCCCCGTCCCGGCCGTGGTGGCCGGCCCCCCGGCATCAAGCGGACTTTTGAAAATCTCGCGGCTTTTGGTGTAGGGGTAGAGCCAGACTTCGACACCTTCGTGCCCGGTTTGCAACGGTGCCGGGTCGGATTGGTAGGCCATAAAGATCGGCATGGTGTCATCGTAATCGCTGACATAAAGTTTGCTTGCGATGGCGATTTGGCGGGCATTGCTGAGGCAGGCTGTGTTTTTGGCCGCTTCCTTGGCTTGGGCGAACACCGGGAAAAGGATTGCGGCGAGGATCGCGATGATGGCGATGACCACTAGCAGCTCGATGAGGGTAAAGGCGTTTTTCATTGTTCAAAATTGCACAAATCAAAAGGCCCGCCCCCGCATTCCACGGAGCCGGGCCATTGCGTTACCCTTCATCGCTCCGCATTCCCTCCGCCGGCATGACCCGGATCAGGTTCAAGGGGATCGGGTGGGCAATTCCACCGCATCTCAGCCAGTGCACGTCGGCACCCCCTGCGGGCAAAACCTTTCGACTTTGCAACTGCATTCTACGCCAGGTTTCTGAATATTCGCTGATTGCAGGGCCCTGAAGCCCAGAGTCGCCGGGCGATTTCTGCCTAAAATCAGTTGGGGTTGATCAGAAAATGGGCAAATACACGATAGCGACGATTCCGGGCGATGGGATTGGCCCGGAAATCATGGAGGCGACGATCCAGATCCTTTCGGCAGCCGGGTTCGAGGCCGATTACGTACCGCTCGAAGCCGGGCTCTCGGCGATTGAAAAGGGATTGCCGCCGATGCCAGACGAAACGGTTGAGCGGATCCGGGAAATCGGGATCGCCCTGAAAAGTCCAACGACAACCCCGAGTGGCGGCGGCCATGCCAGTGCAAATGTCACTTTGCGCAAGAAACTGGATCTTTTCGCCAATGTGCGACCGGCAAAAACCTTGCCGGGGCTGAAAGGACCGTTTGCTGACAAGAATTTGGACATCGTGATTGTCCGGGAAAACACAGAAGATCTTTACGCCGGCATCGAATACATGGCCCACCCGGATGTGGCCCAATCGATCAAGGTCATCACACGCCAAGGCTCGGCGCGGTTGTTCGAGTACACGTTTAGGATGGCGGCCGAACAGCAACGTCAGTTGGTTACGGTTGTCCACAAGGCCAACATCATGAAGTTGAGCGACGGCCTGTTTTTGGAAGAGTTCTACAAAGCTGCAAAGAACCACCCGGAAATCAAGGCAAACGATATTATTGTCGACAATTGTTGTATGCAACTCGTTACCAAACCTGAACAATTCGATGTTTTGGTGACGGAAAACCTGTACGGCGACATCATCTCCGACCTGTGTGCCGGTTTGGTGGGTGGGTTGGGTATTGCGCCGGGTGCCAACATCGGCGAAAAGTGCGCCGTGTTCGAAGCAGTGCACGGCTCAGCCCCAGATATCGCTGGGCAGGGCGTGGCCAATCCGACGGCCCTGCTGATGAGTGCGGTGATGATGTTGCGGCACTTAGGCGAACAGGAAATCGCCTCCCGGATCCAGAACTCGGTCATGCGGGTCTGCCAGGATGGGAAGTGCCTTACCATCGACCTTGGCGGAAAAGCCGGCACCCAGGAATACGCCCGCGAGGTCATAAGCGCTAGCCAACCCTAACATGGAATCCGCTCCCCGAATCCTGCTCCTGGGCAGCCAGGGGATGCTCGGCTCGGATTTGCTCCAGTCCTTTTTGGCCCGGGGTTGGGCCGTGGATTCGCCGTGGGCCAATGACCTCGACCTCACCGATCCCAACCATATCGAAAAAATCCGCCGGCGCGATATCGGCCCGTACACACACATCGTCAACTGCGCCGCCTATACCGCGGTGGACAAGGCCGAAAGCGAGGCCATGGCCGCCATGCGGGTCAATGCCGTTGCCCCAGGCGCGCTCGCCTTTGCCGCCCGGGAATCCGGGGCCCGGTTCATCCACATGAGCACCGATTTCGTCTTCGACGGGTTCTCGCAAACCCCCTACCATGAAACCGACCCGACCAACCCGCTGGGGATTTATGGCAAATCCAAGCTGCAAGGCGAACAAAACGCGATCCGGGAAAATGATCAAACGGTCATCCTGCGCACCAGCTGGCTTTTTGGGGCCAAGGGCAAATGCTTCCCCGCCACCATGATCTCGAAGTATCGGGAGGGGGCGTCGCTACGGGTGGTGGACGACCAACGCGGGTGCCCGACTTCGACTGTCGACTTGAGTGAATCAATCTGCCAGGTGATCGAACTGGCCATCCCGGCAGGTGTTTACCACTGTTGTGGTTCTGAGAACCTCACATGGTATGGATTCGCCTCTTTGGCGATCGCAACGTATCGAGCCGCACACGGATTGGCCGAAGAGCCGGAAATAACGCCTTGCCAAACCCTGGAATATCCGACCCCGGCGCGCCGTCCAGCTTTCAGCGTCTTGGATTGCACCAAAATCGGCTTGGCCGGCGTTTCGGCCCACCGCCCATTGTCGGAATCGCTCAACGAGTTTTGTGCGCGTCTGGAACTCGGGCCATAAACATCCCAGCCCTCACAGAAAGCTCATGTGACCGGACTAATATCCAATCGATGACACAGGTGTTTGCATTCCTTGTGCTCCAGCAGTTGGCCCAACCCCAGGTTGAGATCACCGTTAAGGATGGGATCCGCACGATTGTCGCGAATGGTCTCCCGAATCACAAGACGGGCCAGTTCCCCAACCGCGAAAACCCGAATTCGATCCGGGAACAACGCTACCGGTTCCAGGTTCCGGCAAATCCCAAAGAGAACGAGCAAGCGACCCCTTTGGGTCACCAAGATTTCGGCATCGCCCTCAACGGCGTCCCGTTCGACCCCCTGACGGCCGAGTTTTGGAACAACGACCCGAAGTGGAACTATGAAGCCATCATCGGTGGGAAAGGTTCGCTGGGGATCGATCAGGCCAACGCCCATGTCCAGCCAACTGGCGCGTATCACTACCATGGCGTTCCGTGGCCTCTAGTCGTGGATTCAACGCGCATGACCTTGATCGGCTACGCGGCCGACGGTTTCCCAATCTATGGCCCCTTTGGCCCCACGGATCCGATGGATTTGAAGAGCCCCGTCAAGACCCTCAAAGGATCCTACCAACTCAAAAAGGGCACCCGCTCGATCGGGGGCACCTATGATGGCCGGTTCACGGCGGACTGGGAATATGTCCGGAAGTCAGGCGACTTGGATGAATGCAACGGCCGGTTTGGGCTGACTCCGGAGTACCCAAAGGGCACCTACTACTATGTTGTGACAGAAGCCTATCCCTACATTCCGCGGATGTTTAAGGGAAATCCCGATCCGAGTTTTAGGCGCATGGGGCCCCCACCGGGGGGGCCGGGTGGGCGGCCAGGTGGCCCGCCACCTCGTCCGGGCGGCGGCGGGGGCCAATAAACGCAGACCGGGCCGGAGGGTTGTGCCTCCGGCCCGGTCTCGCTTGACGATCTTGGGCTTTAGTGGTCGTCGAGCTTTGCCCGCACGCCGACCATATTGCTGCCGTCGACCAGGCCGTCGACTTCGGCGAGTCCTCCTGCCGCTATCGCGTCGAAGAACTCAGATTTGGACATCGTCACACCGTCGTGATCCCGATAGGTCGCGCTGGCGGACATGGTGACTGAGATGTTTTGGCCGAAGGTTCCGTTGAACCCTTCCCATTCCACCAAGGTCAAAGTGAAGGCGGAAGTCACCGGGTTCACGTTGCTGATGGTTCCCTTGGCCTCATCGGAATCACTGCCCCCGCCCGAGCTGCTGCGAAGGTCGAGCCTTTTGGCGGTCATCGTCCCATCGGCGTATGTCCCTTCAACCTTGATCGACGTGGCCGAAGATACGGCAGCGAAGAACTGGTTCTGGGTAAGCGGCTCGCCGGTAGAGCCCCGATAGATGGTGCTGCCATTGGTGGCGATATTGAGCGTCCCACCCGAGGTACCCGAGAATCCTTCCCACTCGGTCATGGCAATGGAAAGTGTCCCGGCAAAGGCGTTGCTTGTTATCAAGGTTCCCCGGGCTTCTTGCCGGTCGTCCCCGCCGGTACCGTCTTCCAATTTGGCTTTGGTGGCGGTCAGAGTGTTGGTCGCCGAATCGTAGCTGCCTTGGACTTCGACGCTCCCTCCGGTCAAAGCGGCGAAGAATTCATCGGCCGTGATGATCAAGCCCATCCGATTGAAGAACTTGGTTCCCGTACTGGTTGTGACGTTGATCCAGAGTTCGGCTGGGATAAACCCGCGCGTTTCTTGCGCCTTGACCTCCATGTGGTTCGAAGCCAAGTTGGCGTTGCGGACCTCACCTTCGACCCGGGCTTCTCCCGAAGCGCCCGGTCCATCTTCGATTTTGATTTTCGAAGCTTGGAAGGTGTGGGTGTCGGCAAAAAAGATTCCGTGGGCCTCGACCCTTTGCCCGTTCGCCAAAGTCGGCGACGGGGTGCCATTTTCGTTGAGCATGACGGTATCCGCCGACGTGGCGACTTTCACGACCCGCCCCTCGCGGTTGGTCAACTCAAAGGTTTGGGTTGGCGCAGTCCCTTGGAGGTTGCCCACTGTCCCTGAGATTTCGCGGCTGCGGTGGCGGGCCGGGTCGTCCAAACCGGGTCCGGAAAACAGGTTGACCGCTGGGACGATAAACCCGCCGGTGATATTCCAGTTGGCCAGGTCAAAGTCGAATGTGAGCGAACCGCCGGCAGCCACCGTTTGTGGTGTCGGCAAGGTTAAGGTCAATTGGCTCTTGTTTGTCCCGGAATTGAGCGACGGGGCAAACTGGAACGGCTGTCCCGTGGTTGATCCCGTGGTGTAAAGCACGACATCGCGCCCCATTTCAAATTTGACGGCCGTCACCGATTCCGACGGGAAAGACGAGGCGCCGAGGAACGTGAACAGGCTGTTTGTGCCGTCGTTGAGGGCGCTGAGATCCACCGGCACCCCGTCCGTCGATTCAAAGACCTGGGTGGTGCCGCTTGCGGTCACCACTTTCACTTCGTAAAACTTCACCCAAACATGGTCGTAACCGGTGTTCAAGTCATCGGTCACAAAGAGCGAGACTTGGTTGGCAAGGTTGACGGTGCTGCCGCCTCCACCGCCCCCACCGCAACCGACGGCGAAGATGAGGATGGCAAAGAGCATTGCCAATGGAACAAGGATTTTTGCAAAGCGAATTTTCATGGAAAACCCCGGACGGACAGCTCCGCCCACCTTTAATGACGGCACTTTTACGGTGATTAGCAGACGGATCGAAAAAAAATACATAATTTCCTTAGGCAAATAGTTGAGCGACGGCGACCCATCCCCGCAGCCGATCCAATCGGCGTCCTCTGTCCTGATGATCCGGCCGTCCACGGCCTTCAGCAATCCGGAAACTCTTGCCGACAATTCGTTCCAATCGCCGGCAACTCCAAAGGATGCGCTTGACCGTGTTCAAGGCGAATTCGATGGACTGGTTTGCGCCCTCGATTCGCGGGGAGTCGCGGTCACCGTGATCCAGGATCTGCCCGAACCGCCCACGCCGGATGCCATGTTCCCCAACAACTGGTTCAGTACCGAACCGGGAAGGCTGACCCTTTACCCGATGCTGGCCCCCAGCCGGGCCGCCGAGGCCAAGCCGGCAGTACTGGGGCATTTGCGCTCCCGATACCCGGAGGTGCTGGACCTCAGAGGTCTACCCCCGCTAGAAGGGACGGGGAGCCTGGTTCTTGACCGGGTCAACCGGCACGCCTATGCCGCCCGCAGTCCGCGAACCTCCCCGGTGACTCTTGCCCAATGGGCGCTTGAATCAGGCTATTCCTTTACCGTGTTCGACACCGCCGATGCGGAGGGTGTGCCGGTCTACCACACCAATGTGATGATGGCGGTCGGGACAGGCTGGGCCATCCTCTGCACGGAATCGGTGATCGGCAACGAAAGCCGGCTCGCGATCCTGGAACAACTCGAGGGCCGGGAGGTTATCGAGATCACCCCCAGCCAGATGGCCCGGTTTGCCGGCAACATGATCGAATTGCAAGGCGCCCATGGCCCGGTAATCGCCATGAGTGCCAACGCCTACGGTTCGCTCGAATCGGGCCAAATCAGGCAGCTGTCGCAACACGGAGAGCCGTTGGCCGTCGAGATTGCAACGATCGAGCAAATTGGGGGTGGCAGCGTCCGCTGCATGGTTGCCGAACTGTTCTAGCGGTTGAAGACCTCACGCAAAAAGTCTTGCAGAGCCATCCAACTCCGGCGATCGGCTTCGGCATTGTAGGCCGCCCCGCGGGAGTTATCGTTCCCTGCTTCTTTTTGCGTGAAGGCGTGCACGGCATTCCCGTAGTTGATAAAGCTGTAATCAACGTTCCCGGCCCGCATCTCGTCCAGGAAGGACTGGATTTGGGCAGGCGGGACGCTCGGGTCGTCTGCCCCGTTGCACACCAAGATCGGGCATTTGATGTTTTTGGCTTCTTCCGGTTTGCCACCATCGAGACCGCCGTGGAAGCTCACCGCCCCCACGATGTCGGCTCCCGATCGGGCGAGTTCCAGGGCCCCGGTTCCGCCAAAGCAGTAGCCGATGACCACGATTTTCGTTCCATCGACCCCTGGCGTCTTGCGGATCTGCTCAAGTCCTGCTTTGAGCCGCGACCGGTAAAGAGCCCGGTCGCCCTTGTACTTTCCGGCATATTGCCCACGTTCGTTACCGGTTGGCCGATTGCCCTTACCGTAAATGTCGACGGCAAAAGCCACGTATCCGAGTTTGGCCAGCATGTCGGCCCGCATCTTCTCGTTGTCGGTCAGTCCGCCCCATTGGTGAACGATCAGGATTCCCGGGGCCACAGCGTCTTTGTCTGGTTTGGCCAAGTAGCCTTCCAAGGCGAAATCGCCATCTTTGTAATCGACCAGTTGACCGTGAAACTGTCCCATCATCGCCAAGCCCGCCATCAAAACGTTGAGCATATTGTTTGTAACGGTGGATCCAGGCAAAACATCTCAACGAGCTTGGAATTTTCAAGGGGTAACGTGCAGGTGTGGGCGAGCTGAGCCGACGGGAGCGACTTGTCGCCGCCGCGTTTTACGGGGCAACCGCCCTCGCGACAATCGGCTGGTGGGCACTTTTGCTTCTGGTTCCCGCATCCCGCGAGTGGTTTTTCGGCCGCCGGTTTGCCGGCACTTTACCGATCGCGTTCCTCCTGCCAGATTTGGTTTCGGCGCCGCTCTTGGCGATATGGTTGGTGCCGACCGTGCTCAAAAGCTCGCCGTGGGCCAGGCTTGGCGCGGCCCTGCATGCCGGGGGCCAGGGCTATGCGTTCTTGATTGCGGTTAGCCTGGCCGCCCAAGACCCGACGGCCTATCCTGGGGTTGTCTGCATGATGTTTTCAAGCGGGGCAGCCCTTGCGTTTGCCATGAGGTTGAACCAAGCGCCGGTTTTGTGGGGGCCGTTCCGTTTTGCCCCGGCCCCACCCCGCGACGGGCGGGGCCATTGGGTCGAAGCCTTGAAGCAAACCGCGGCGATGTGGCTGGTGTTCCTCCTGCTCATCCCGGCGGGAATGGCGGCCGCAGAAGCTGCCCTGGGATGGAACTCCCAGTGGTGGAGCCACCCCATGCGCATGGCGATTGCGGTGCCGGTGTTCGTGGCTTGCGGATCCGTCGGGCTATGGTCGGGTTGGGTGATGACCCATCTTGGCGGCGGCACTCCCTTGCCGAGCGACCATCCCGCTCAGCTTGTGGTTGCGGGGCCATACCGGCTGATCCGCAATCCGATGGCCTTGGCGGGTATAGCCCAAGGGGTTGCGGTCGGCGTTGGAATCGGATCCCCCCTTGTGGCCTGTTATGCACTCACCGGTGCGGTTGCCTGGGAAGTTCTGACCCGGCCTCTGGAGGAGGCGCATTTGGAAAAGGTCTTCGGGGCCCCCTATGCGGCGTACCGTCAGGCGGTGCGGTGTTGGATCCCGAGCCCCCCTTACCGCCAATCCCAAGATAAACTGGGGCCATGAGCTCCACCCTTGGCCCGCAAGCCAAGCCGCGTCCAGTGCGCGCACCCCGGGGAACGGCCCTGAATTGCAAGAATTGGCAGATCGAAGCCGCCTACCGGATGATCCAAAACAACCTGGATCCCGAGGTCGCCGAGCGGCCGGAGGATCTGGTGGTCTACGGCGGGATCGGCAAAGCCGCGCGGAATTGGGAGTGTTTCGAGGCGATTCTGCGCACCCTTGAACGCCTAGAGCCCGACGAGACCTTGCTCATCCAATCGGGCAAACCGGTGGCCGTGTTCAAAACCCACCTTGGCGCACCGCGCGTTTTGATTGCCAATTCCAACCTTGTCCCCAAGTGGGCATCGTGGGAACACTTCCACGAACTCGACCGCAAAGGCCTGATGATGTATGGGCAGATGACGGCGGGGTCTTGGATCTACATTGGGTCGCAAGGGATTGTGCAGGGCACCCACGAGACATTCAACGAGTTGGGCCGCCAACATTATGGTGGCGATTGGTCAGGCCGGTTCATCCTGACGGCCGGCCTGGGAGGGATGGGCGGGGCCCAACCGCTGGCGGCCGTTTTGGCTGGCGCGCACTGCATTGCCATCGAATGCCAAGAATCCCGGATCGACTTCCGGTTGAAAACGCGATATGTGGACTGGAAGGCCACTTCAGTTCAAGAAGCCTTGGATCTGGTATCCGCCGCAACAGAACCCATCAGTATCGGGCTACTGGGCAACGCGGCCGAGCTCTTGCCAGAATTCCTGCGTATCGCCCAAGCGGGCGGCCCAAAACCGGGCGCGGTGACCGATCAGACTTCCGCCCATGATTTGCTGAACGGCTATTTGCCTGCTGGGTGGAGTGTCGCCGATTGGGAGCAGGCGCGTTCCGGCTCCGACGCAGAACAAATGCGCTTGCAACGGGCCGCCGCCGGTTCGTGCGCGGTGCATGTCCAGGCGATGTTGGGGTTCCACCGCATGGGCGTTCCAACAATCGACTATGGCAACAACATCCGGCAAGTCGCGCTCGACGAAGGCGTGGCGGACGCCTTTGATTTCCCTGGGTTCGTCCCGGCCTGCATCCGCCCGATGTTCTGCCAAGGCAAGGGGCCATTCCGCTGGGTGGCGCTTTCCGGCGACCCGGAGGACATCTACAAAACGGACGCCAAAGTGAAAGAGCTGTTCCCGTCGGACTTGGCCCTGCACCGGTGGCTGGATCAAGCCCGGGAGCGGATCGCCTTCCAGGGTTTGCCGGCGCGGATCTGTTGGCTTGGGCTGGGCGACCGCCACCGGGCTGGCTTGGCATTCAACGAAATGGTGCGGAATGGCGAGCTTTCGGCACCCATCGTCATCGGCCGCGACCACCTGGACACGGGATCGGTTGCCAGCCCCAACCGGGAGACCGAAGCCATGCTGGACGGGAGCGACGCGGTGAGCGATTGGCCTCTTTTGAACGCCATGTCGGCGGTCTCCGGCGGGGCGACGTGGGTGAGCTTCCACCACGGCGGCGGGGTCGGCATGGGCTATTCGCAACATTCGGGGGTGGTGATTGTCGCGGATGGCTCGGCAGAAGCGGAGGAGAAGCTGGCGCGGGTGCTGTTCAATGACCCGGCAATCGGGGTGGTGCGCCATGCGGATGCGGGTTACAAGTTGGCTCAGTCGGTGGCGCGGGAACAGGGGCTGGATATGCCGATGGGGACGATGTGATTGAGATCCAACCCGGCCGTTTGACCCTTGCCCAGCTCTGCGAGTTGGGCGGAAACCCCACTCCCATCTCCCTGCCCGAGTCTTCATGGGCGAAAGTGGAAGCCGGTGCGGAAACCGTTGCGAAAATCGTCGCCAAAGGCGAGCCCGCCTATGGCATCAACACGGGGTTTGGCAAGCTCGCCAAAGTCCATATCCCCGATAGCCAGCTTGCGCAACTCCAAACCAACCTGGTCCGGTCGCATGCGGTGGGCGTCGGCGAAATCCTAGATGAGCCCACAACCCGGCTGATTTCCATGCTCAAAATCGCTAGCCTGGCCCAGGGGTATTCGGGAGTCCAAAGAGGAACCTTGGAAAAAGCGGTCGCCATCCACAATGCTGGGATCTTGCCGTGCATCCCCAGTCAAGGTTCGGTCGGGGCATCTGGCGACCTCGCTCCGTTGGCCCATTACACCTTGGCCTTGATGGGCGAAGGGGAATGCGTGTATCAAGGAGAGCGCAAACCCGCGGCGGTCGCATTGGATAAGGCGGGAATATCGCCGCTAGAACTCCATGCCAAAGAGGGCCTGGCATTTTTGAACGGCACCCAAGTCAGCACCGCGATCGCGTTGAGGGGCCTTGCCCAGGTTGCGCAAGTTTTTGGCGCGGCAATCCTCTCCGGTGCCCTTAGTGTGGATGCCGCCAAAGGTTCCGACACTCCGTTTGATGAGCGGATCCATGCCGTCCGTGGCCACTCGGAGCAGTCAGAAGTCGCCGGGTATTACCGCGAACTGTTAGAGGGTTCCGAAATCCGGGCGAGCCACTTGGAGCATGACGACCGCGTGCAAGACCCCTACTCGCTGAGGTGCCAACCTCAAGTGATGGGGGCGGTGTTGCAACAAATCCGGTTCCAAGCCAGGGTGCTGACCGCAGAAGCCAATGGCGTGACAGACAACCCTCTGGTGTTCCCGGAATCTGGTGACGTTCTGAGCGGTGGGAACTTCCACGCCGAGCCCGTTGCCCTCGCCGCCGACGGCCTTGCCATCGCCTGCGCGGAAATCGGGGCTCTCAGCGAACGCCGGATCGCCCTTTTGATCGATTCCACGTTGAGCGGTTTGCCGCCATTTTTGACGCCAAATCCCGGGCTCAACAGCGGGTTCATGATCGCCCACGTGACCGCCGCGGCTTTGGCCAGCGAAAACAAAACCCTGGCCCACCCGGCCAGCGTGGATTCGTTGCCGACCAGCGCGAACCAAGAAGACCACGTGAGCATGGCGACCTTTGCCGCCCGGAAACTGAACCAAGTTGTGGCCAACGTGCGGCATATTGTCGCAATCGAGCTGCTCGCCGCGGCCCAAGGCATCGACTTCCACCGGCCGCTCAAATCGAGCTTGCCGCTTGAGAAACTTCATCACCTGATCCGGCAAATGGTTCCCCACTACGGCGAAGACCGCTACTTCGCGCCCGATATTTTGGAAGTTGAACGCCTTATCTCGCGAGGGGCCCTCACGGGAGGAACCCCTTTGGAGTCAGTGGTTTAGGCGCTGATTACCGCTTTTTCCGGCGCAAAATGGCGGGAATAGCCAAAGCCAGCAATCCAAGGCTTGCCGGTTCGGGAACCGACGTATTGCGGAACATGACCGAAACGTCGCCCGTGGCGGTGTCTTGAGCAATGGAGCTGAGATCCGTCGCCGCATAAATCCGATAGGATCCGGCAGTTGCGTTTCCGGTTCTCAGGATGCCGTTGAAGGTCACTCCGTTCTGGATTGCCGCCCAGCTCGTACCGTTCCATTTTTGCAATTCAACTCTGGCGTGGGTTCCCGCACCATTTGAATGCACGGCATAAGAGCCGAGGAACTCATACGAAAAGTCATTGGCTACGGTGAATTCTAGGATCAGTTCGTTCCCCGGATTCCTGCTCTGCCCCCCTGCGCCAACACCTGGGGCACCTGAGTAGCTTGCCATGTAGGAAGAATGGAGGGCGGCATCAATCTGGTCAAATTGCCCCAAAGTGCCGTTCAGGGTGTAGTTATGGTTGAGGTCGATTCCTACTGCGGCCTGCCACGGCGCGTTGAGATACGTGCCGCTAACCGAATCGTTATAGACCATCGATTTGGTTGAGGCGGCTTCCAGATCGGTATACGTTTGGAAGTCTTCAGCATGGATGGTGAAGTCACCGCCGTGCCCGTAATCGGTGAAGTAGCTAAATGTCGAGCTACGAGCGGTCAAAGTTTGCGCAAAGGCCGACGCGCTTGCACAAACAAGCACGGCAATTGCCATGTGACGGACGTTTGTCATTTCTCCCTTCCTTAGGTCTTCAAGACCGCGCTTGATGTCAAGACAGTCTGGCAAAGACCAGCATTCCCTAAACACTATATCAGGATTTACCAGTTTTTTCTTGACATGATTGCCCGCCTCAGCACAGGATTCTTCAACCGCTTCATTACCGGGCATATCCTGCGGGCCAGTTGGCGGTAGTGTGGAATGAAATGCTCGTCGAACCGACCAAACAGTCTTGGATGGGTCGCCACGACCCACTGGATGGCCAAGCCGGCAACCGTTGGCACCATGGGGTGCAAATGGGGCCGAGCCAAGAACCCGGGGCGATCAACATCCTGGGATTCGCCTGCGACGAGGGGGTTTTCCGCAACCAAGGCCGGATTGGGGCAAAACAGGGGCCCCAACACCTGAGGGCCGCGCTCGCCAATTTGGCGATCCACCAACCGCTACATCTCCGCGACCTCGGCGACGTGGCTTGCCACGACAAGAATCTGGAGACCGCCCAGGGCGAATATGCCGGATTGGCGATGGCCGCCATGCGGAAAGGGCAGTTTGTTGCCGGCCTCGGCGGGGGGCACGAGATCGGTTTTGCCAGTTTTGCCGCGTTCAACCAGGCTTGCCCGCAAGGCACGTTGGGAATCCTGAATTTCGACGCCCACTTCGACCTGCGTCGCGACAACCAGCGCACCAGCGGGACTTGGGCCCTCGACGCGTTCGAGCTTGCCGGCCCCCGGCTCAAGTACTGCGTTTTCGGGGTTGCCAGCGCCGCCAATACTTCGGCCCTGTTCCACACGGCCCAGCGACATGGGGCGCATTTCCGGCTGGACGAAAGGCTCACGCTGCTCCACTTGGAAGAGGCCCGAAAAGATTTGGAATCTTGGCTGGATCAGGTGGATCACGTGTATCTCACGGTTTGCCTGGACGTGTTCCCTGCCGGTTACGCACCCGGGGTCAGTGCCCCTGCGGCCTTAGGCATAGCCCCCGAAGTCGTGGAGGCTTTGGTGAAAGTCGCGATCCGCTCGCGCAAAGTCGCGCTGATGGATGTGGCCGAACTCAACCCGCTACACGATGTGGATTCCCGCACCGCCCGGCTCGGGGCTCGGCTGGTGTATCAGGCGGTCAACACTTTGGTGGGCCAATGACCGCCGACCTCCTGATCCGCCATGTGAACCTCGCCACGATGACCGGCGAGGGGTTAGGGGTAATTGAGAACGCCGCCCTGACGGTCACGGACGGGCGGATTTCGTGGATTGGGCCAGAATCGGCCGGAATTCAAGCGGAAACCGAGTTCGACGGGCAAGGCGGATGGCTTCTGCCTGGGTTTGTGGAATGCCACACCCACCTCGTTTATGCCGGGTGCCGCGCCCACGAATATTCGGCCCGGTTGGAAGGCCAGAGCTACCAGGAAATCTGCAATGCGGGCGGCGGAATCCTTTCGACCGTGCGGGCGTCCCGCGCGACAAGCGAGCAGGGACTTCTGGAAACGGCCAGGCAGCGGGCGCAAGATTTCGTGGCCCAAGGGGTGACGACGCTCGACATCAAGTCCGGCTACGGCCTGGATTTGGAGAACGAGTTGAAAATGCTCCGAGTGGCCCGCCAAGTCGGTGAAACCGTTAGTGTCAGAGTCAAAACCGGTCTGCTGGCCGCCCACACCCTGCCCCCAGAATTCGATGATAAAGAGGCCTATGTCGACTTTGTGATCGGTGAAATCCTGCCCAAAGTTGCCCGCCAGGGGCTGGCCGACTATGTCGATTGCTTCACGGAGTCAGTCGGATTCACTCCGGATCAGACCCGCCGCCTGTTCACGGCGGCCCAAGCGCTCGGCCTTCCCGTCCGACTCCATGCCGACCAGCTCAGCAACCTCGGGGGGGCCGGGCTTGCAGCCGAATTCGGTGCTTTGTCCGCCGACCATGTCGAATACACGTCAGAGGAATCTATTCAGGCGATGGCGAAGAGCGGCACGGTCGCCGTGTTGTTGCCAACCGCCTACTTTTTCTTGCGAGAAACCCAGGCGCCGCCCATCGGCCTATTCCGAAAAATGGGGGTTCCGATGGCCGTGAGCACAGACTGCAATCCAGGCACCAGCCCATCTACCAATTTGCTGTTGGCGATGAACATGGCCTCAACTCTGTTTGGCCTGACGACAACCGAATCTCTGAGGGGAGCCACCGTCAATGCCGCCCATGCGCTGGGCTTACAGAATGACATTGGCACCCTCGAGGTCGGGAAAGCGGCCGACTTGGCCCTCTGGCGGGTGGAGCACCCAGGGCAGTTGGTGGCCCGGATCCAATCCCCGCCGCTGGTGCAATCGTGGATCGCCGGAAAGCCGGTTCACTTTTCCAATTCGGCCAATGTCAGCGGGGCGACCCAAACCGATGTTTTCCCATCCTGAACTCCGGTCCAAATCGGGACGATGCGCCCGTCGTAGGCCGAGATATTGTTGTAGTCGCCGAAGAACCCCTTGGGGCTCATATCGATCACAGACCGGTTGACCCGCCGCTCTTTGAACGTTTGGCCGCCATCGGTGGACCAGGCCACGGTGACGTTGGTGTCGTTCCCTGTGCACCCCCGCCGGTCGTAGTACACGGCATAAAGGTTGCCGTTCGCTTGGTCAACGGCCAGCCAGGGGAAGAATTGCTGGCTGCCGGCCGAGTCTTTATTGACCCGCAGCGGCTTGGACCACGTTTTCCCGCCGTCGGTGCTCCGGATGAGGAATATGTCGCTATCGGCTTCGGCCGTCTCTTCCGAGTACATCACGTAGAGGTTCCCCGAGTGTTTGCCGGCCGATTGGTCCACCTGCAAAATCGGCATCCCATTACACCGGCCGATTCCGCTGACCATAATGTCCCAACCGCCCTTTTGGCTGGCGATGACTTGGTCTCGGGCCCGCCATGTCTTGCCGTCATCGGTGGATTGGTCCAGGAAGATTTTGCCGTCAAAGGCCCAAACCACTGAGATCGTTCCATCCGGCGAAATCGCGGGAACCGCCCCTTCTGGAGTGTTGTCGCTGTCCAAGCAGTCGCCGCTAAATTCGTTGATCTGCACCGGGGTGGTCCAGGTTGCCCCCTGATCTTTTGACCGGCTGAAGAGAATGTTGGATCTTTTGTCCGGGCTTTTGTCGGCGTATTTGTCGAACTGCGTCCAGGCGACGGCAATTTCTGGCTTTGAAGGGTGAGTTGCCGGCCAGGCTTTGTCTTGGTTCTTGGGGGCATTGGGGCCGATTGCGGTGGGGTTGCCCAAGGCGGTCCCCCGGAAAGGCATCCGCTGGCAAACAATGCATTCCAGCCACCGGTCGGCCGGGCCGGGGTTGGCCAGGTGCAGGTAATAGAAGTTCCCGAGCGAATCGCTCACAATGGCTGGGTCGCCATAGACGCCCCACGGAGACTTGAGTTTGCTTTGCACCCAAGTCTTTCCGCCGTCGGTGGAAACCGCCGCCTTGTCAATGATGCAACCGGCGACGACGACATTCGGGTTTTTGCGGCTGACCGCCACGCTGGGTTCACACGGGCTGAACCCTCCTTCGTTAGGGAAAACCTCGACATTCAAGAACGGGACCGTTTGGGCCAACAGGAGGCTGAGTGGGACGATCATGTGGGATTAAATACTGGCGGCTTGGGCCAAAAGTTCGCGAGGATCGACGGGCCGGTTTTCGGCGGCGCTAAGGATGGCGGCTTCGGCAACGGCGACGGCGGCCATGCCCTCCTGCCCGGTGACCGGCATGGGGGAACCGGTGCGGACGGCCGAGAGGACTGCCGACAAGTGACGGAAATAGGGGTCGTCAGCACTATCCATGTTTGCGGCGGCGACAGACCCAGAATCAGTGTGAACCCTGAGGCTCGGGGCTAGGCGGGAGTCGAATTCGACAATGCCTGCCGATCCGGAAACTTCAAGGGTAGCCCGGAAGCCGCTGGGATCCATCCACGTTGTCTCGCAGTGGCAGACCACTCCCGATTCGGTGGTGAGTGTGACCAAGGCGTAGTCGCCTTCGAATTTGGTGCCGCCGACGGGGTTGAATCGGACGCTTTTGGCATAGACTTGGGCGATCGGGCCAAAAGTCCAAAGGATCCAATCGTAGTCATGGATGGCCAAATCCAAAATGACTCCGCCGCTATGGGCCGGGTCGCGGAACCACCCCTCGCTACCGAGAGGGGCCCTGCCTCCCCGGCGCATCCGGCACAAGGCCGGCGACCCCACCGCCCCATCCAAAACAAGGTTGTGGATCCGGTTGTGCTCGGGGAAAAACCGGACTACGTGGCCGATCCCGAGCTGGATTCCCTTCCCCTCAGCCGCGGTGATCAATTGCCGGCATTCTGACAGGCGGCGGGCCATCGGTTTTTCGACAAGCGTGGGTTTTCCGGCATCGATGCTTTGGAGGGCGTATTCGACATGGAGATGCGTGGGCAGGCAGATGTCGACCAGCTCGGTTTGATCGAGGAGGTCTTGGTACGTTGCTGCTCTCTTTGCCCCGTGGTGCTTTGAAAACGCCCCGAGTTTGTCGGCATCCCGGTCAAACGCGACGAGTTCCACTCCGGGCATATTGGCGTAGTGCCGGGCGTGGACATTGCCCATGCCGCCCGTGCCGAGGATTCCGACCTTCATGGCCCTATGCTATCTCATCGGCCGGGGCGGCCGCACGGGTGGATTCCTTTGTTGCCGGTTTGTGGTTGGCCAGGGCAACCCCGGCCAAGAGGATGGCGACCCCAACGGCTTGGGGGAGGTTAACGGGAATCCCCTGGAAGGCCCAAGCGGAAAACGTGGCCACAACCGGTACGAAATACGCCGTCATGGAAGCCTTGGCCGGGCCGGCTTCCCGAACCCCCACATAGTAGGCGGTGAATGCGCCTGCTCCGGCGACAAACACCAGGTACGCCAAGCCAGCCCACCCTACCCATGTGACCCGGGAATAGTCGAATGTCACCGTGTCCATGACCGCATAAGGCAAAAGGATGAGGGCGGCGCCAGGATAGGTCGCTAAATACACGCCCACCGCGGGACGGTCTTGGAGCAGGGGCTTCATCATGACGACGCTGATCGCCCAGATGAGGGCTGAACCCAGGGTGAACGCCAAACCGAGGGGCGTCCAATGCCGCTCCCCAGACCCCATGAGGATGACGGTGGCCACTCCGAGGTAAGCGACCGCCCCCCCGACGTAAAGTTCCCACCGGCCCCGATCCCTGCCCTTCAAGACCGAGAAGATGCTGACCCAAATGGGAGCCGTGGCCAGGCAGACCGCCCCTTGGGCTGCGCCTACCCGGGCCATCCCTTCCAAGAAGAACACCATGTAAAGGCCAGTGCTCATGAACCCGGCAAAGAGGAAGGGCACCCATTCTTCCCGTTTGGGCCGGTAAGTTAGCCGCATCGCTGCGGCATAACTCCATAGGGCAAGACCCATGAACATATAGCGGAGGAGCATCATGACGTTGACCGGCAGATCGACCAACGAATATTTGATGACCACGAAGTTGCACCCCCAGGCGAATACGACAAAAACCAGGGCGGGGTGCGGGAGCCGCTCGGGCCATCGAGGCATCTCCTGCCGAGTCTATCGGAGTGCGGGCTGGGCCTTGGGACTAGGACGGTCTTGGCAATTGCCCGACCCTATCGCACACTATGGCGTCTAACGGCTTAAATGGCAGTCATCTCGCAGGAACAGATCACCCGCGTGGGCCGGGCATTTTTGCAAGGCCAGCTGTGGATGGAAGGTCAACAGATATCGCATCCTGAATCTGTGGATGTTGCGTTGGCCGCCGAAAGCTACCGGTATTTTTGGCGCCCCCGGCAGGTGGGAACCCTGCTACTGATCCCGCGGGACGTGGCGACCTTGCCTTCGGAATTGGGCTGCAAAGTCAAATCCGGTTGGGTAAAAGTCGATGGAAGCCAATCGCCCAACGGGTTTGTCCGATCAGCTTATTGCCTCGGTTTCGGCGAACCGGAAATCGTCCCAGGCCTCCCGACGGCCGCCACGGAAAGGAATCCCGCGTTTTGGCACACGTTGGCCGAGTTGGTCCAACGCCCCTATTCGGCGTCGTTGGATCTGATCCCAAGGCTCGAATCCAAAGTCAAAATCCTCCATGAACTCCACCGCCTGGGGATCTGGATCGGCCACCCCAGCTTCCACGCTGGGCAATGTAACCGGCCTTTGCTGGATCTGTGGTGGAAAGGTTCGGGCCAAACCTCCTATGAGGAATTGGGCCGACCGTTGATTGTTGCTTACGGCCGGGGGCTTTATGATGACCTCACTGCCTGCGACATCCCTGTCGCCGATTACCTTTACCACCCGCAGGGGTTGCACACCGACGAGCATGTGGCCCACCAGCGGCGAATTGTCGAACGCGTGCTCAAATTTTCTGTCTGACCCAATCCCGCCGGTAATCTGGACCCCTTATGGGAACGGTGCTGATTGGTTTGGTGACGGGGATCGTCGCCGGCGTATTGAGCGGCTTGTTTGGGATTGGCGGCGGCATTGTGATTGTGCCAGCCCTGATCGTCGCGCTCGGGTTCACGCAACACAAAGCCCAGGGCACATCGCTTGCCGCCCTATTGCTACCCGTCGGGGCTTTGGGCGCGTACCGGTACTACCAAGACAAAAACGTTGACATCAATGCCGCGGCTGGAATCGCGGTCGGCCTGTTTGCCGGAGCTTTGATCGGTGCCAATGTGGCCAGTTCGCTCGACCCGACGACGATGAGGCGGGTCTTTTCGCTGTTTTTGCTCGGGATCGCGGCGTACCTTTGGCTCAAGAAGTAAACACCGGGCCCTGCGTAGCGTCAGAATCACCGTGATGCTGGCTGCCGTCTTGAGTGCGATTGCCGTTGCGGCCCCGCCGGAAATCAATTTGGTAGACGGTCGGGTGATCCAACTGTCTGGCCGGCCGGCTACCGTTGTGGTGTTCATCTCTCACGATTGCCCCATTGCCAACGATTCGCAGCCCGCGCTGGAGCGGGCGTATCAACGGTTCAAGTCGAAGGCGGTTGCTTTTGTCGGCGTTTACATTGACCCCCGCCTCACGGCCCGAGGAGCGGCGGCCCACAAAAAGGAATACGGCTTTTCGTATGACCAATCGGTGGACACGCGCCACGCCCTGGTCGGATATCTGAAGGCAACCGTGACTCCGGAAGCGTTTGTCCTTGACCGTTCCGGCAAGGTCTGCTATCGCGGGAGAATCAACGACATGTACAACGACCTGGGTTCGAGGAAGGCCAAAGTGACGACCAACGACCTGGAAGACGCCATCGCGGCGGTGGTTGCCGGCAAGGCCCCGAAAACCGCCCGGACGAAGGCCCACGGTTGCGTGATCCCTGAGCTTAAAGACTTTGCAGGACTCTGACCTTGTGATCCCCCCGGGTACATTGCCTTTGTCCGGGCGCTTAGCTCAGTTGGTAGAGCGTCTCGCTTACACCGAGAATGTCGGGGGTTCGAGTCCCTCAGCGCCCACCAAGCCCCCGGTTCAACTTCAGATTTGGATTGGGAGAAAAGAGATTTGGGCCGCCGGTTGATTCCGGCGGCCCAAACTCGTTTTTTTAGTTGCTGACGAGTTCCTGTGGCTCGTCTACCGGCGGCGGAGCGTCGGACTTTTTGAAGATCACGTTACCATCGGCATCGACATCCGCCAGGATATGGTCGCCAGACACAAACGTGTTCATCAGCAGCTGTTCGCTGAGTGGGTCTTCGATGTACCGTTGCACGGCTCGGCGGAGCGGGCGAGCACCAAGGTTGGGGTCGTACCCCTTTTCGACGAGCAGATTTTTGACCGCTTCACTGAGGTCGACCGAGATTCCAAGATCCTTGGCGGATTTGTTGACCCGCTGCAGGTAAATGTCGGCGATCTGCAGGATTTCGTCCTTTTGCAGGTGCTGGAAGACGATAACCTCGTCAACGCGGTTGAGGAACTCGGGGCGGAACGATTTTTTCATCTCGTCCAGCATCTTGTTCTTCATCATCTCGTAGGTTCGCGGGTCGGTGATATCCATTTTGGAATCGCGGAACCCGAGCCCCTTTTCCAGCTCGATCGGCCGGACGCCGACGTTGCTGGTCATGATGATGATGGTGTTGCGGAAATCCACGTGGCGACCTTGGGAATCCGTCAGGTGCCCATCTTCCATGACCTGGAGGAGGATATTGAAGACTTCTGGGTGGGCCTTTTCGATTTCGTCGAGGAGGACGACGCAATAGGGGTTGCGGCGCACCTGCTCGGTGAGTTGGCCTCCTTCATCGTAACCGACATAGCCCGGAGGGGCCCCGACGAGCCGGCTGACGGCGAACCGTTCCATGTACTCGGACATGTCGATCCGGACGATCGAACTGTCCTTTTCATAGAGGTATTCGGCCAGAGTTTTGGCAAGTTCCGTTTTGCCGACCCCGGTCGGCCCGAGGAAGATGAAGCTCGCGATGGGGCGCTTGGGATCCTTGAGCCCGCTCCGGCTACGTCGGATGGCCCGGGCGACCGCGCTGACGGCTTCGTTTTGGCCGGTGATGCGTTTGTGCAAGTCCTCTTCCATTCTGAGGAGCTTTTGCGATTCGGCCTCGACCAGTCGGGTGACGGGGATCCCTGTCCAACTTTGGACAATTCCGGCAATTTCGGTCTCACCGACGACGGCATCGGGCTTTTCTTCGGCCCGCCAGGCTTCTTCACGTTCAACGATGGACGCGTTCAGGATGTCGTATTCCTTGTCCATGGCCTCGACTTCGTCCGGCTCTCCGTGCCTGCGCAGGTGTTCCAGGTCGGCGCGGATTTTGGCAAGCTTTTGCTTGTCGTTGCGAACATCGCTGGGCGGCAGGCTTTGTTGGAGCCGAACGCGGCTGGCAGCTTCGTCAATCAGGTCGATGGCCTTGTCGGGCAGGGTGCGGTCGGTGATGTACCGCATCGAAAGTTGGACGGCGCTGGTGAGGGCGTCGTCTGTGATTTCGACGTTGTGGTGCGCCTCATACCGTTCGCGGAGCCCCCTCAGGATTTCGACGGCTTCCTCTTCGTTGGGTTCGCGAACCTTGACGGACTGGAACCGCCGTTCCAGCGCCGCATCTTTTTCAATGTATTTGCGGAATTCGTCTTGGGTTGTTGCCCCGATGCATTGGAGTTCGCCGCGGGCAAGCGCGGGCTTCATGATGTTCGAAGCGTCGATGGCGCCTTCTGCGGCGCCGGCTCCAACGAGGGTGTGGAGTTCATCGACGAAAAGGATGACCTGGCCCTCGGCCTTGCGGACTTCCTCCATCACTTTTTTCATGCGCTCTTCGAACTCGCCGCGGTATTTGGTTCCGGCGACAAGCCCGGCCATATCCAGGGCGACCAAGCGCTTGCCAAGCAGCAGGTCTGGGATGTCCCCGCTGACGATGCGGAGGGCGAGGCCTTCGGCAATCGCGGTTTTCCCAACTCCCGGGTCGCCGATGAGAACCGGGTTGTTCTTGGTCTTCCGGGCGAGGATCTGCATCACCCGCTCGATTTCGGCCTGGCGGCCGACCACGGGGTCGAGTTTGCCTTCCCTGGCCAATTCGGTTAGGTCACGGCCAAATTCGTCGAGGGTCGGGCTTTTCGCCGCATTGCCGTTTTGGTTTTGCGAGTTGGCCTTGCTCGATTTTTCGCTGGCTGGGCTTTGCACTTCGTTGTCTTGAAGTGCCATCACTTCCCGTCGTGCGCGGTCGAGTTCGACTCCGAGCCGGGCGAGGACGCGTCCGGCCAATCCGTCGCCTTCGCGGATCAGGCCGAGCAACAGGTGTTCGGTCCCGATGTAGTTGTTGTTGAGGTTCCGGGCTTCGTCATAGGCCAAGTCAATGACGCGTTTGGCCCTTGGCGTGAGCGTCATATCCTGGCTGGGCCTGGATTCCCCCCGCGGGAGTTGCTTTTCGACTTCTGAACGGATTTTTCCGAGGCCGACCCCGAGCTTTTCCAAAACACGGGCGGCTACGCTGTCGCTCTCCCGCACCAATCCGAGCAACAGGTGTTCGGTGGAGACGTACCCCTCACCAAATTTCTGTGCTTCTTCTTGGGCGAAGAAAACCACTTTTCTTGCGCGTTCTGTGAACCGTTGCCACATGTTCTGTTTCTTTGCTCCTTAGCCGGGGTTTTCGCCCCGCTGTCACATCCTTAGACGACTTGCGGCATGGGGTTGTGCCCCCAGACCTATTCCCGGGGCTTCCCCCGCCTTTGGTTGGATTGTCGGTCGCCACACCCGCTTTGGATAGCCGGATACCCGCAAGGATACCGGGCCGGGAAATGCCGTCCCCGGCTAACGCGTTACGAATCCCAGCAATATTACGGGGAATGCAATGACTGGAAAAATCCCGTGTAGCAGATTTGCCGGGAACCATTTACAATGGAGGTGAGTCGAACGCTCGTCAGGGGCGCAGACCCCAAACCACCTTGTGACAACTGCCATGCGTAAATTCCTCCCCATTTTGGCCGCCCTGCTGGCATTGCCCGGCTTGGCATCGGCCGTCCCCGGAGAAATCCGAGGCGAATTAAAGGCCTTTGGCTGGGTCAAGCGCCCAGACGGCACCCGGATCAGTCTCGACGGGATGAAGTTCCCCTTCGTCGCCAAGCCTATCAAGACGGTGCAACTGTCTGACCGGAGCACGAACCCGAATTCTGCTGGCGAGGCCCTGCGCCAACGCCTGCTGGGCCCGCTTGGCAACCCGGGTGGCAACGGGGTCAACCGTTCCGGGGGCAAATCTGGCGGGCCGGATGCCCTGCAAACGGTCTACATGGCCAATGCCGGCGCCGGATACGGGGTCATTGAAGCCAATCCCAGTTCTCTCGACGATGTGACGATGACCAGCGCCGGGCTGGGCAAGGTTTGGCAACAGTTGACGTTCGGTTTCCAATACAGCACGGGTGGATTCACACCTTTCATCTGCCGGTGGCGATGCTTTGGATCGAATGTAGAGAACCCGACGCCCCAAAACGACTTCGCCGACGAGTTTGCGGATTTCGGGGTCAAGTGGGATGTGACGATTCCGGCCGGGTCGGCTTTCGTCGTGACCATTGATATCCACCAGGCCGTCGTGATTAGCAACGACACAACCATGTTCATTGCCGAGCAGTTCCGCGAGCCCCACTTGGTCGGCTTCCCCCCCCACGAAGATGGGGAAGGCGAGTTCCGGACCGGCAACGTCGATGTGGTCTTTAATGCCGGCGGAGAGCCCTCGGTCGGGCTCAGCGACAACACGTTTTTCTACGACTGGGATCCGCTTGACGGCAAATATGAGAACACCGAGATCGACCAGGTTGACACCGGCAAGTCGGATCTTGTTCTGGGTATCGAAATCAATACGAGCGGAACCCTTAATGACCTGACCGCGCTCAATCTGACCAAAGAAGCCGGCCGACAACCGATCGGGAACCTCCTTTCGGTCCTGAACGCCAACGACAACAACGTTTACGACATCCTGCCGGATTACACCGGGGGCCGCACCTCCCCTGTGGGCTCGATCATCGTCGACTTCCTCCAGCCGTTCCCCACCTACACGGGCATCCGCGCCATTGGCCGCGTCGGTTCCGATGTGTCGGGTGTGGACTTTGCGGTCGACCTGTGGGATTTTGTCGACAATAAGTGGATCCAACTGACGACGGGACCCTTGCCCCAAGGCTATCTGAGCTTCTCGGAAGGATACGGCGGAACGGTTGCCATGAGCCACTTCACCGGCATCATCAACTTCCCGCTGTTTGGCCCCAACCCGGGCATGCGGGCCCGGGTTCGTTACAAGAACACGTCAGATACCCTGCCCCGCAACTGGCACATGCTGACCGACCAAATCAAGCTCAGCGTCTTCACCGGCTGACCTGGCGAAAGATTGGTGCCGATGGCCCGCGGACATCATCCGCGGGCCATTCTTGTTGTCGGGGCATCGTTTGGGCAGGGGCGGCAGTAATATAGGGTAATGCAAGCGGCGTGGAAGGTCGGAGCCTTTGTTTTGGTGTTTGTCGGGCTCTTTGCCGGCATCCTCGCGGTTTTAAATGCGAGCCTGTTCGCCAAACCCAAGGACACTTATTACGCCCGGTTCGCCGATGCGGGAGGCCTGAATTCAGGCGCCGACGTGCTGCTGGCCGGGGTTTCCATCGGGCGGGTGGAATCGGTGGAACTCGCGGAAGACGGGGCGGCGTTGGCGACCTTGAGCATCGAACAGGGCCGGAAACTCCCCAAGAATCTGGTTGCCGTTTTGCCCACGAGTTTCATCGCCATCGGTGACCGCCAAGTGCTGCTCAAGCCGCTTGGAACCGGCACAGGGTTCTATGCCGCCGACAATATGGACTCCCCCATTCCGGGCCAGCTGCAAGGGCCGCTCGACGACATCCTCCCCGACACCGGCCAAACGATGGAGGAGTTGAACAAGACCATGGTCGCCTTCCGCGAGTTGCTCCAGGACAAAGAGCTGAAAGACGGTCTAGTCGGCGTAATGAAATCCGGTCAGGACACGGCCGGGAAGTTCGGCAAACTTGCCGAACACTTGGATGGCACGCTAACCCGCAACGACAAGCGGATAGACACCCTGTTGGCTTCGATGGTGGACACCGTCAAAAACGTGGAATCGGTGACCGCCGAACTGAATTCGTTTGCCAAAAGTGGAAAGCTGCAATCCCAAACCGAGCAGTTGCTGGCCACGATGAACGAGGCGGCGACAGAGGGCAAAGCGTTGGTTTCCGACCTGCGTGCCTACACCGCCGATCCTGATATCCAAGGCAACCTCAAATCCACCTTGGAAAACTTCAACAAGATGTCTGAATCTGGCGTGACCATTGCAGCCAACACCGAAGAAATTACCAAGAACGGCATCGGGATCAGCGAGCAGACCAAAGAGCTCATGACCAAGGCCAACAAACTGGCCGACGAAGTCGAAAAGCTCATTGAGGACGTGAAAGGGGCCGTCAAAAAGTTTGAAGGTTCCGGCGGTGCGTCCAGCCTAATCCCCAAAATCGATGTGGAGACCGGTTTGACCTACAATTCTGAGGGCTCGCGGCTGCGGGCAGATGTCAACCTCCAGATCCCGGCCGGGAAGGACAAGCTCAACCTTGGCCTTTACGATGCGTTTGAATCGAACAAACTGAACATCTTCTTTCAAAAGCCGCTTGACCAACGGACGGACCTTCGGTACGGGGTCTATGCGTCCAAGCCCGGCATCGGGGTATCTTATGCGCTTGCGCCGAACACGTGGTTCCAATCGGAACTGTTCGGCCTAAACGATCCGCAGCTGGACATCCGTCTCAAGCGCCGGTTCAACGAATCGATTTTCGGTTGGGTTGGCATCGACAAGGTGTTCGGGAAAAACAGCCTAGCGGTCGGGGTCGGCACCAAACGCTGAACCGCACACGAACGAGGTTTTCCGATGAAAGTCATTTTGAAGCAGGCAGTGCCCAAGTTGGGCAAAGAAGGCCAGGTCGTCACGGTTAAAGACGGCTACGCCCGCAATTTTTTGTTCCCGAACAGCATGGCCGTTGTCGCCGATAAGAAGCAACTCGGCGCGCTGGAGCGGCAACACGCTAAAGCCGCAGCCCAGCTTGAATCGACCAAGACCGATGCCGAGGCCATGGCCGCCCGGATGAACGGCAAATTGGTCAAGATCGAAACAAAATCCGGCCCCGATGGCCGGTTGTTCGGCGCTGTCACCAGCCAAGACATCGTCGATGCCGTCAAGAGCCAACTCAACGAAACCGTAGACCGGAAAGCCGTTCTCCTGCTCCGGCCGATCAAGCGACTCGGCACTTACGATATCGAGCTCAACGTCCACCGCAATGTGGATATTGAGTTTAAACTCAACGTCTTCGACCCGGAATTCATGGAAACCGAAGAGCACCTTCCGGAGTTTGAAGAAGCCATGGCAGAAGCCGAAATCGCCGCCACTCCAGAAGCCTCGGCTGATGAGAGCGGAGACGCTGCCGCCGACCAAGCCGAATAGCGGCCAAACCACCTGATTCCCCCGACAAAGTTGCCGGGGGAATTTTTGTTATTTTTGGGTCCTTCCCTGCTTCAATTCCCCCGGGATTGAACCGAGAATCCCTGTTAAGGATTCGGCAAGATCGGTCCGCATTTGCCAGCACATGTCTGATGTTCACCCGCTCTTCTATTGCCTAGCCGCCGTTGCGGCGGTGGGATTTGCCGGGTTGATTGTTTGGTCTTGGCGGTTCAAACACGCAATAACTTCTCTGGTGGCCGTGCTGGTTCTGCTGTCTGCGATCATTGGTTCAGGGGCATACTTCGGCAGGGAAATCGTCCGCCGGGAGACCCGGCAACTCCGTGATTCCGAGATGTTGGCAGCCCGCATCTTGGGCATCTCGATCCAAGCCAAGGGGCATTCACTCATCCGGCTGGATGGATCGACAGACTCTGCGAAAGCCGAATTGCAAAACTGGCTTGACCAGCTTCTCCGGCAAAACCACCAGGTGTCTTCGATCCAAACGGTGCGAAAAACCCCGTCCGGGGTTCCGCAGACCATCATCCGCGCTGGCAGCGCAGAAGACTCGGACTTGGCCGCAGGATCGGCGAACAACCTGGCTTTTGGCTGGCAGGGGACGAGTGGATTTGCCCCCAACGCCACCAGTTCCGGAAAGGCGCTCGCCGCCATCCCGATCAAAAACCCCAGGGGGGAGATCGAAGCGCTGGTGCTCGTGGCATTCAATGGGCCTTCCGGAACAGCGGCGGGTTCGCAAAGTCAAACCGGGATCCTGGTTTTAACGAGTGCGCTCGCCTTCATCGTACTGACCGGTGCGGCGGCCGCGTTCCGGATGTCGGACAGTCTGGCCCAAGCCCGGGTGGCCCGGATTGAATTGGCCGCCCAAGGAGAGCGGATCCGAGAGCAGATGGACATCATCGCCGAAAAAAACCAAGCGATGGCGGCCAGCCACGACGCATTGGCATCGGCCAACGCCAAGCTGCAATCCCTGGCCACACTGGACGGGCTCACCGGGGTGATGAACCACCGGTCCCTGATGGAATTCTTGACCACCAACATGAAGCGGAGCTCGGTGATCGGCTCACCAAGCAGCGTGATCTTGATGGACGTCGATAACTTCAAATCGTTGAACGACCAATACGGCCACATCGCCGGAGATGAGGCCCTGCGGACGATTGCCAGCGTGCTCAAGCAGTCTTGCCCCAAAGGGGCCGGGGTCGGGCGTTACGGCGGTGAGGAGTTCATGATGGTTCTGCCCGGGGCATCGGAGACCTCTGCCATTGCCGTCGCCGAAGAACTCCGCCGACGCGTCCAAATGGCAAAGACGACATCGCGAGCCGTCACGGTGAGCGTCGGGGTTTCCACGGTCTACTCCATGTCGAAATCGGAGCAAGCCTTGATCGACGAGGCCGACAAAGCGCTTTACCAAGCTAAACGGACGGGCAAAAACCGCGTGATCCACTTTGGCCACGGGCTCTTGGAATCAGCTTGAGGGCCCGGGGCGGCGGATTCCCCAAAAATACTCGGAACAAAAGGATCGGCGTGGACATTCACTGTTTGCCCGATGCCAACCTGCCCTCCTGCCGCGCAACTGCTCAAGCACCCGGATGACGCCACCGGGTCGGAAGCGGCCTATGAGCAGTTGGTAATCCGGGAATTCCCGAACTTGATCCGGCTCGCCCGGCGGTTGAGTTGGCCCGATTCCGATCTGGCATCCGACCTGGTCCAAGGGGCGGTGGTCAAGGGTTTGAGGGCCCTGCGCGAATCTAAATTCGTCATCGGTCCAAATAGCCGGGCTTGGCTCAGGCAAGCCGTCACCCTGGAATTCCTGCTCCACCGCCGGTCCCAAAAACCGGTGGCCCCATTGGATGCCGGGATCGAAGAGCGGCTCTCTGCCCCGCTATCGCAACCCTTTGGAAACGAGATTTCCGACGAAATCCTACGAGCCGTCCAAGACCTGCCAGAAGACCAGCGCGACCTTGTGGTCTTGGTGGACTTGGAAGGCATGGAATACCTTGAAGCCAGCAAAATGCTCGGGATCCCGGTCGGCACCGTACGCTCCCGTCTAAGCCGGGCCCGGTGGAAACTGGCCAACCGGCTCCGCTACCTCCTCCACCCAGAACGATGAACCACAGCGACCAAATCGAACCCTGCCACCACGTGCGCCACTTTGTGGAAAGACAAGCTGCCGGCCAGCCCCGCCGCTGGTGGAATCTGTTGGGGTGGCTCCATGTGCTGCATTGCAAAAAATGCCGCGAGGCCATGGATTTGTTCCGCGGGTACCTCTCGGCGGTCTCAGTCATGCCCGCACCGGCTTCCGAAGATCAGCCGATTTTGGATCGGATTTTGGGGGTAGCGTTTCAACCGGATGGCGCAGATACACATTAATACTTCTTAACATCTTAACAAACCACCACCTTCTTGGGACCTTTTCCTGAGATCGACGGACTCGATCATGTGAGGTGTGAAAGCTAAGAATGTTGGCCAATCCAGCAGTTTTATGTGCACTATTTTTGGCACAAATTAGACGGTAGATTGAAAAATCCATCGATCCGGAGCATCGGGCGAGGGCCGGACCATTCCGCCTCAAAATCCTTAACTGCTACTTAACATTTCCTAGATGCGAACTCTGGTCTAATGTTCGGAGCCATGGCCGCCCCGTGCGTGCCGTCGGTTCCTTTTTGGAGAATCCACGAACCATGCGAAAAGCGTTTACCCTCATTGAGTTGCTGGTCGTGATTGCGATCATCGCAATCCTCGCCGCCATCTTGTTCCCCGTCTTCGCCAAGGCCAAGGAAGCCGCCAAGAAGACTCAAGACCTGAGCAACATGAAGCAGATCGGCACCGCGCTCCAGATTTACCTGAGCGACTATGACGACACTTACATGCAGGCTTACTACTATCCGAACGACAGCGGTTCGGCTACCAACGCCAACGGGATCGGCGGCTATGTCCAATGGTCGGGCCTCCTGCAGCCGTACACCAAAAATATCCAGATCTTCGTCAGCCCGGGCGACCCGACGGGCGGTATGGCCCCGACCTGCTATGTCGGCAACAACAGCGGCTATGGTGCACCGGCCGGCCAATCCCCGCAAGCCACCTGCAGCACGATCCAAGACGTCCAAGCTCCGCGCCTGAGCTACACCGCCAACTCAATGCTCATGCCCCGCAAACGCCGCACCGTCGACCCGATGAACGTCATCGGTTCGACCGTGGTCGATGGGGTTGCGGAAACGATCCTCCTCGCCCCGCAAACCCACTACCCGACCTGTATCAACGGTGTTTCGGTTGCTTCCGGCGATGCCTTCAAAACCCACCGACCGGCCAACGGGATCCTGTTGCAGAACCAAAACGCCTTCCAAGGCGAAGCGGCTGCCGAAGTCGGTTTGGCTTGGTACTATGCGCTGGGTCTGACCCGGGCCAAGAGCGACCTTGCCGCGTGCAAGGCTGGCGCTCCGGCTGGTGCCAACGGCTTTAGCCACATCACTTACGCCCAACCGGATCGCTGGGGCACGGGTGCCAACTTCACCTATGCCGACACCCACGCCAAGTACAGCAACCTGGATGCCACCCTCAACCCGGATCGCTTCCAGTGGGGCAAACGCGCCTACACCGCTGGTGGTGGCGAAATCCGCAAAGCCGACGGTCTGACTTCGGTCAACTAAGCCTCGCGTCTCTAGTGAATGCACGGAAGGGGCCCCAGCAATGGGGCCCCTTTTTCATGATCCAGCGACTCCATTCCAACGAATCCAACGTGTCTAGACGAACGACGCCACAAAGTCCAAAGAGACCACCTATCAAAAATTTCGACCACTTAGATTTTATGAAGCGAGTTTGCTTTATGTGTATGCTCCATCTATGAAGCGTATTGCAGTTGCGATGGCGTTGCTCGGCTCAACCATTTCATTTGGCGCGGGAGGGATGGTTTTTACCGATACAATCAACAACGTCCGTCCAGACCACCCCAGCCTAGCGGGTACTTTTTGGGGTTGGAACTATCACACCAACCTAAGTGGTAACCAAGTAACTCCGCCTTCTGTTTTCCATAGTGCATCCTCTCTTCTTTCTATTTCCTATCTCAATTTGAGCACATGGGATGGCTCTTCAGCCTACAACAGTCCAAGCCAACCTGGGCGTTCAGGCTACATGGTTCTTGACCGGCACGATACATCGATCGACTTCCACGTGGGCGCATCGATCCGCGCCCAGGTCGAATACTTCGGCGGATACCACCAAACCAACATCTCGCCCGTACCGGGCATGATGATGGGGTTACAAGATCGCTACGGGCGATTCTTTGCCGTCGGTTTTGCGGAAGGAACTGGGGCCGAGCACTATCTCCGGATCATCAATAATCCTTTTACCGGGGAAGGCACGGATTGGGTTGAGATACCGCATTTTTCCCATCTTTACTACGACGATTCCGTTCGCAACGGAACAACGGTCGAACTCGTCATAGCCGGTTCTCGGGCCTCGGTATTGGTGAGTGGCCGTGAACTCCGTGTGAACGGCACAACCCTGACCCTCGATGCCGGCCCCCCGTTGAACAGCCTTATCTTTACAAGCTGGCAAACCTATGGCGGCGCTATCGTCGGCGACTACTGCCTCACGAGTTCTGGCTGGATCAAAATCTATAGCCTCAGCTACTACTAAGAAACGCTAAGCGGGATCAGCTTGCGCGATTTCTTTTCTTGAGCCTGGGTGTCGCGCACAATCTCGTTGTAAAGAGAATCCCGCTCCACCGGAATGCGGCCGGCTTCGGTGATCATTCGGGTCATGCGTTCCAACGTGAGCACCTGTTGCTTGTTGCCGAAGTCGCCTTCCTTGTAGGTGATCTCGTATTCGTGGACGAATCCGTCGGCATCGTCGGCCCCGTACCACAGCGCGGTCTGGGTGACCTCGGGGGTGTTCATGATCCAAAAGCTCTTGATGTGCTCAAAGTTGTCGAGCATCAAGCGGCTAAGCGCCACGTAGCGAATATCGATGTTGCCAGTTGGGGGCTTTTGGTCTTCCAATTCCGTTTTTTCGGGGTGGAAAGACAGCGGGGTGAAGCACACAAAGTGTCCGGTTTCATCTTGCAACTCGCGGAGTTGGATGAGGTGGCTGACCACTTCCTCGTCGGTCTCGATGTGACCGTAGAGCATGGTGGCGTATTGGGTGAGTCCCAATTTTGCTGCCGCCCGCGCGACGCTCTTCCACCCATCCCCGCCGAGTTTTTTGCCGAACAGTTCTCGGTGGACGCGGTCGCTAAGGATCTCGATGCCGCCTCCAGGGAGTGAGTCCAGGCCGGCTTCCATGAGGTCGGCCAGGGCTTTTTCGTGCGTGACGCCTCCCTTCTGGGCGATTTGTTCGATTTCGATGGCGGTGAACGCCTTGACGTGGGCGTTGGGATAGACCTCCTTCACGACCCGGCACAAGTCAAGGTAATACTCGTAAGGCAATCGCGGGTTGATGCCGCCGACCATGTGGATTTCGGTGACGTCGACATCCTTGTGCCAATGCAGACGTTGCCGCACTTCTTCAATGGTCATTTCGTAGGGGGCGGGCCCACCTTTTTTGGCATAGAACGAACAGAACTTGCAAAACTTGTTGCAGATATTGGTGTAGTTGATGTGCTGGTTCCGAACAAAGTAGGTTCGGGCGCCATGCCTCCGTTCTCGAACCATGTTGGCCATGTAACCGACCCCGGTCAGGTTCCTAGTCCGGCATAGACGAATGCCGTCTTCGGCAGAAAGCCGTTCCCCTTTTTCGACCTTGGCGTAAATGTCCATCAGGTCTTGGCCGACGATGCGTTCTGGTGCGATGCCCATGGCTGTCCATGAGTTTTCAATTTTCTTTGAAAACTAGTCCGATATTACCTGACCGACCGCCCTGGCTGTCCGAGTCTTGGGGCCCGGTTTTGGCTAAACTAACCGGCGTGAAGCGGATAGCGGTGCTGGGATCGACGGGGAGTATCGGCACCCAGACTTTGGATATCGTCCGGCAACACCCCGACCGGTTAGAAGTGGTCGGCTTGGTTGCCAATCGGTCGGCAACCGACCTGTTGGCCCAAGCGCAGGAATTCGGGGTTCGGAACATCGCGCTCATGGACGAGACCGCGGCCCGCCAACATGTTTTGCCCGGAGGCATGGAGGCGGTTTGCGATGTCGCCACGCTGGCCGAAGCAGACATGGTGGTTGTCGCGGTAAGCGGGGTCATCGGGCTAAGGCCAACGATCTTGGCGATCGAGGCAGGCAAGGACATCGCCTTAGCCAGCAAAGAAGTTTTGGTTGCGGCCGGGCAAGTCGTAATGCCTCTCGCGGCCAAACACGGTGTGACCCTCACCCCGATCGACAGCGAACATTCGGCGTTGTTCCAATGCCTGCAGGGTTACGAGCCCAGCCAGGTGGACAAGTTGATCCTGACCGCGAGCGGCGGTCCGTTCCGGGGCAAGCTCCGCGGGGATCTCGCCTCGGTGACAAAGGAGCAAGTTCTGGCTCATCCCACTTGGACGATGGGCGGGAAAATCACAGTCGATTCCGCCACCCTGATGAACAAGGGCTTGGAGGTCATCGAGGCACATTGGCTGTTTGGGACGGCGATCAACCAGGTGGAAGTCGTCGTCCATCCCCAAAGCATCATCCACAGCATGGTTCAGTTCAAAGACACCAGCATCTTGGCCCAACTCGGGTGGCCGGATATGCGGCTCCCGATCCAATATGCCCTTCTCTACCCGGAGCGCAAGCCGAACGCCTTGCAGCCCTGGAACCCGATCGAGACACCCACCCTGACGTTCGAGAAGCCCGATTTGGAGACATTCCGGTGCTTGGCCTTGGCTTATGAGGCCGCTGCCAAAGGTGGTACATCGCCCTGTGCACTGAATGCTGCGAACGAGGAAGCCGCCAACGCTTTCCTCAAGGATGCTGTCGGATTTTTGGAAATTGCCGATATCAATGAACAGGTTCTTTCAGCCCACGACGCCGTCGAACCGAGCTTGGAAAACCTGCTGGAAACAGACCGTTGGGCCCGCGCAACGGCCCGGGAGAAAATGGGGTTGAAAAACTAGCGCATGGAGCTCTTGAAAGCCGTCCTCCAGGGACTGAACGTCGGCGCCACCTTCTTGGTGGTCATCACGGTTCTGGTGGCTGTCCACGAATATGGCCACTACATCGTGGCAAAAATGTGCGGCATGCACGTGACGGCGTTTGCCGTTATGGTCGGCGGCATCCGCAAAACCGACCTTGCCGATCGGCTTGCCCGCCCGATGGCCCCTTCTTGGATTCCCTGGACGGTGGGGGCCGGGGTTGCCGCCATCTCTTTCCTCGGTGCCTTTTTCGGTGTCCTCCCGGTTTTCTATGGCGGCATGGCGTTCTTGGCGGTTGTCGGCCCGGTCTGGGTGATCTCCCGGCTTTGCGTTTTGTACCACCGGCCGTTCACTTCGGGGCTGATGACGCTTTTCAAGTCATGGGCCGTTGTGGCGGTGGTGGTTTTGGTCGGCACCCGGTTGCAGAATGTCGATGCCGGCTACGGTCTAAGCATGGTTTTGGCGGCATCGGCCTGCGCCGTTTTGATCAACTATTATTTCCCGGTTTTGACGGGGAGCGAGGGTGAAGCGAATGAAGGCCGGGGAAGCATCCTAGTCCAAGGGGAGAGGGTTCCGGTCCGGTTTCGGCCGGTTGCCTGCAAAACCAACCGCGAGGGCACAGAATTCTCGTTGCTCCTTTTGCCGTTGGGCGGTTTTGCCGCGATGAAAGGCATGCAACCGCAAGAAGACGGCAGCGAGACAAAGGTCGATCAGGGGTTCTTTTCCAAGCCCCCGCTGGCCCGGTTGGCCGTGTTGTTTGCCGGGCCGCTCTTCAGCGTCCTGTTCGGGATGGTGCTGATGTTCGCCACGACCATGGCCCAGGGCCTCCCCGATAAGCCGAGCACGACGGTCGGCTATTTGACAACCGGTCCAGCCAAAGCGGCGGGAATTCGGGTTGGCGACAAGATTGTGGCGGTCAATGGCAGACCGGTCGATTCGTTTTTTGAAGTGCTCTCCGTGGTGCGCAAATCTTACGACAAAGAGTTCAAACCCGTCGCCGTGACAATCGATGTCATGCGGGATGGCGCGGCGCAGAGCTTCACCTTCTTGCCGATGGTGACCCCCGGGGCCGAACCCATCTTGGACGAAAACCTTGAACCTACCGGTGAGAGCCAACGCCAGGCGCGGCTTGGATTCTTGCCGGAACCGACGTACAAACCGATCTCGGTGGACAAAGCGGCAACAGTTGCGGCCGTGATGCCGGTGGTGATGGTCCGGAACCTTTTTGCAACCTTCACAGATTTCAAAGTTGCCAAAGAAAATGTCGGCGGCCCGGGCGCGATGGTCGAACAAACGGCAGAAAGTGTCAAGCAAGGCTGGGTCAAAGTCATCGAGATGGCGGCCATCCTCAGCGTCACGCTGGGCATCATGAACCTGTTGCCGATCCCGCCGTTGGATGGCGGCCAAATGGCGATTGCTTTCTTTGAACTGATCCGCGGCAACCGCCGCCTGCCGATGAGTTTGCAGAACGCTCTGCATACGGTTGGTGCGGGGTTGGTTGTGCTCTTGATGTTGGCCGTATTTGCCATCGATGCTGGGCGTCGAAGCGAATTGAACCGGATCAAGGAAGAAACGGCGGTTGAATCGCGCTAGCCGAGCAGCCTTTTGAGGAAGTCGATCTCGCCTTTGACTTCTTCAACGGTTTTACTGACCATAGGCCGGAGCTCGATCCTTCCGGCAAATTCGATGTTCCGGAGCTGCCGCATCATCTCGGCCCAATCGGTCACGCCGTCTTGGACTGTCGACCACCGGCGGGCCCAGCCTTTGCTATTGGCATCTTCTGCCCCGGGGTGCCGGAGCAGTACATTGTCCCGCAGCGTGATGCAAGCCAAATAGTCCATCAAGATGGCCACGGTGTAATCCCAGGCTTCAAACCCTTCGAACAGCGCGCCGCCCGGATCGATTTGGACTCCGAAGAATTCGGGCGAGAGCCCCCGCACCAGGTGGAATGCGGCACTCGGCGACGGCAACAGGCTCTGCCCTGCCACGGGCAGGATGAGCCTCAAGTTATGCTCCTGCAGCATGGGGGCGAGCTTTTCCAGATTTCCCCGGCTTTTTGTGAGGCGCGAGCGGACGAAATAGCCCTTTTTGACAAGTTGGGCAATCGAAAACTCTCGGATTCCACACGCGGCCAAAAGTTTGATGAAATCCGGCTCGCCAATGAGTTGTTCCAGCGTGAGGTCGATTTGGACGGAATACGATTCGACCCCCGCTTGGGAAAGGGCGTTCACAAAATCCGGGAGCCCAGGATAGATGTCTTGGATCGTGACATTGAGCCCCTCGCCAATCAAGATCGAGCAGGTATCCGCGCCGGCCCCCCGGACGAGTTCTGCCGTCTTTTCGGCGGAAAGTTCGGCAAGGGTCTCCGGGTGGAGGCTCCAAACAATGTTCACGCAGGCAGTTTATCCGCTCCCCCGGGGCCAGCACCGCCGTCTGCAAGGGTGAGATGAACTACAAAGCCCTAGCCGCAGAATTCATCGGCGTGTTCGCGTTGTGTTTTGCGGGATTGCTCGCCATTGCCAATGCTGGTGCCGGCGCCACAAACCTGACTGGAGTCGCTCTGGCCCACGGTTTAGCGATATCGGTGATGGTTGCCGCCTTCGCTGCCGTGAGTGGGGCGCATTTCAACCCCGCAGTCAGTCTGGCTATGCTTGCAACGGGCCGGATCAAGGTGCCGGCATTCCTCGGATACATCGCCGCCCAGCTGCTTGGGGGCCTTGTTGCCTCGCTGGTAGCGGCATCGGCCCTGGGGATCCAAGTCGTGCGCGATGGGACGCCAGCGCTTGGGGAGGGTGTTTCCATGACGAACGGGATTTTGTTGGAGGCGGTGGCCACATTCATTTTGGTGGCAACGGTCTTCGGTTCGGCCGTCGACAAACGCAATTCCGGACAGGCCCCCCTCTATATTGGGATTTCGATCGTGGTGGGGATCCTTGCGATTGGGCCGATGACGGGAGCCGCCTTGAACCCCGCCCGGTTTTTGGGGCCGGCGTTTGTCGGAGGGTTTGGAGCAACGCCGATCGTGTGGATCGTCGGCCCGCTGCTTGGAGGCCTTGCCGCGGGCCTTTTGTTTGAAAACTTCTTGATGGAAAAGGAAGGCGAATAAAATAGGCCCGCCCCGCCCTGGTAGTCGTTTCCGAGGGCGGGGCGGGACGGTTAGGTTTTTTTTGTATTAAAAGACGATCGCAGCGTCTTCGGTTTTGGAGTCGGTTCCCCCGCCAAGGCCTCCGCCTTGGCCCCCGCCGCCGCCCGGCCGCCCGTTGCCCGGGCCGCCTTGGCCACCGCCTTGCCGGGGCTGTTGGCCAAGCGTGAACTCGAACTTAGCCCCGGTCAACGATTTCCACGTGGCCAACTGTCCGGAATCCAACACTTTCAGGAGCTTGTCCATCAAGGCATTCTGCTTGGCGCGCATCTCTTCCGGCGTCATCGGTTGCGGAGGCTGCGGGGGTTCGTTTCCGCCCTGACCGGGTTGCGGCGGTTGCGGCCGTTCGGCTTCGATGATTTGGCGCATCTGGTTGTGTTGCTCCTCGCTCAAGTTGAGCGCCTGAGCCACATCCGGCCGTTCAAAGGCCCGCGGGCCAGCCGACTGGATTTCCAACTGGTGGTACCGGCTGTACTGGCTGTCGTTGAGGATTGTTTTCAGCTTGGCATCGAACGCTTGCATCCGTTGCTGCATTTGGGGGTCCATCCCCGGGCCGCCAGGCCCACCAGGCCCGCCTTGACCACGTTGACCGCCTTGGCCACCGGGCCCGCCAGGTCCGCCTTGACCCCCGGGCCCGCCTTGACCACGTTGACCGCCTTGGCCACCTTGACCCCCAGGCCCGCCTTGGCCACCTTGACCTCCGGGCCCGCCTTGACCACGTTGACCGCCTTGGCCGCCTTGCCCTCCTTGGAAGCCAGGGCCACCTTCTCCCCCGGGTCCGCCCTGCCCCCGCGGCCGGAGCTCGTCAAGGGCTTGCTGGATTTGGGCGATCTGATCTTGCGAGAGCTTGAGTTCCTGCTGGACTTTCGGGTCGCGGAGGATCATGGGGCCCTGCGCACCGCCCATTTGGCCCCGCATCCCAGGTCCGCCTTGCATGCCTGGACCGCCTTGACCGCCCGGGGCACCTTGCCCGCCGCCGATTCCCGGCCCGCCATTCCCGTTGCGGGGGCCGGCTTGCTGGCCGTCCAGGGAGCCGCTTTGGTCAAGCCCATCCGTCGGGATGAGTGTTTCAGAAACCGGGGTCATTTCAGCGGTGGCCGATGGCAAAAGCGTGAGCCGCTCTGTTTGGTGGGTCGCCGGGGCGATGGCGATGACTCCGGCACCGGCAACGCCGAACAAACCGACGGCGGCCAATGCGATGGTTAAGGTTTTTTGAGCGTTCATCTCGTTTCTCCGCCTGGCGGCATCCGCCAAGGCTACAACGGGATTCTATGCCCGGCGTATGAGTTCGGTGTGAGGAACCCCGGTTATTCCCCGCCGCGGGGCCGGTTTCCTTGACCGCCGCCTGGCCCGCCACCGCGGCGGCCGCCGCCGCCGCCAAACATTCCGCCCATCATGGCATTGTCGAATTTGAACGGCGCCCCGAGGGCCGCTTTCCACTTGGCTTTAGAATCGGCATCGAGGGCGGCGACGAGTTTGACGTCGAGTTGCTCCTTCATCTTCATGGCTGCCGACATGTCGAATCCGCCGTTGCCGCCCCCACCTAGGGATTTCCAGGCCTCTTGCATGGCCGACTGCATGTTCTTGACTTCTTCATCGCTGATGGAAAACCTTTCCCGGAAGTTCGGGCTCATCAGCGACGAGGGCCCCAATGCTTGGAATACAAGTTGCTCCATCCGGGCCTCTTGTTTGTCATCCAGGATGTCCCGGATTTTTTGGGCTCGTTCCACCGATCCGTTGGCCATGCCTCGCGCCATACCTTGCATGTCGTTCGAGCCGCCATCCGGGGCGGCCGGCGGTTTCAACGCCTCTTCCAAATCCGCCTTTTGTTTGCTCGAAAGTTTGAGTTCGGCTTGGATTTTGGGGTCGTTCAGGATGAAGCCTCCCATGCCGATAATATCGAACTCGGGGTTCGCCATCCGGCCGCCGGAGTTGCCGGGCTGGGCTGGGCCACCCGGTGCCACGCCTCCGTTGGGGGAGAGTCCAGGTTGACCTTGGTTGGGACGACCTTGGCCACCCATGCCTCGGAAGCCGCCCTGTCCCCGCCCCCCTTGGTTTGCCGACCCGGGGCCGGTTTGCATCCCTTCGGGTTGGGTGCCCATCCCTTGGCCCATCGGGTTCCCGCCGGGTTGGTTATCTCCAACCGTTGGGCCGCCGGCAAGGCCATCGTTGGGGGCGGCGGGATTGGAATTGCCTGAATTGCCACCGAACACGAGTTGTTCTGTGGCATTGGACTTTGTGGATTGGACTTGTTTGAATCCCGCAAAGCCGAGGATGGCAACTCCGACAACGGCCCCAACGATGACGTAAATGTTTTTGCCCATATGGTTGTTGATGTCCCCGGCGCAGTGGGGGTTTCCGTAGCCCTAGGATAGCTGAAATCGGCGAAAAAAATGGCGGAGCGAGAGAGATTCGAACTCTCGATAGGTTGCCCTATACACGATTTCCAATCGTGCTCCTTCAACCACTCGGACACCGCTCCGCGCCGACCTACTATTGTGATCGGTTTGGAAGCTCGGAGGATAGACCCCTAGGCCCGGGATCAAAGCGGGTGGCCGTGAAATCCGGATTGTGGGGCGTAAAGGTGGATAGGGATTCGGAGTGATTCACGGAGGTTCTTGGCCATCGCCGCCATTCCCGGTTGTTCGGTCGCATAGTGCCCGCAGGCCAGGATTGTGAGCCCCGACTCGCTGGCTTCCAGGGCGATGTGTAGGGGGACTTCCCCGGTGACAAAGGCATCGGCCCCGGCGGCCAAGGCTGCTTTCCATTCTCCGGCGGCGGCCCCGCCGACCACGGCGACCGTCTCCACCGGCCGGTTATGTCCCAGCCAAATCTCACTCCGGCTTTGCAGGCAATGGTCGGTGTGTTGTTGGAAATCGTTTTTGGGATCGAGTCGGCCGATGCGCCCGGCGGGATATCCAACCGAGTCGGCGAGTGGCACCCAATCAAACGCCGGCGCTTCGTATGGGTGGGCAGTTCGCAGCGCCATTTCGACGGCGGGTTTCCGATTTCCGGGGACTGTCATTTCGATCTTGACTTCTGGCACCCGCTCGATTTGTCCAGGCTTGCCAACAACCGGTTTGCTCCCTTCTCCCCCGCAAAAGGTGCCCGTGCCTTCGGTGGTGAACGCGCACCGTCTGTATTGGCCGATCACGCCGGCCCCGGCGCTGCTGAGGGCATCGATCATGGTCTCGCCGGAATCAACCGGGACATACACGACAATTTTCCAGGTGGTTTCGCGCTCGGCGGATCCAAAAGTGCGGACATCGTGGAGGCCGATGAGGCCCGCCAAGGTGTCGTTGATCCCACCGGGGGCGCAATCCCAGTTGGTGTGGGCGGCGATGACAGATATCCCCGATTTGACCGCCTCAAAAACCCGACGTTGGTTCCAATCATCGGTGCGAACTGCTTTGAGCGGTTCCCAGACCAGGGGATGGTGAGCAACCAGCACTTGGGCTCCTTGGTCTGCGGCAAACCGGATGGCCCCCAATCCCGAATCCAGGCTCACCGCGAGTTGAGTGACTTCCGCATCGGGGTTGCCCGTTTGCAGGCCGATTTTGTCGAAGCCAAAGGCAAAATGCGGCGGTGCGAATTGTTCGACGGCAACAAGGACATCCCGGACGGTCACACGGATACGTTACCAAAAACAAAGCACCCCTGGGGCAGAAGCCCAAGGGGTGCCAACAAGGAGCGGAGGCCTTTTACTTGTCCCGCAACGGGAATCCGAGAGCCTTGAGGAGTTCGCGGCCTTCTTCGTCGTTTTGAGCGGTGGTGCAGACGGTGATGTCCATCCCCCGCATCTTGTCGAACGAATCGTAATCAATTTCCGGGAACACGAGTTGTTCTTGCAGACCAAAGGAGTAGTTGCCGCGGCCGTCGAACGACTTGGGCGAGAGTCCTTGGAAGTCACGGAGACGGGGCAAGGCCACCGTGTTCAGCTTATCGAAGAAGTGCCACATGCGGTCTCCGCGGAGGGTGACCCGGCAGCCGATCTTCATCCCCTCGCGCAACTTGAATTGAGCGACGGATTTGCGAGCAACGGTCGTCACGGGTTTTTGGCCGGTGATGACGGTCATGTCCCGGAGTGCGGAATCGAGTTCTTTTTCGTCGATCCCGGTTCCCATGTTGATCACGATTTTGGTGAGCCGGGGAACTTGCATGACGGAATCGTATTGGAACTTGTCGCGCATGCGTTGGACAACGGTTTCTCGGTAGATCTTTTTGAGCCGGGGTGCCGGGAGGGCACCTTGCGGGCCGGTGTTGGCGGCTTTGTTTTCTTTACGGGCCATGTGCGGTTACTCCTTGTCGATGTTGGGTTGGTCATTCAAGGTTTTGCCGCTCTTTTTGGCAAAGCGGACGGTTTTCCCGGCTTCTTTGCGTTTGCCAACCCGAGTTGGTTCGCCAGATTCCGGATCGATCAGCATGAGATTGCTGACGTGGATAGGCGACGGGATGCGGATCCGGTCGGATTTTTCGCCTTGAAAGCGTGCTTTTTTGTGTTTGATGACGGCGTTGAGGGGCAACGGCGCATCGGGGTTTTCAGGATTGTCTTTGAGAACGTACGCCCGGTTTTCCGTCGGGCTGATTTTGGCGATGAAGCCTCGTTCCCCTTTGTCTTTCCCAGCGATGATGACGACTTGGTCGCCTTGCCGCAAGCGGAGCTTGGGTTGTCCTTTGATTTTGAGTTCAGCTTTGGTCGGCATGGTTTAGAGCACCTCCGGAGCGAGGGAGACGATTTTCATGTAGTTACCATCGCGGAGTTCGCGGGCCACGGGCCCAAAGATGCGGGTTCCACGCGGCTCTTTGTTGGGGTTGATGACGACGCAGGCGTTGTCATCAAACCGGAGGGACGACCCATCGGCCCGGCGGACGGCTTTGCGTGTGCGGACCACGACTGCTTTGATAACGTCGCCCTTTTTGATGGGCATGTTGGGGGTAGCGGATTTGACCGAGCAGACGATGATGTCTCCGATACCGCCATATTTGGGTTGCGACCCTTTAAGCACCCGGATGCACATCACTTCCCGTGCGCCCGAGTTGTCGGCCACTTTGAGCCGTGAGAACTGTTGAATCATTGTGTTTCGCTCCTATAGTTCGGTAGAGGGCGTCCTGGGGGTTGCCAGGACGCCATGCCTTTGCCCGCCTGAGGTTGCGGACCACCTTGTAGAAAAGGCCCTACTTGACCTTTTCGATAATCCGGGTGACGCGCCAGTGCTTATCGCGGCTGAGCGGCCGGGTTTCCATGATTTCCACGGTGTCGCCGACATCGCAGCTGTTCTCTTCGTCGTGGGCTTTGACCCGGACGGACCGCTTGACGGTTTTGCCGTAAAGCGGGTGTTGGAAGCTGCTGCTGAGTTCGACAACGACGGTTTTATCCATCTTGTTGCTTTTGACCATTCCGCGCCGGACTTTCCGTGCGCCGCGAGTTGCCGTGTTTTCGCTCATGCCTTTTCACCCTTTTTCTTTTCTTCGATGAGGGTCAGGAGCCTCGCGATGTTGTGCCGCCGGGTTTTGAGGCTGGCGGTATCGGTGGTCTGCCGGAAGACGAGGTCTCGCCGGGCCTGGAAGAGCGCGACGCGCTCGGCTTTGACGAGTGCCTCGAGTTCGGGAACCGTTTTAGACCTGAGGTCTTTTGCCTTGAGTGCTTTCATAGGGTTATGGGTTCCGGTTTAGAGGCCGTTGGCTTCTTGGAACTCCTCCTTGGTCACGAATTTGGTTTTGATCGGCAGCTTGTGTTGGGCAAGCCGCATGGCTTCTTTAGCGACTTCGACCGGCACGCCGTTCATTTCGAACATGATGCGGCCGGGTTTAACGACGCAGACCCAACCTTCGACGCCGGCCTTACCCTTGCCCATGCGCTGCTCGAGCGGTTTTTTGGTGTAGGGCTTGTCGGGGAAGATGCGGATCCAGACTTTTCCGCCCCGTTTGATGTGGCGGGTCATGGCGATCCGGGCGGCTTCGATCTGCCGGCTCGTGATCCAGGCTGCTTCCAGGGACATGAGTCCAAAGTCGCCAAAATTGACGACATTGCCCCTTTGGGCTTTGCCGCGCATTTTGCCGCGGAACTGCTTGCGGAACTTGGTCCGTTTTGGCATCAACATCAGTCGTTCACCTCTGTGGTTTGGGGTTCCGGTGCGGAATCAGCGCGTGGCCCCCTCTCTTCGTTGCGTGGCCCCCGGTTGTCGTTCCTGGGCCCGCGGTCGTCGCGGCGGCGGTCGTCGTTGCGGGGTCCCCGGTTGTCGTCCCTCGGCCCGCGGTCGTCGCGGCCCCTTCCCTTGCCCCGCGGGTTGCGCTCGTTCAGGGCATCGGTCATGGCCTGCAGTTGCCGTTCCGGCAAGACTTCTCCCCGGTAGACCCAAACCTTCACGCCGACCGAGCCATAGATGGTGGCGGCGGTTGCGGTTCCGTAATCGATATCGGCGCGGAGGGTGTGCAAGGGGACTTTGCCGAACTTGTCGACTTCGACCCGAGCAATATCGGATCCGTTGAGCCTTCCGCCGCACATGATTTTCATGCCTCGGCCGTTCATGCGTTGGGCGCGAGTGATGGCTTGGCGCATGGCCCGGCGGTGGCTGATCCGGCGCTCCAGCTGGACGGCGATGTTTTCGGCGACGAGCATCGCGTCGAGCTCGGGCTGCCGCACTTCGCTCACGTTGACCTGCACCTGGGCGGTGGGGTCATCTTTGCGCATGATGCGGTTGAGGTCTTCGCTGATTTGGTCGATGCCTTTGCCGCCCCGGCCGATGACGGCACCGGGCCGACTGGTGTAGATGGTCACCTTGACGCGGTTGGCCGCTCGTTCGATTTCAACCCGGGAGATCAGCCCTTTGCTGATCTTTTCCTTGACGTATTTGCGGATGACGTTATCGCTGGCCAAAGCTTGGCGGTATTGCTTTTTGGGGTAGATCCAGTGGCTATCGTGGCCACGGATCACACCGATTCGGAATCCGACGGGGTGGATTTTCTGACCCATGTTAGTTCTTCTCCTCCCCTTCGGCTTCCGGGGCTCCGGCGGATTCTTCCGCCGTTGTTTCGTTTGTTGCTTCAGTTGCCTCGGCCGCTTCGGCTGAGGCTTCGACTGGTGCTTCGGCGGCGGTTTCTTCCACGGCCGATTCTTCGGTCATGGGCTCTTCTGCCGGGGCTTCGGTTGCCGCTTTGGCCTCCGCCTTCTTTTTGCCCTTGACGGCCAGTTTCGGCCGGGGCTTGGCGGGGGTGGTGGCGACCTTGGCCTGGGCGACCGGTTCGACATCCTCGACGACCACGGTGATGTGGCTCATGCGTTTGAGGATGCGGTTGGCGCGGCCCATGGCGCGAGCTTGGATGCGCTTGAGCACTGGCCCCTCGTCAACGCGGATCTCTGCGATTTTGAGGGTTCGGGCATCAAGGCCGTGGTTGGCTTCAGCGTTGCTGATGGCGCTGACCAAAACTTTGTGCAAAACGAACGCGCCCTTGCTGGGGTGGAACCGCAGGTGGTTGGCGGCATAAATGGCACCAGCCCCTTTGACCTCTTTGGCAATAAGGCGGACTTTGCGGGGTTGCACCCGGACGAATTTAGCGACGGCTCGGACTTCCATGATGGTTTCTCCCACCCGCGGTTAGCGGATGCGGACCCCCCGGTCTGGGATCGATCCGTCGTGGCCCTTGTAGGTGCGGGTCGGGGCGAATTCACCGAGTTTGTGGCCGATCATGTTTTCGGTCACGAACACGGGGACGTGTTGCTTGCCGTTGTGCACAGCAATGGTGTGCCCGATCATGTCGGGGATGATGGTGGATCGGCGGGACCAGGTCTTGATGACCTTCTTCTCGCCTTTTTCATTCATCGCGTCCACCTTTTTAATCAGGTGGTCATCGACGAAGTATCCTTTCTTGAGACTTCGTGCCAAGTTTTCTGTTACTCCAGGTCGTTTTTCAACGGCCCCGACCGGGCACGGTGGACAGGCTGGTTCTCAGCGTGGTTCCAACGAGATCGGCAGAGCCGCAAGTGAACTGAGTCTGGGCCACCCCCTAGGGGGCAGGTTACGACAGCAGTAGACGCAAAGGCGAAAGATACCCCGGCGGCGGGCCTGGGTTCAACGGACCCAGGCGGGAACGGGCCCGATGGCCCGAATTGACAGATGAGCGATGTGCTCCGGGCAAAAAGAATCGGAAAACTCTCTTTAGATTTCGCCGACGAATGCACTACACTTCAAACTTACGGTTGAAAACCACTATGATTACCCCCCACGCAAAAATACTTGCTCCACAATTTCGTCTCGCATCGCTGTTGCTTCCTTTGTTTTGACTAGCGGCTTGCTCGTTTTTGCCAGTCCAAAATCAGGAGGTATTCACTTAGATTCCCACTTATCGCCTGATGACAATCAATTGATGCTCGACTATATCAACAGCTTTCCAGAAAGTGAACGTGGTGGGGCATTTGTTTTAGTAACTGAAGACAACCGAGTCATCAGCAATTACGGCGGCGAGGAACAAAACTGGGAGGTCATCCAATTGCCTCCAGTCTCTTCAGATGACCCACCGCTGACTGATCCCGGCGGGACATCGGGGAGCACAGGCTCATCAGGTACGAGCGGCACTTCTGGTTCAACTGGCTCAACTGGAAGTGGTGGAACAACCGGTACAAGCGGCTCATCGGGAACCACCGGTACAACAGGTACGAGCGGGTCAACTGGGACTACTGGCTCCAGCGGAACGACCGGAACCAATGGCACAACTTCTGGCACTACAGGACAGGATCCAGGCCAATGTAAAGCCTCTAACGAAATTCGAGAATCAGCAGACCCCGAAGTGCCTTGCGACTGTTCAGGAGTTCTAGCTCAACAAATAACTTCTGGATACAATCCCAATCGGGGCTCTGGCACAGGCACATTTCGTAGAGTTACAAGTAATTGGGGCTTCAATGCCATATCTGGAGACGTGTTTTTGCCTCCCAATATCTCTATTGTGGGTGCTCAGGTTCCCCAACAAAATGGTGCGCCCGTAACCAACGGTCATTTCGACAGCCCACATGTCTATTTTTCAGGAGAGTGGGTTGATAATATTCAGTCGCCTGCGCCAAACTATTTGAATTATGAAGGCGGATTTAAGTTCGACTTCATTCCTTCGCCCGACGGTTTAAACCATTGGAGACCATTTGTTTCCAGACGTGGAAGCGGGCTCGGCTATGTGCAAGTCCAACCAAAGCAGTCCAGCAATCGCTTTATTAGCGGAGGCAAAACGTATAGTTCGGCATTACTCCAAACAAAGTTTGGATCGTTTGTTGCGGTGTCATTCACTTTTTCAGGCTTGACAGAAAAATTCACATTTGGATTTCTTGGAAATCAGCAACAATTTATGACTCCAACGCACACCAGAATGAATCGCATTGGCGCGATCGCGCAGGAAATCCAGTATTACGACATTAATAGCCAAACATGGGGATAAAAATCGGCCATTGACATTGAAAGAGACTCAAAGATTTGCGGTATTCGCTTCTCGAATACAAAAGTTACTTCATATGATGGCACGCAAATCACGGCATATGATATGGATCTCTCCAAAATTGAACAAGCAATTTCCAATCCTCCACATTCCAGACCCTCTGACGGGCAATTTTATGTCAACCAATTGCCAGGCAGTGGTTCTGTGCTCATCAACAACGGCGAGCCGTGGACAAATGAAAGTATCTCAATCAAATTGGGAGAATCCGAATGATGCTCAGTCTCATGATTGTGTGCCTTACTCAGACGCTTAAGATCAGCGCTATCCGTGCCTCGGGCCAAATCTTGGCGGCATCTCAGGCGGGCTATCTACAGATCATCAATGATCACCAGATTGAGTTCGTTGAATGGCATAACAATGTGCCTCTTGAGTCGAAAGTCTGTCGTGGCGAACCGATTGATTCCGGTCTACAAGGCACGCTGGCTTTCCACAATTTGGGAACAGTTAGTCTATTCTCTTGTGAAGACAGCCGATTCAGGGCAATCGAATTGCAGGTTCCTACCGGTGAAATTGTTGCCTCAGTTGATTCTGGGGTGATTGTTCTCAACGAGGGACGGTACTCATTGGTTACAGTTGATGGGAAGGTTCGGCTGCCAAAGACTCCTCTTCTGGACAAGCCAAGTACCGAATCCCGGTTTTCACAAATTGGCGACAACCTCTATTTACTGGCCACAGACCTGTCCTGGCCCATCACAGCGACCTTTATGCTTAGTAAAGGGGTCTGGGTCAAGGTACTTAGCGAACCGACCTCAGACGGTAGAGGCACAACCTTTGAACCAGCCTTCGAAGCAAAAGGAATGGTTTTTGGAACGGTTTTCCCAGGTGAATCATATTATCTTCGCCACTCGGTATCCGACTTAGCATCCCTCTATCCAGCAATGCAGGTTCGAGGCGAAGTCAATCGACTCTCTGGGCCCGCGGGAGCCAGGCCATTTCAAGCAAGTGCCCAGTTCCTCTATGGCTGTTCAACCCCAGATAGCCCGGAATCCGAAAAGAAAGTAAGCAGCACACCAATGTCCATTTGGCGATGGAATCTCGTCGGGCTAGATCGCTATGATGAACTAACGCTTGGATTGCCGAATAATCAAATTCCGAAGAGAATAATTCCGATTCCAAATTCTGACCAGTTTGTTGTTGTTGTTGCAAAGGATCGAATCGGGGGCTCGACTTCGTATTGGCACGTGGGAACATGATTTGCTGATCGAGCAAACAACGAGGGCCGCCGGGAAACCCGGCGGCCCTCGTGGATACCAGCAAGGAGCGTCTTACTTCTTCTTGCGGCGGCGGACGATAAACCGATCCGTGCGCTTGTTGGAGCGGGTGGGCGAACCGATCGCCTTGTTGCCCCAGCGGTCGACCGGGCCCTTGCGGCGGCCGACGGGCGATTTGGCTTCACCACCACCGTGGGGGTGGTCGCGCGGGCTCATGACGACGCCGCGGACGTGCGGCTTGCGGCCTTTGCCCCGGGTGATCCCGGCCTTCCCTTTGCGCTCGTTTTCGTGCTCGGAGTTGCCGACTTCGCCGATGGTGGCGCGGCAATCCATGTGAACCATGCGCATTTCGCCGGATGGCAAGCGGAGGGTGCAGTAGCTCCCTTCTTTGGCCATGACCTGGGCAGATGCACCGGCGGAGCGAACCATTTGGCCGCCACGACCGGGTTGGAGCTCCACGTTGTGAACCAGCGTCCCCAGCGGGATGTTCCGCAAGATTTTGCAGTTGCCGGGCAGGATGTCGGCATCGGGCCCGCTGAGCAGGACGGCTCCATCGGTCACGTTTTTGGGCGCGAGGATGTAGGTTTTGGTGCCGTCTTCATATTGCAGCAGGGCGATGCGGCAGGTGCGGTTGGGATCGTATTCGATGCCGATAACCGTGGCGGGCATGCCATCTTTTTGCCGTTTGAAGTCGATGATGCGGTAGCGCCGTTTGTTGCCGCCGCCGCGGTTCTTCATCGTGATGCGCCCGGTGTGGTTCCGGCCACCCTTCTTTTTGATGGGGGCGAGCAGGCTTTTTTCGGGCTTCTTCTTGGTGATTTCCTCGTAGGTTGCGGCGATTTTGTGTCGTCGCCCTGGCGAGGTTGGTTTGACTTTTTTGGTCGGCATGGTTAGACTCCGAAGCCCTCCAGGACTTGGCCGGGGGCAAGGGTCACGATGGCCTTTTTGTGGCCGGCGGTCTTGCCGGGTTTGCGTTGACCGACGCGCCGCGATTTACCCTTGACGTTGATGGTGTGCACGTCTTCGACCGTGATCTGCTCCTTGGGTTTTTTGCCTTCGTTGAAGATGGCTTCAACGGCGGCTTTGATTTGGATCTTGTTTGCGCGGGGTGCCACAACAAACGTGTATTTGCGGACGATGAGTTTTTCGTCTTTGATCCGCGGGTTGCCGAAGGCGAGCAGCCTGGTTTTTTCGGTGATGTGCGGGTACAGGATGATTTCGTGTGCGTCCATTAGGCGAGCCAACACTCCTCTGTTTTCTTCATGGCGTCTTCGGTGACCACGATTTTGTGGGCCACCAGCAGGTCGCGGGTGCTGAACGATGCGGCTTTGCCGTCCCGGCTGGGCGCGGTTCGCAGTTCCACGTTGGGGATGTTGCGGAAGCTTTTGACCACCGCGTCATCGTATTCGGGCACGACGATCAGCACGCGCTTGACGTCGGCCAGGCCGAGTGCGGCGAGAACCGCTTGGGCATCCTTGGTTTTGGGTGCCTTGAAGGCGATCTCTTTGCTGATGATGACATCGCCCGCGTTGGCCTTTGCACCGAAAGCGGCCATGATGGCAAGCCGGCGTTCCTTGCGGTTGACCTTTTTGCTGTAGTCGCGCGGCTTGGGGGCCAGCGCAACGCCGCCATGGGCATAGTGCGGAGCGCGGATCGTCCCTTGTCGGGCGTTACCGGTCTTCTTTTGTTTGTAGGGTTTGCGTCCGCCGCCGCGGGCTTCGCTACGGGTGCGGGTGCTTTGGGTGCCTTGCCGTGCGTTGGCTTCTTCGGCCACCACGGTCCGGTGGAGCACCATGTTGTTGACGGTGAGTTCGGCAAGGGGGCCGGCGAGCTTGTGCTTGCCGACTGATTTGCCTTTGTTATCAAAGATTTCAAGTTCTGCCATGGCGGTTACCTCTTGGCCTTGGTCACGCGGACCAGTCCATCCGGTGCGCCCGGAACGCTGCCGCTGACCCAGACGAGGTTGCGTTCTGCGTCAACCCCGACGATGCGGCTGCCTTTTTGTGTGACCTGGGCGTCGCCCATGTGTCCGGGCTTTTTGGTGCCTTTGAACACGCGTTGCGGCCCAGTTGCCCCGCTGGAAAGCGGTCGGCGGTGGGTCATGTAGCCGTGGGTCATGTGCTGGCCTTTGAAGTGGTGGCGTTTGACGCCGCCGGCAAATCCGCGTCCTTTGCTGGTTGCGGTCAGGTCGACCTTGTCGCCGGCGGCAAAAATGTCGGCGGTGATCGCCTGGCCAAGCTCGAACCCACCGGGGTTGTCAACACGGAATTCGGCAAGGTGGCGGAGGTTGGTGGTCAGCCCAGCCTTTTTGAGGTGGCCGTGCTTGGGAAAGCTGAGGTTTTTGTCGCTCATTTCCCCGTAACCCACTTGGATGGCATTGTAACCATCGGTTTCAACTGTTTTGATTTGTGTGACGTAAACAGGCCCGGCCTGGATCACGGTGACAGGGATTGCCTTCCCTTCTTCCGTGAACACCTGGGTCATGCCTACTTTTTTTCCAAGTATTCCTGAGAGCATTTTGCCTCCTGCAGCTTCTTTATGGGGCAGCTGGCCGTCTAATTGATGTCGCCCGATCCCCCGGTGGTTGAAACCGGTTGCGGGTCATCCCGGCCGCGCCTTATCACAAGCCGCGATCATGCTGGGCGGTTAGGCACCGCTTGCAGCAACGCATGATTTTGGCAGGTTCGCATCTATCACGCTAGGTCCCCCAAGTCGGAGCCGGAGGAGCCCATCCGCAGTTTTCAAAGAACAGTCCTTAGTTCAGCTGTTCGTCCATGTCAAACCTAAATGTCAGGTCGGTATTGGCGACTTTTGGGGAACTAATCCAGAAGATCGGCCACATCGTCGACGTCACAACCGATGCAATGATTGATTTCAAGTTCATGATGTGGAGGATCCTCCCCATCGCGGAATGCGGATTGCGGGCGTCGGGTGCGACCTTTTCGGTTAAGAAATCGACACTCGCAAACATCAACGAATGACTTTGATCGTGCGGGACAAAATCGTATCGCTGTATCCGCCGATCTCGCGGACGAGAAGTTCCCGTTTGGCCGCCGATGAGTTCACCGTACGTGTGAAACTCCAGGTGCCGTCTTGCCCGACATTGGCATAGCCGAGAACGAACCGGTCCAATTGGATTCTGACTTTTGCACCCGGCTTGCCGGTGCCGGCCACATTCAATTCTGTGCCGCTGACGATCCCATTGGGGATCGGCCGGGCAACCCGGAGGTTGCCATCGCTCTCCGGTCCCGGCCCCGGCGGTGGTTTGAGGGCGATGGGTTCCGCAAGGCGCACCATCCCCCAATCGAGGAACTCGACTCGGATGGCCCGCGGTGGCGGTGCGCCGATGAGCATCTCAAAGTCGAACTTCCCGCTCTCGCCGATTTTGACCGACCCCATCTCGGCGCCGTCACCCAAGACGCAGACTCTGGAACCGGGGGGGCCGCTTCCGACAAATTGGTTTTGACCCAGTTTGAGTGCGGCCGAGGGTGCCGGCGATTGCAGCAGGGGCGCTCCTGGCTTTGCGCCAAACGGCCAAACCGATCCGGATGCCTGCACGGGGTGGATGACCCCCTTGGAAGAGAGTGAGGCTCCTGCCCAACCAGCGGTGGCCACCGTCAGCAAGGCCGCCACCGAAGCTTTGAACACATCGTAACGGCGGAAATCTTTATCGAGGCGGTTATCCATCCCGGCCCCCTTCTGCTTTCTCCCGAGCTTCTTCGATCCACGCGTGGAAATTGACTCGGCGCCAAGGCTCTGGCGCAATGATCAGTTCGAGTTGTTCTGGGCTGAGGGCGGCAAGTTGCTTGAACGTCACGACACCGGCCCTCCGAAGGGAATCTTCGTAAACCGGGCCGATCCCCTTGATATCACGCAGGGGCTCGCGGGTGGCAGCGCGTTTGCGCGTGACGGGCTTTGCCTCAGTGGCGCCGGCACCGTTGTCCATCAAATAGGCGTAACCCGAATCGGCAATAAACCGCCCGTTTGCCACTGCCTTTGCTACTTCAAGCTCACTCTTCAAGGCGGCGACTTGCTCCATATGCGCCGCCCGATCGTTCATCAATTGGGCACCGAGTTCTTGTTTTTGGCGCTCGAGTTCTCGCACGCGGACGGTCAGGAGTTCGCGTGGTTCGAGGTTGCAGGCATCGGCGATTTTTTGCACCATTTTTTGGCGCAGGTAAAAACGGTCGAGCATCCACTGCACGATCCAACCGGCCAGGAATCCGGCCAGGGCGTAGAACCAGGGGTTATCGGGCATTGAGCGCCCATAGTGTACAGACTGGAATTGGCGGCAGGTGCCACCCAGAAGATAAAAAGCCGAAAACCAGGAATATTCCTGGTTTTCGGCTCTAATATCCGGCGAGCGGGCCGGTTAGACGGTTTTGATTTGGATATCGACGCCGCTGGGCAGGTCGAGCCGTTCCAGGGCTTCGATCGTCCGGTTGGTGAGGTCGTGGATATCGAGGAGGCGGTTGTGCACGCGCAGTTCGAAGTGCTCCATCGACTCTTTGTCGATGTGGGGTCCGCGGATGACGCAGAACCGCCGGATTTTCGTCGGCAGGGGGATGGGCCCGCTGATCCGCGCGCCTGTGCGTTTGCAGGTTTCGCTGATCTTCACGGCCGATTGGTCGAGGATACGGTGGTCGTATGCTCGAATCCGGATTCTAACTGTTGGCAGTCCGCTCATAGGTTTCTTTCAAATTTGTTGCCTCCCGGATCAAAATCCGGGAGGCGGTATTGGGCCTTTGTTATTCGTAGACCTTGGTGATGGTACCGGCGCCGACCGTCCGGCCGCCTTCGCGGATCGCGAACTTGGAGCCTTGCTCCATAGCGATCGGGGCGATGAGTTCGACAGTCATGGTGATGTTTTCACCCGGCATGACCATTTGAACCCCTTCGGGCAGGTGCAGGGTACCGGTGACGTCCGTGGTGCGGAAGTAGAACTGGGGCCGGTAGCCCGTTGTGAACGGGGTGTGGCGTCCGCCTTCTTCTTTGGCCAAGACATAGACCTCGGAATCGAACTTGGTGTGCGGCTTGATGGAGCCGGGTTTGCAGATGACCATTCCGCGTTCGATGTCTTTGCGGTCGATCCCGCGGAGCAGCAGGCCGACGTTGTCGCCGGCTTGGCAGCTATCCAGCAGTTTGCGGAACATTTCGATACCCGTGCAGGTTGTTTTGCGGGTGTCGCTGATCCCGACGATCTCGACTTCGGTGTTGACGTTGAGGGTGCCGCGTTCGACCCGGCCGGTGGCGACGGTACCGCGACCGGTGATCGTGAAGACGTCTTCAACGGCGCACAGGAACGGCTTTTCGGTATCGCGTTCGGGGGTGGGGATCCATGCATCGACGGCATCCATCAGGTCGTAGATCGGCTTGAGGGCGGCATCATCCGCGCCGGCGCCGGCTTCCAGCGCTTGGGTGGCCTTAACGGCGGAACCGCGGACGATCGGGGTGTCGTCGCCCGGGAACCCGAAGCTGCTGAGCAGTTCGCGGATTTCCATTTCGACGAGTTCGAGGAGTTCCTCATCGTCGACGAGGTCGACTTTGTTGATGAAGACGACGATGTAGGGAACGCCGACTTGGCGGGAAAGCAGGATGTGCTCGCGCGTTTGCGGCATGGGGCCGTCGGTACCGGAGACAACCAGGATTGCGCCGTCCATTTGGGCGGCACCGGTGATCATGTTTTTGATGAAGTCGGCGTGGCCCGGGCAGTCGACGTGCGCGTAGTGCCGGGTTTCGGTTTCGTACTCTTGGTGCGAAATGTTGATCGTGATCCCGCGGGCTTTTTCTTCCGGAGCGTTGTCGATTTCGTCGTAGTTGACTTTCTTGGAGAGGCCCTTGAGGGAGAGGCTGCCGGTGATGGCAGCGGTCAGGGTGGTCTTGCCGTGGTCGACGTGCCCGATCGTACCGATGTTCACGTGCGGCTTTGTCCGTTCGAATTTAGCTCTTGCCATTGTTTCGTGTTGTCCTTGTTTTCACATCCCACCCGGTTTTTTCCGCTTCGCGCAAAGCCGCTTCCGCAGAGCCACCCAGGATGATTTGCTCAATCCTGAGCCGGGCGAGACAATACCGCCAGTGCCGGACGGCCCTGGCGCGTGAGCTATGAATGATGCCAGATCAGGCGGCCGGAGTTCAACGGGACCCGGGCCATTTGGCGGAGCTAGGCCGGTTGCCGCGTAGCCATTTTGACCCTCTTCTTAGTCCCCGTTGACAATCGATTCCCGAAGGCGCTGCCTTCAAAGCAACAATGCCCCTGCTTTGAATGGCAGGGGCATTGCCGAGGGCGGCTAGGTTCAGCTGCCTTGGTTGTTTCGTTCGATGATTTCCTTTTCGATGCTGTTCGGGACTTGCTCGTAGTGGGAAGGCGTTACGTTGGGGGTTGCCCGGCCCTGCGTGAGGCCGCGCAAGGTTGTGACGTAACCGAACATTTCCGCCAGGGGCACGTGGGCGTTGACGATTGTCACGCCACCCATAGCGCTGTCCATGCCTTCGATCCGCCCGCGCCGACCGTTGAGGTCTCCGACGACGTCGCCAACGTTGCCTTCCGGCGTGGTGACTTCGACGTGCATGATCGGTTCTTTCAGGATCGGCTTAGCCTTCTTCATGGCTTCGCGGAACCCGATGATGGCGGCTTGCTTGAAGGCGTTTTCGTTAGAGTCGACGTCGTGGTAGCTGCCATCGGTGACGGCAACCCGCACATCCACGACCGGGTAACCAGCGACGACGCCGTTGCTCAGCGCTTCGCGGACACCCTTTTCGACAGCCGGGATGTATTCCTTGGGAATTGCCCCGCCGACGACCTTGTTTTGGAATTCGAATCCCTTGCCGACTTCGAGCGGGCTGATTTCCAGCGTGCAGACCCCGTATTGGCCAGAACCGCCGGTTTGCCGGACGAAGCGACCTTCTGCCGATGCGGTGGTGGCCACAGTTTCGCGGTAGGCGACTTGCGGTTTGCCTTGGTTTGCCTGGACGCCGAATTCCCGGTTGAGGCGGTCGACGATGATGTCAAGGTGGAGCTCACCCATTCCGGAGATGATCGTTTGGCCGCTTTCCGGGTCGGTGAAAACACGGAACGTGGGATCTTCTTCGGCAAGGCGGGCCAAGCTGGAACCAAGTTTTTCCTGGTCGGCGCGCGACTTGGGTTCGATTGCGACCTGGATGACCGGTTCGGGGAACTTGATGGCTTCGAGGACAATCTCGTTGGCGGCGTCGCAGAGCGTTTGACCGGTTTTGACATCGCTAAGGCCGATCACGCCGACGATTTCGCCGGCATAGACGGCATCGATGTCTTGCCGGTTGTTGGCGTGCATTTCCAGGATCCGGCCCACGCGCTCAGTCCGCGACCGGAATTCGTTGGTTTGCGGGTCGCGGTAAGAGACGGTGACTTGAGAGCCTTTTTTGAGCATCCCGCTGTAAACGCGGACATAGGTGAGCCGTCCGACGAATTTATCGGAAGCGATTTTGAAGGCGAGGGCGCTGAACGGCTCGTCATCGCTGGGCTTGCGCAGCTTTTCCTGATCCGTGTCGGGGTCGACACCGCGGATGGCATCCACGTCAAGCGGGGACGGCAGGTAGTCGGTCACGCAGTCGCAAAGGAACTGGACGCCTTTGTTCTTGAACGAACTTCCGCAGAGGACGGGGATGATCTTGTTGTTGACGGTTCCGTACCGGAGGGCCTTTTTGAGGTCTTCCATCGGGATTTCGTCGCCTTCAAGGAACCGTTCCATGATCGAGTCATCGAATTCCGCGATCGACTCCATCAGCTTTTCGCGCCATTCGGCAGCGGTATCGACAAGGTCTGCCGGGATGTCGGTTTCCTCAAAATCTTTGCCATCGTCGCTGGTGTAGATCGTGGCCTTCATGGTGAGGAGGTCGATGTACCCCTTGAAATCGCTTTCGGCGCCGATGGGGATTGCGACGGGTGCGGCGTTGGCCCCGAGCCGGTCGCGCAGTTTGCCGACGACGTCATAGAATTCCGCCCCGAGCCGGTCCATTTTGTTGACGTAGGCGATGCGGGGGACTTTGTATTTGTTGGCCTGCCGCCAGACCGTTTCGGACTGGGGTTGGACACCGCCGACGGCGCAATAGACGGCGACGAGCCCATCCAACACGCGCAGGGAGCGTTCCACTTCAACGGTGAAGTCGACGTGCCCCGGTGTGTCGATGATGTTGATCTTGTGTTCGGGCTTGTCGAGTTTGGATCCGCGCCAGAACGCCGAGGTGGCTGCCGAGGTGATGGTGATGCCGCGCTCTTGCTCTTGCTCCATCCAGTCCATGGTCGCCGCACCTTCGTGCACTTCCCCAATCTTGTGGGTCTTCCCGGTGTAATAGAGGATGCGTTCGGTTGTGGTCGTCTTCCCGGCGTCGATGTGGGCGGCGATACCGATGTTGCGGACAAGTTCAAGCGGGTGGCTTCTGGACATGTGTTGGGTTTCCTCTTGTTCGGGTTCGGTTCAAACTAGAACCGATAGTGGCTGAATGCACGGTTGGCGTCGGCCATGCGATGGGTGTCTTCTTTTTTCTTAACGGCGTTCCCGGTGTTGTTGTAGGCGTCGACGAATTCCCCAGCGAGTTTGTCGATCATCCCTTTGCCGCTGCGCTTGCGGGCAAACGTGACGAACCAACGCAGAGCCAAGGTGGACTTGCGCTCTTGGCGGACTTCCATGGGAACCTGGTAGGTTTGGCCGCCAACGCGCCGGGGCCGAACCTCCATTTGAGGCATGACGTTGGCCATGGCCTTTTCAAAGACTTCGAGCGGTTCGGCTTCGACTTTTGCCGCGGCCATTTGCAACGATGTGTAAACAATGTGTTCGGCCTTGGATTTCTTGCCATCGAGCATGAGCCGGTTGATAAACCGCTGGAGGAGGACGCTGCCGTGGACAGGGTCGGGCAAGATGCGGCGGACGGGGACGGGACCTTTTCGGGGCATGGTGTCTTCTCGGTTACTCCTGGTTACGAAGCCTGCTTGGGCCGTTTGGTGCCGTATTTGCTGCGGCTTTTCTTGCGGTTGTTGACGCCGCCGGTTTGTTGGGCGCCACGGATGATGTGGTAGCGCACGCCCGGGAGGTCTTTGACCCGGCCCCCGCGGACGAGGACAACGCTGTGTTCTTGCAGGTTGTGCCCTTCGCCCGGGATGTAGGCGGTGACTTCGACACCGTTGGTGAGCCGGACACGGGCGACCTTGCGCAGAGCCGAGTTCGGCTTTTTGGGCGTCATGGTGCGCACGTTGGTGCAGACCCCCCGCTTGAAGGGGTTGCGCTTCAGGGCCGGCGACTTCGACTTGATCGTCGATTTGGTTCGGCCTTTCCGGACTAACTGGTTAACGGTCGGCATTCAATCCTCTGGTCCTTGTTGCGCCATTTGGCTTCCTGGGCATAAAAAAAGCCCGGTCACTCGGACACGGGGCTCGGCAAAGTCGACTCGTTTTCTCTTTCGATTCGCTGTTTCTTGCTGCCCGAACCTCGTGGAAGTTGCTGGCAGGCACCGGTATCTGCATGAGACTCCCTGTGCCAGGAACGCGATGATACGCCCGAATTCACCCAGGTGTCAAGGTCCCGACCTGACTGCTAGGTCAAACGGGCTTCAGTCATCGCCGCAGCGGGCCGGGCCATCGGTCCCGAAAATATCATTTATTACTGATATTTCTGGAACAGTCACCTTGCTGACCCCGTTTTGATCCACATCTGGCCACAAACCAGAAGCTAACCCGAGAGAAAACCATGAGATTCAACACCTTTGCCGCCACCGCCATCGTGGCGCTGGCCTTCGCCTCCTCCATCGCCGCTGCCCCTGCCAAGAAAGATATTGTCGATACGGCAGTCGACAGCAAGCAATTCCCCACCCTGGTTTCCCTGGTTCAAAAAGCTGGATTGGTGGAAACCCTGAAGAGCAAAGGGCCGTTCACGGTGTTTGCCCCCACTGAGGAAGCCTTTAAAAAGCTTGACAAGAAGACTTTGGACGCCGTACTGAATGACAAGGAACTTTTGAAGAAGGTTCTGCTTTACCATGTAGTGCCGGGCAAGGTGATGGCCGCCGATGTCGTCAAGCTCAACGGCAAATCGGCCAACACCGCCCTCAAAGGCGCTGAGGTTCACATCAAGGTCAAGAATGGGACGGTTATGATCGACGGAGCAAAAGTCGTCAAAACCGATATCGGGGCGACTAACGGAGTCATCCATGTGATCGACACCGTTCTGGTTCCGAGTGCCGACGAGCTGGCCGGCAAATAGGCTTTTCCTTCCAACCCTACAACCCCAAGGCGCCCTCCCCCGGGCGCCTCTTTTTTTTTTGGGGTAGCTTGATTTCGATGGTGTGGTTCCGCCGCGGCCTGATCTTCCTTTTGATCGTTCTAGCGGTTGCCGGATGGGGTCAGGCAGAAACCGGGATTTCCGGTTTGGAGACTCCCCGGGCGACTTTGACCACCTTCCTCTCTGCCCTGAATGAAGTGCCGCCGGACACGGCGGCCGCCGCCCGTTGCCTTGACCTTGAAGATGTCCCCGCCCTCATCAGGGATTCCCAAGGGCCAAGGCTGGCCGTGCAGCTGTTCGGCATCCTCAACCGGACGAAGTTCATCGATATCGAATCGGTTCCGTCGAGCCCAGAGGGGGCCGATTACGTCATCCCTCTCCGCATTCGCATGGGTGGCGCAATGCGCGACCTCCCGCCGCTGGTGTTGAGGCGGGGATCGGACGGTGCCTGGCGCATCGCCCGGGAAACCGTCGGCGCAATCCCCGAAACCTGGTCGGCTGTCCAGGGTCAACCGGTATTGGGGGATTTGAAGGATTTGAAACCCATCCTCCCGGTGTGGGACGCTTGGGCGACGACCAACCTTCCCAGCTTTTGGCGCAGCAAGAGCCTTTGGGAAGTGGCCAATTGGAAATGGGCCGCACTGTTGATCGCATTGGCCATCGGTTACCTAGCCGGGGTCGTCATCCGCACGGCGGCGAAGCTGCTGCTCCGCCTGAGGACGGGCCCGTTTGGCAGCACCCTCCCCAAAGCTCAGTTGGATTCGGCGGGCCGGGGCATCGGCCTCTTCGTCATGGGCTCGGTGTTTGGGTGGTTTGTCCACTCCCTCCTCCTCCCTCAAGAACCAAATGCAGGGGCGATGCTGGTTGCCCTTGTCTTGCAAACGGTGGGGGGGACATGGGTCGCGGTGGCCGCCGTCGAATCGTTGATCAACCGGTTGACTCCGCGCGTTGCGGATTCGGACCGCGCAGAACGGCTTTTCTTGCCGATCCTGCGCAATCTTGGCAAAGTGGTAGTCGGCGCCATTGCCGTCCTCTTCTTTTTGCAGAAGATCGGGTTCGACGTTACGGGGTTGATCGCCGGACTTGGGATCGGCGGCGTCGTAGTGGCCCTTGCGGCCAAAGATTCCGTTGAAAACCTGTTCGGCTCATTCACTTTGATCTTCGAAATGCCGTTCCAGATCGGCGATTGGATCATCGCCGATGGGATAGAAGGGACAGTGGAAGAGATTTCGTTGCGGTCGACGACATTGCGGACTTTCCACGATTCCACCCTGCTCGTGCCGAACAGCAAGTTCATTGCGAGCCCGGTGGAGAACATGGGCCGCCGCCGGTACCGGCGGATGAAAGTGACGTTGGGCATCACCTACGATGCGACGCCGGACCAGGTTGAGAACTTCGTCAAGAGTTTGCGGGAGTACATCTTGGGCCACCCCAAAACGTGGAACGACAAGATCCACATCGTGTTCAACAACTACGGCCCAAGCAGTCTGGACATTCTGCTGTACCTGTTCATCGATGCGGCCGACTGGGGAGAGGAGCTGATGACCCGGGAGGAGATTTTGTTGGAAGTCATGCGGATTGCCGAACGGTGCGACGTGCACTTTGCCTTCCCGACCCAAAAAATGATCATCGACACCGAGAAGTCGTCGGCTTCCATGAGGATCTTGACCGACGAGTGAGCGGTTCACCTCAGGGACTGACCCATCCTCGTCTGCCAGCTACCCCGACAAGAACCCCAAGTCAGCTCCGGCTACGGATGAGCTTGGCGATTTTGGAGACGATGCCGATGGCGATGAAAATTGGCGCGACCTTTTCAACAATCGCAAATGCGGTGTTGGCATGGTCGTCCACCACCCGGGCGATGCCCCGTGTCCTGATCCCGACCTCATCGGTGACATCTTTGATGTTGGCCGCGATGTGGTCGGCCTTGTCGGCAAGCGAGTTGACCCGCCCTGTGAGCCCTTGGAGCATTTTGCGCAAATCAAGCAAGACCCAAAGCATGGCGACGCTGACGATGGCGAGGAGGCCCATCGCCACCGAACCCAGGACAAAGAACATCGTCGATGTCGTCACCCAAGACTCGGGAAGGTTCACTTGGCCATGATACTTGTTTGCGCGGTCAGATGACTTGGCCGCGGATTTGCGTCCTGCGCCCGGCGGCCAACTGCAGCGGGATTCGGAACCGGCCATCTTCCCCTTCGAGTTCGTCGGTTCCCACCCGGATGCGCCTCCCCCACAATCCGGCGACCACCAAGTGGGTTGACGCCGGTTTGTCGGACGGGTTTTCGATGACCATTTCGAACCATCTGAGCCGCGCGTCGAGCCTCAGCTCGCGGATGACGCCGAAATCGGCAACGAATTCTGCGCCGATCTGCCGCATCACGATTCTCCTCCCCACGCCATCCCAGGGGCGGACGATGTGCACATCGGAATCCATCATGTGGTGGCAGCCGAACGAGTAGCCGTCCTGCGTCCGGTTGGGAAGGACGTAGCTGGCGGCCCCGATCAGGTAGTGGGCATAACCGAGGCCTCCCGCCCCGGTGAAGTGGTTGTAGCCGGCGTGCTTGCTGCTAAGGTCCGGGCAATAGCACATGCTGGCGGCCCCATCCCCCCGGATCAGGGCCCAGGGGCCCATCATTCCCCCAAAGGCCAGCCGGACATACGCATCGGGCAAGGCGAGGTAATCGCGATCCATCATGCCGAAAAAGATCATCGAGTTCGGGATGGTTGTGTGGCCCAGGCATAGCTCCCCCCGGTCGAGGACGGCTTTGAGGCTGGTCGATTCCCCGTAATCGCCATACCGCTTGTCGCTGCCGTACCACCACCAGCTGGGAGCCAGGGAACGGGTTGCAAAAGCGCACCGGACTGTCCTTTCCAAGTGGTCGTCGTCATCCTGGAACCGGGCGGCGGCGGCAACTTCTTCAAAGCCCGACGTATCCATCACCGTTTCGCCGGCAAATGGGTATTTGAGGTCGATGAGCTCCCCGCTTTTGAATTCGATCCAGTGCCGAACCGTATCGGCCTCGGCGGCGAGTCCGTGGAGTTCAAGGTCTTCGGCTAGGTCGTAGAACCGCGCAAATCCAAGTACGCCGACTGATCGCACGTACAGGCGCCAACCGTGCTTGAAGAGGGCATCCACGGTTTGGGCGGCCAGCTTGAGGTATTCGGTTGGGGTGCGGCTGGTTTGCCCATAGTTGCTGGCGACTTTGGCCATGGCATGGTAGATATTCGCGACGCTGGGATAGGTCATTGGCCGGCCGAAATAGGCGGGTACCCCGCCGACCAAGATGCTGGCGACGGCGCCGTTCGCCGGGTTTTGCACCCGGCTCAACAAAAACCGCTCGACATAGTTGTCCAGGATCGTGACTTCGTTGGCGACGGGGTAGACGGCATTTTTCTCGGCAAGAAAAAGGGCGTCACCTAAGGAACATTCGAGCCCACTTGGTTCTTCGTAGTCGGCTGGGTCGGTGACTTTCATCGGGCGTTCGTCAATAGCCCCGATCTCGGCGGGAACGATGGCATGGGCCATATCGCCGGGGGCCTCCATGACTTGGTTCCGAACGATCCAATCGGCGCGCCGTTTGATGAGTTGTTCGACGGGGTCGGTGAACATCAGGTGGGCGTGGCACATCACGCCTTCGGAGTTTTGAAAGCTGACGATCATTGGCCCGGATTCCGCCGGTTTTACAAAGCAGAAACCGCCGTTTTCGTCCACGTCGACTTCGGTCGTCGCTTCCCGGCTGACATAGAATTTCGACACCGCCGTGCCTTGGACTTCCACCCCGATCCCAACATCGATGGGGGCGACAGCGCTGGGCAAAACCCGGATCGTCGGCCGGCTGCACGCGGCCAAGGTGTGGTGGACGCCATCGAACTTGTCGCTTTCACTGGCCACAAACCGGGTTTGAACGACCCGGGTGTCGCCGGGCTCCAAGATCAGGGATGTGTGCTCGTTGAACCAGGTCGGCCACTCTTCCCTTTCGATGGTTGCTTTGCTGTACACGTAGACGATGGGAATACCTTCCCACTGGTGCGGGGTGTTCAGGCTGCCGCGGACGTGGTTGAAGAACTCCCAGCCGGTTTTTTCCCCTGGGAAGGCGATCAATCCCGGGCTTTGGGCGGTCATGCGTTGGGCAAACAGCCAGCTTGCCCCTCCCCCGATGAATTTGTGGATATAGACCCGGCTTTGCCACAGCCGGGTGAGCTGCTCGTCGTTCCACCCAAACCCGTCGAAGTAGTTATTGAGGGCAAACGGGAGCCCCAGCTCACCGATTTCGACCGTCCGGCGGCCCGTGTTTTTGATTTCGATATCCCAAACAACTTGCGGGATCACCGATGGATCCTCCCAATATTTGCCCGTGACCTCCAAACTTTCAAGGAATGGGAATTCGTACTCGAATTCCAGGGCCGCATCCTGGCTTTCTTCGATGGACTGGGGGTTCTTGAGCCGCGCGCCACTGAGCCGGGAGCTGACCCAGTGCTCATCCGGGTTTGTGCGAACCGAAAGCAGGATTGTGCCCGGATAGTAGTCGTCCGCCCCTTCTTCACCAAATTGGAGAGGGGGCAAAACAAACTGGAAATCTTCGCCTTCGTCGGGCAGGGCCGGGTCGGTGGCCCACAACTGGTGGATGCGGCCATCGTTGCCGAACTCCATTGTGATGAGGGTTGCGGCTAATTCGGGCCGTGCGAACTCAAAGTCATCCATGCTGCAAAACGAGATTACCTGTGCCGGTCAGGCCGGGCGCATTCGACCGCCCAAGTCCGGCATACGGCGTTGTGGCAAGCCGGGCGGAGACGCACCCGCCGGGGGCGGACCAGGTCAAACAACAAAGGGTGGGGCGGCCTGGCTGCCACCCCACCCTTTGCACTAGGCGCCAACTTGTCAGTTGTCGACTTTTGCGATGGCCGCATCCAGTTTGGCGAGGCCTTCTTTGTCTGCCTTGAGGTTGACGAAGTTAGCGACGACTTTGCGGTTGCGGTAAACGATGACGGTGTTTTTGACTGAACCGTCGGTGTTGATCTTGTATGCCTTGACGGCTTCGCTGGTCGACGGGATTTGGGTGATCCCCACATTGCCGCCCTTGACCATCTTTGCGATTTCGCCGTTGTCGGAGACGCAGGCCTCGCACGCGGTGACCCGGACTTCGAACGCTTTAAGCTCGTGCTTGCTGTTGGCAACCTTGTTGTCAAGGTGGTTCAGCATGGCGACGATGTTGGATTGGTCGTCACCAGTGTTCCAAACTTGGATGGCCGGTCGATTGCCATATTTGCAAACCGGGCAGGTTTCAGTGCCCTTATCTGGCCCGGCGATGTGGGTGGGTTCGAACGCTGAGGTCATTTCGCCCGGTTGCAGGCCGCTCATGGGGGCAAGGGCAAGAACGGGCAGGGCCAAAAGGGCGGCGGCGGCAAATCCAAAGATCGCTCGTTTCATCGTGTGATTCCTCGGCCGCATGTGTGCGGCGGCACTAATCTATTCTAATGCGGCTAACGGGGTGAATGTTCCGCAACATGCCCAATGGCTTCCAATCCATCGATCATTTTCCGGCAATCGGAGAGGAGGTAGAAGCTCCCAGTGACGAGAACGAATTCGGAATCCAGATGGGCAAAAGCGTCTTCGAGCGATTGGTGCCAGTTTGTGATGGCGCAGGTAGCCGCCAAATCCCGTGGTGCCACGGCGGCATCCCAGCTGATCGGTACACACCGGATTTCGCCCCCCAGAAGCTTGAGGGCTTGGGCAACGGGCAGCGGGTCGTGACGTTGGATCATGCCAAAGAGGATGTTGGGTCGGATTCCAGGGTATTGCCCACGAAAGGTTCTGACCAATTCGGCAGCCGACTGCTCGTTGTGGGCGCCATCAAGGATCCATGTCCTGCCGCCCCGCCGCAAAACCTCGAATCGGCCGGGGATGAATGCGGTTTGGAGCCCGGTTTCCATGGCGGCACGCTGTTCTTCGATGGAGAGCCGGCCGGCGGTTGCCGCCAGGAAACACTGGGCGGCAATGCCGGCATTGTGGACTTGGATGGGAGCCCGCAGATGGCGGGGTTTAGGCAGATCGAACGTACCAAAAGCCGATTCCAATTTGAACCCGCTTCGATCTTTATCGGCCGTAACGATCCATTCTTTGCCGTATCGGTGGATAGTCGCGCCGACTTCTGTCGCTCTTTCCTCCATCGGGGCCATCGCTTCGGCGGTGATTTCACCCATGATCGCCGGGCGTCCGGGCTTGATGATCCCCGCCTTTTCCTCGGCGATTTCAAAGAGGCTCCCACCGAGCACATCCATGTGGTCGAACCCGATGCTGACGATGGCGCTGACGACGGGGTCGATGATATTGGTGCAGTCGAGCGTCCCGCCAAGACCGACTTCGACCACCGAATACTCGACCCCCATTGCCTCCCAATAGGCAAAGGCCATGGCGGTGAAGATTTCAAAAACGGTGCAGGTGCCGTACTGTTCGGCAGCGAGTTGGGCGGCAGCCTCCTTGGCCAAGTTGGCCATGCGGATAAAACATTGTTCGGCAATGTTCTCGCCGTTTGCGGCCATCCTTTCGCGAACCGTGTACACGTATGGGCTGACGCAAGACCCCGTAGTGAGCCCGGCGGCGCGCAACATGGCTTCGGCCATCGTCACAGTGCTGCCCTTCCCGTTGGTTCCGCCAATGTGGACGTGGTTTCTTTGACCGCCATTGGGAACGCCCATGACTTCGGCGAGCCGCGCCATGCGATCTAACCTCCGCCTCCAAGCAGCACCACGGATGGAGTAGATCCATTCCATGGCTTCGGACATGGTTTCCACGGTCTTTGATTTTGGCTCCTATTGGGGCGGGGGCACCCCCAATTTGTGGGTATTTGCTGTGACAATTACGCTGGGGGGCGGACACCCCTGGGCTGATTCCCGCCAATTGGGCGTAGGTAGACTCTTGAATCCGGCCTCGTAGCTCAGTGGATAGAGCGCCTCCGTCCTAAGGAGGGCGTCGGGGGTTCGATTCCCTCCGGGGCCGCCAAGATTTTGAACCTAAAACCAGCTTCCTAACCCCTTTCAAGGGACTCTCAGAAAGTCCAGGTCTCTCCAAGGTCTCTCCAAAACGCATTCCGAAGCGGTGTACAATCATGGAGGTATGGCGACAAGAGCGGACAGCGGAGAGGGTTCATGCCGAAAAATCCAGAGCGGCAAGCTCTCCGGAAAGTGGCGGGTTCAGTACCGCCTGAGAAAGCCAGACGGCTCACAGAAGCGCGTTTCGCGGGTGTTCAGCACGCAGAAGGAAGGGCTGGAGTTTCTTCGCTCGCTTCGCAAAGACGGAAGCCCGGTAGCTCACCAAATCACCCACGACCTCACGTTTGGTGACTGGCTCGGTTGGCTCATCAAGAATGACTGGATCGAGTCCCTCGACCCCAAGACGGTGCGGGACCGGAAGACTCGGTATGAGAAGTACGCCAAAGCGAGGTGGTCAGATGTTCCGCTCACTCGCATTGATCCGGTGGAAGTGAAGTCCTTCTACACCCACCTTCGTGAAAACGGAGTTGGCCAACACACGATTATTGCCCTTCGAGTGCTTCTGGTTCGCGCATTCAACCAGGCCATCGCTCCGTATGGTCGCGTCCCGCACTTCTGGCGTAATCCGTTTGCCCTTGAGCTCAAGACCCCGCCGCGCCGTGTCGCGGTCGCGCTCACTCCCAAAGAGGCGAAGAAGGCACTGGCATCCAAGGACCTCGATGACAAGCGTCGCGCCATGCTTGGCGTGTACCTACTTGCTGGTCTTCGGCTCGGAGAGCAAATGGCGTTGACGGTAGGGCAAATCAACTTCAAGGAGAAAACGATCCTGGTTGACCGGGCGGTGAAGCTCACGGAGAAGAGTGCTCAGACGGTGGGGCTACCCAAGGGAGACAAAGTGCGGATCGCTGTTCTGTGTGACACACTTGCGGCAATCCTGCGACCACTTTGCGACGGGAAAAGCGACGACGAGTATCTCTGGAGCACGGTCGAAGAGAATAAGCCACGGATGAAGGCTCTCACCTATGCCACGTGGCGGAGGCTCCGCAAAGAAGCCGGGCTACCCGAAGACATGAGCCCGCACGACTGCCGCCTCACCCACATCAACTGGATTGAGAAACTGTGCCCAGACGTCTCCACAACGACGTTGAAGGAGCACGTGGGTCACGCCGGGGTTGGTGTAACCGAGGTCAATTACACCAGACCCCTCGCCTCCGCACATGCCGTCCTTCGCGACTCACTAGATCAACTTCTAAAACAGAAGGCAGATAAGTAGCGGAGGTAACATCGCCGTATGACACATTTTGAACTGGGACGGACCAGATTTCCGACAATTCTCAGTACAATTGCGCTCTGCACATTCGCTACCGCGCAGAATTTGCGAGTATCCGATCTTCCATCACAAGCCCAGGCATATGTTCAAAAGTCAACGACGTCTCTGTCTTTTGTGGGATTTGTCAGTGGCGGTAACGAGGCCATTTTTTCTGCGAACGATGGGTTGATCCGTCATGTAAACCTTCGAACCGGCGAGTTGGTTCGAGCAATTGGTGGCTCGTCTAGACGAGACTCTGATCTCAGAAATTGGGCAAGCAAGTTACCCCTGCAGCCATTCACTAACAGGTTCCAGATGTATCGGCTGGCAGTGAGTCCAAATGGCCTCTACTACAGTTACACTGATGCAACAAACGTCGCTTGGGTCGTTGATACAAAGACAGGAAATGCAGTCTTTAGCTCTCAAACAGGAATTACGAATGGAGGTATGTGGTGGTCTGGCTCAGGAAAGTTCTTCTGTATGCCCATGATTTTTGTACTTCCCAACGACCCTCAAAAGAAGGAGAGTGTTTTTTCGCTTGTAGAATTTGACCCGCAGACAAGTACTGCAAGAATCGCTCGACCATGGTCCGTCCAAGAAGATAATGCTCCCGATGCGCATAAGACGCCTCGGAAACGATGGATGAATGCGACGTGGTGGTACGAGATGCCTGGTGGCTCGTTCTCAGTTTCTAACAACAGAACAGTTGCTCCCATTTATGGCTATTTCTTTAGTGAAGTAGACACATCAAATGATCAGGCGGTTGAGCTGCCAATTGCAGTCCTGAATCGGGACGACATAGTGATCAGCCCCAATTCGAACATCATTCTGGTCAATGACCGAAAAGGCAAGAAAGTCTGGCTGACGAAGATTGGTCAGGATAAGCCAGTAGTCATCGCGGACTATTCACCGGTTACCGCTGAGGGGTTTGATGGATCAATTACCCAGCTGCGTTGGGTTGGCACTGATAAATTTCTATTGACGTCCGTGAGCGCCAAACGGACTGCCCAAAAGATCGAGCGAGTAATAAGCGATTGGTCGCTGCGAGCCTTAGCGGAACCTGCCAAGGTCTTAGCAGATGAAGCACCAAAGTGGGCCAGCACAACATTTTCTTTCTCCCCGGATGGTAAGTGGGCCATTGACTCAATGTATATACGGAAAGTTGAAACTGGAAAAGGGTGGCTCGTAGAGTCAAACTTTGCCGTGCATCCCTCAGAAGCGACAATCAAGTTTACGCCAGTCGAATAAGTGAGATTTAGCACTCAGATTGCCTTTGACATGAGTCAGTGCACCTTGCGCACTTCGCTCGATGCTCTGTTTGTCGATGGAAAGAAGTAGTAGTTCAAGAACTTCGTTCCTGCTTCTCAAGGTAGTCCTGAAGTTGCCGGGCGGAAATCCGCCTGGCTCCTCCAACTTTGAATGACTGGAGCTTTCCTGCCTGAATCGCTTCATACAGGAAGCTCCGCGACAGTGACATGAGCTTTGCGGCCTCTGCCACCGTGTATGCGAGCTTCTGGTGTTGCTGGTTCATAGGGTGTCACCGGTATCAATAGAAACCCATGCGCTTGCGGTTGGACCTTCGGTTCATGACGCGAGTCACATCTGCGGCGTACTTCACGCCGAACAGCTCTTTCCACTGGTACGTGACCTGCTCGTCTTCAAAGTAATCTTCGACTTCGATGCCTTGATGTCCCATGTGCGCCCCGATCAGAGCCATCGCCGCCATCGGGTCGTGCGGAGCGAGCGATTTTACGGCCTCGACGATGAGAGCCATCGAGTACTGGGCCTCGCTTCTAGCGGTATACCCGTCGCCGTAGGCAAGGGCTTGATCGGAGCGAGCAATGGCGTTCCGAGCCCCATCAAGAAGCTGAGTAACGCTGGCGGGGAGTGATTGAAGTTCTGCCATCAGACGCCGTCCTTGTGGTCTCGTGAGGAGCTGTGTCGAGTTGGGTTGAAGTGCTTCGCGTGCCAGAGCATTACGATCAACCCGTTAGTTTCGGGGCACTTAGCGCGAAGACGAAGCACCATGTCGTTGGCAAGAGAGATCGCTTCGCCACGCAACAGCAGAGCACGCTCCTTGAGACCTTGTTCGTTGAGCTGGTACGAGAGTTGGAGAGCATTGGTCGCTCGGTCCAACCCATCCAGATACCAGAGTGGCAGTTTTGGCATTTTAAGAGTCTTCATTTTCAGTTCTCCAGCTCAGCTGACTGAGCTTCACTACATGAACGATTGTGGAGTTCGGATTTCCAAGTTCTCCACTCGGAATTTTTTTGGCACCATCTCAGCTCCATCCACCAACCATCGATACACCTGCGGATTCAAAGGTTTTAGCAAGGAAGCCGTATGAGCAGCCAGCGGGTGCAAGCTTTAGGAGCCGCTCGGCTCTCAGCTTTCCAGTAGTCACGATAAGGAGGTTGAAGTTGTCGAAGCCGTACAGCCGCTTGGTGTGCCCGCCATTCTGAAACTCGTGGTACACGACGAACTTCGACGCGAATTTGCTTGGCGAGACATGGCCCATGTCGCATTCAATGAGGACCGGCCCTTTGGGAGTAATCGCCATTCCGTCTGGTCGGACTTCCAGGGTTTTGCCTGCAACTTCAAAGGTGCGCCAGAGCATGGGTTCGTGCCGCCACTCGGTTGCACCTTTGGAGGTCAGAGCAATGCGAATGTTGGTGACGCTGAGGGCATGCCTGAGGAATCTGGGAGAGGGCTGACGAGTGGCAATGAGCCTTGCTGTCCGGTCACTCAAGACCTCGGGAGCGTTGACGCCGGGAACGTAGAGACTGCCACTAAAGTACGGGGTCTCGATCCGCCGGACAATGCCAAGTTCCCGAAGCACCCGGAGCCTTGTGTTAACTCTGGTGATCGAGCCGAACATTCCTAAAGCTAGGATTTGGTCGCGGCTCAAGACGTGCGAGAGGGCGAGTTCTCTAACAAGATCGGCGTCTCTTGGGGTGATGACCATCAGAACCAGTCCTCTAAGGAGCCGGAATCTTTTGAATCAGTCTTTGGCTTGCTAGGTCGCTTAGCCGGTTCGAGCTTTGCCTGGGCAGCACTCGGTTCAATAGTTACAGGGGACTGATAAGGTGCGTTCTCGTGAGATTCATGAATCTTGGAGAGGAAGAGTCGGCCCTCATGATCAAGCACTCCTCCGTTTCCAATTGGAGTGTTTATCTCAACCCCAACTAAGGGTTTGTTTCCTTTCTTCACCACGCAGGTTCCAACCGGGAGCTTGGTTAGATCAAGTGCCTTGCGGTCTCCGGTGAGGTCAGCGGACATGGTCTGGGCGTCATCCCGCCCGAGCCGGAAAGCCATCTTCAAGCCAACGTTTCCAAGGATAAGCGACCTGAGGCTTGTACCCACTTGGGAGAGTGTCTGGTGGGCGCAAATCACCGAGAACCCGAACCGCCGCCCTTCGGCAATGATCGAGGAGATGTCTTCGCTGGCGAAGTGGGAGAACTCATCCAGCACCAACAGAACAGGGTTTCGTTGGTGCTCGGCCTGACCAACCCTGGAGAACATCGTTTGGGTGAGGCAACCAAGAAACAGTGAGCCAAACATGCGGCCCACGTCAGCGGTTTCGTCCACTGCGAGGGACACAAGCAATATGCTCCCATCCTGATTTAAGTGATCCGTGAGGTTCACAGGTTTGCGGTCGCTCAAGATCGCCCGGAGTTTGCGAGTAGCAAACACCCCGGAGAGCTTGTTCATCACCGGCATGGCGAGAGTGGCTCTCCGGTCGTCGCGCATCTCGTGGAAGCGAGTGAGGAACGCTTTCACATTCTCCGACTCGGTGTGGTCGATGAGCCAGGCACGATACGCATCGTCGTAGAAGGCGGCTTCAAGCTGAGTGAGCGGTTCACCAGCTTCAGCGAGAGCTGTCAGGAAGTACCGAAGCGTCTCTTCAAGCTGTACTCCGAACGACTCTGAGCCTGCCTTGACGGTCGCGGCGACGTTGAGGGCTCGCTTGTGCGCAAGTCCCGCCCCGCCCAAGGGATCGAATCCCATGTGTGGCGACGAGTCGCGTAGGTCAAGGACCTTCACCAGTGAAGGTTCGACCCTCTCAGCGAGCAAACTCAGTACGTCGTTCACCTGATCCCCTCTGGCATCAATGAGAACCAAGGAGTCGCCTCTCAGAATCGCCCCAGCTATGAGGTGGGTGAGCGCGACTGATTTTCCACTGCCCGAGGCTCCAAGCATTAGGCCGTGAACCGCGAGTTCACGCCTCGAAATGCCGTACAGCCGTGTGGCTGGGTGGTCAGCGTAGTTCTGATAGTCAGCTTCGATCCCGATCCAGTGCTCGGGTCTATTGCTTCCGCTTTCGTGCATGTCGCTAACAAGAACGAACCGACCGGAGACAATTCCAAGTTTTAGTTCAGCCGAACTGTGCTGTCGCCTGCCACTTCAATTTGGCTTACCCTGCTTCCTTTGTCGACTGAGTGCATGTCCATGAGCGCCTCTTCAACGGTCATGCCGGAATGCAGAAGCATATAGAGGCTTTCGGCATTCTCCAGCGCCTCCACGTCCCGCACCTTTCGTGGGTAATAGAGCACACACTTTGCTCCCGAGAACAAGAATGCATTGACTAATGAGACGTGATAGCCGAATGTTGGACGCCGCAGAAATCCGTTGCAACAGGAGAGGAACAGTATATCTACCAACACCTTCTCTCTACAAATCATTGCGGGAGACACGTGGCACAGCCCGTTAGAGCCATCTGAGAGCAGCAGTCCATTGCTACCGTGCCTATCGTCTCCGTGCGTAACTATGTGAACTACCCGAGAGGTGCGGAGCGAATCTAGAAATCTATCAGCGCTTGCCTCGTTTCTCAAGAAAGGTCTGACTTCAAGTAACTCTCCCACACGAGCCGCTTCTTCGCATCCGAGGGGCAACTCGTGGAGGCCTACTTTCCTGAACCCGTCAGCAGCAAACACTGAGCTACCCACTCCGGAATCTTCACTCCTGACCCCCTGTGTATAGCTCCCTGACACCAAACCGACTAGTGATCCTAATGCAGTGAGGACTCCACGCTCATCAGTTAAAACCAGGGTTCCTATCTGCAAACCAGCGAGTTGGTCGTCGAGATACACTCTGACGCGGCCCAACTTCCTCACGCACCCTAACATTTCGCTCACCCGAAGGAGATCAGAAAGTGACCTAAGAGTTGCTTCGGTTGCCATACGATCACCACATCTCACATTGAGCAGATGCTTTCTAAGCTCCGCAGTTAGATGGATGGCAGAAACAGACCAAACACGGCTTCCCATCTTACTACTGTAAAGATGAACCCAGAACTGGTCCCTGTATACTTTGATTACTAAAGTGCCCTCGCGATATTCGTCCCTCTGAAGCTTTCTACTTAGCAATAACTGCGAGATGAACTTAAAGTCACTGACTTGAATGCGACTTGAACTCTCTGCTGTACCCGTCTCTACAAATGTGGACTCTACAGACGCGACTATCCACTCCTTGTTGCGAGGCTCTTCAGTCTCACTCAGCAATTGTGCAATTGATCCAAAACGATCTTCAATCTCAACTGCTCGATGGAGGCTAGAACCGCCGATTAGCAACAGCGCACTTGAAACTGACTCAAGTAGCTGGTTTAGACGAACAAGTTCGTGCTTGGTTCTCCTACCAATCTTTAAACAAAATCGCCGGACTGTCCTGACGAGCACATCCAAAAGTGACTCCACGCGAGGCAAGTGTCTTCGAAGTCGCTCTGGCTTACTGTTGCACCAAGTGCACCCCTTCCATAGTTCAAATCGGTCAATATCGCACTCCTGGCAAACCTGGCCGCCAAGATAGCAATGCGCAAGAATTAGATCGACAAGCGCGGAGAGATCGATAACCTGGTCGGGAACGCCGTCCAAGTGATGAAGGTAAGTAGCTTCAAGGTCGATTACTCCGTGAAAATTACCAGCACGATACCGAGTTCTAATTTCTAGGCCGATGATCCCCGTTCGCACCAAAGTGTTCGACGTCGATTCACCTGACCACTCTTGGAGCGTATGCCACACTCCATGCGGATCGCTGAGATCAAGTTCGACGAGACAAGATGCAGCATTAGCCCATGCCAGGGGCCGTTTTCCAATCCTTTCCCAAATGCGTAGAGATTGCACAAGTGCACTCTTTGCGGCATTGTGTTCTCCAATCCGAGCATAGCGACTGCCAACGTCGCCGTAGGCAGCTGCTAAGTTCTCCAGATTGATCTCGTCGCTTCCCAGACCTTTGATGATGTTGAGCTTTTGCCTAGCTAGCCGAAGGTCGGCGGCAAAATCATTATTCATGTGTGCCAGCAACATCTTTACAGTTAAGAGGTTGATCTGGACGATCTCATCGGAGCCGAGTTCCCCAAGCCTGGCCTCGCAATCCGTCACGAGGCTCAAGTCCGAAATGGTAAAGCCCACGATGGCAAGCTCTCGAACTGCGTTCGACTCTTGGACGGGCGAATCCGCATTGCGCACTGCTATTCTGCCGTGGGCCAGAGCTTCTTCCGTGTATCCAAGCTCGCCGAAGACTCGGACTGCCTCGATATTGATTAGGTGCGAAATCTCAGAACAATTTTGGTCTTTCTTTAGTAGGACTCGCAAATGTTGCTCGGCCTCATTAAGTTTCCCCGACTGCCTCAACAGTCGAATCGCGGACAACTCTGAATCAATCAAATCGCGTGCCGCCGAGCTCGAGAGTTTCTTTCAAGGCTTGAATCACACCTTGCGCAAACAAATTGTCTGTCGGAAGCCCCTCAAGTTTCGCGAGGGCGACCTCCGGTACTCCAGCCTCCATCGCGATCTTCAAGATGGGTACTACCGTTTGCGGAGTTAGCTCCAAGTGTCCAATCGAATCGATAGTCTGCGCTGGACAAAAAAACTGAAAAGTTTCATCGCGAAGTTCGTTTCCGTCCTTTATGCAGACGGTGGCAGAAAACCCCTGATTATGATCCTTGGGCAAGTCGGGCCAAATATCTAAGGATGCCGGAGGGTCGTCGAATTGAAGTTCGTGTCCAAAGCTATCTGTAACTTCCAGCGATACGATCACTTCGTCCAATTCTAAAGTTTCAAGTGGCTTTACGCTTTGTCGAAAATAGGAACGCTCACGGGTATCTCGTGATCCGCGATAGGCTAACTTGCTCGTGGATATGTCTCCAAGCATCTGAACAACGGAAAAATAAACTTGACTCCACCCAAAGTCACTCTTTCGCGAGCCTACGTTCTGCTCAAGTAGCTCTGTGCCGAATGCACGTGCAGGTGAGCCAGGTCTAGCCATTGTCCCAAAATATGCAAGTTCAACGGGAGAATACGCTACTAACTCGCCATTTGAATCCAGAAAATCAAAGAAGTCGTCACGGTTCTCGTGAAGACAGCTTAGGAAAGGTACAAGTATTCGATCAGGCATTCCTTGCGGGAAGCCAAAGTCGGTTGAGAGATCGAAGGAGTCGCCTTCTCTTGAAAACGGATACCTATACATGGGCATTCCTCTCCACGTCTAGTGCTAATGGTTCTAAACATTTCCGACATCTAGCAATCCATTTGCCTTCAGTGGTTGTGGTTGTTCGGAGTATTGCCGCTGACTGTCCTGCTGTAGCCTCTGTCGCAACAGCAACGCCCTCGAAAAGGAGCGACTGATCCTCTTCTACATGTTTCCGGTCTAGGTTGCATGTCAGATACAGATCGAAGGTCAAGGCCCAATCAACAGAATAAGTGTTGAGTATCGCAAGATGCTGATGAAAGTCAGGAGAGCGGTTCCCTACAATAGCAATGTATTCAGCGCCGCAAATGTCCGGAATTGTTCTCAAAAGAAGGGCGTACCAGCCATGCCGAGTCTTTTGGCAAGATTGAGTCCAGATATGGTTTCGTGCTTCTCTTAGAACGCCTTGATCGTCGATGCGAGCAGTTGTCGGAAGTGTAACGGAATTGATCAGTTCGACGCCGTTCTGATCGATTATCTCCTTTAGCTTTTTTTTCCGCCTGTACTCGTCAATGAGTAGATTGCAAATGGTGCGTTTGACGATTCCGGGTTGCATTGGAAAAGCACGGTTCTGCAATCGCAAGAACGTTTTTTGCAAAATATCCTCGAAATCGACAGTGTGTTGCTGTGGGCACAATTTTCGAGCCAATCCGAGACATTCCGGTTTGCGCAGGTAGTGTCCGAGCTCAATTTCGTTTTGAATTTGCACTTCGCCCATTGAAAATGACCCAGGCGGACTACCGCATGGGTCGGATCTTACCCCTTGGACCATTATCGCTCGCTGGAAGTGAACAGCCAGGACTTGAGGAGTGCCTCCAAGTCAGCTTCGAATGAACCTATATCAGGTGTCAAGATTCCGGCTTCTCTTGCCGCCCTGACCTTAGTGCAGGCCTGCTCCACAAGATAGAGCGTTGCCGGAAGTGTCCCATAGTGTTGAGCATATACTAACTCCATAATCGAACAGCGTCCGATCTTGAAGAAGGTGTTCGACTCGTCCATTTCAACCGCCGTTGCAACATGATTGAATATGTAGCAAGCCATGATTCGGTCTGGTATGCAGAGCCTGGAAGCAAATGCAAGCATCCAGTAGTGCTTGTCAGAGGCATGGCGATAGAAATCAGAGAAGGGCTTGACTCCCACTACTGGGCAATCTGAGGCAGGTTTTTGAGGTTCCATTGCCTCTTGCGTATATTCTTTGTTCCGACTCCTGTCAAGAGTCTGCTCGGTTACTGCATGAGGTGCTTGAAGCTCTATTGGCCGCGCAACTTACTTTTGGAAGATTCAACCTGATGGAGTAGCCCCGACGCAGTGGTTTTCAATGCGATTGCCATGTCCATCAGTGTCGGAATATCGAGGTGCTGAATTCCCTGCTCGACTTTCCACACGAATGCCTGAGTTCGGTCTAGCTTCTTAGCAAGCTCTCGCTGAGAAAGCCCTTGAGACTCCCGAAGCTCACGCAAGAGCCCGCCCAAGATGGCATGCTCCTCCCGCGCCGCGCTTCGAACCGTTCGTCTCAATACTCAAATCCCTTGTCAGCTGACTCTAGGGTAGAGTTGCATGTAAGGTAGACTCTTCCGAAGAGTCATTGTTTGAGCGCGAGCTACCGCTCCGATGACTGCCTGGTGAAATCATCATGAGTTTCGGATTGCAGCTGCTATTGCCAGCTTCTCTCGCGCTTTCAGGTCTTGGCTCCGGCGAACTGAAAGTTGACTTAGGAAGCGTCTACCACCCTGTTTCTGGCATGGTTACGGTGGATCAGGCAGGAACCGCCTCGTTTGTAGGGAGTCCAGCGACTATCATCGCTTCAACTGAAGCAGGAGAACCTCCGCTTTCGTTGGAGTGGCGCATTCAATCGCCAACCCGGCAAGGTGGCGTTCGAGATGACCTGATCGAATACTCTCTCGCCGCTAAGTCCAGCGATGGGAAAGTCGGCCTCTATGCAAAGAAGAAGCCAGGAAGCATCCTATACAGCACCCCCGGGGCTTACCGTGTTTCCCTTCAGATTCCCGGGGCTTCGACATCCATTTATGAGCGAGAATTCCGGTGTGTCACCGGCAGAAGCGGTTATGTTGCTCCCGAGCAATACCAACCACCTGCGATTGCAAGACTCACCGTTCACCCGAGCAGCACTGGAAGGGGCGCACAGTTCCGACTGACGAACGATGTTCCAGAAATCGAAGCGTTTTGGAAAGGCAAGCTCAAATATCGGTGGTTATCTGGCGGATCGAATTTACTCATTTCCGGTACGAACCTTTCCGCGACCGTCGATGCGTCATGGCTCTCTCGGATGAGAGTAGTTGGTCAGCCCCTTCCAGCAGGCGTCGCCGCGCACTACCAAAAGCTGCAGGAACTTGAATCTGGGCGATGGTTTGGCTGGCAGCCAACCGGAGTGGCCCCAGGAATGGTGGTTATTCAATCGGAGCTTGACGGTGTGCCGCACCGTCGGTTCGTATTCAACCTGAATGATCCGGCAGGATGGGGATTCCAGTCTCTCACCCCGAGCGTTCACGATTCCGCAAAGCTCAGCCAGCAACCCAGTCAGCCTCAGTTCCTTGGGACGCTTCAATCAGGGAGTCAACAAACTCCGCCTGGAAGCCTCTTCAACTCTCAACCTGCTACGCCGCCTAGCCGGGAAGATGACTCGACGAAGTGGGTCGCAAGTGTAAGCTCAGTCATCGGCAAAGGATATCGGTTCTGGATTACCAAGGACAGTCCATCGGCTTTGCCGAGCCGTATTCTCGGATATCTCCCGTTCAGCGAAGAAGAAGCAAGTCATGTTCTTCCCAAGGCGTCAAACAAAGAGAGCTTCCTCTTCGCTGGCCCTCATGCGCATACCTACCTGATTGTGGAACGGGGTGTGCCATGGGCAAGTGAGTACCAGCTTAACGGCAACGGTGCGAGCAACTTCTCGGTCTCGCAAGCAAAGCCCCTGTTCTACGCGACCAACTTTGACGATAAGGGCATCTACGATCCAAGCAAGTACACAGTTGCTCCTATTTTTGGGCCGATACGGTCGTCAGATACGGGAACACCCGTAACTTCACCCGGAACAAGCCATTCGGTTCGCCGGGTGCCACAAACCTATATCCCCTTCGAGAAGGCGCAGTTCAAGATTGAAAAGTCAGGTAATTACGCTTCGTTCGGGTACGTCGAGAATGCATTCCCGGTGGACTGCTATGGTACGACTTCCTTTGCTTCCACGTTCGATCCCCAAAAATTAGGACACGACAGACTCTCTTTCACCTTGATTCGTCGGGATATTAGCTCTAGAACTCCCTTAGCTCGTGCGCAAGTTGGAGAGCGGAAGGTCAGGAATCCGCTACTTCCTGGAATGGGTGACTACCTCCTTTACATTCCTACCTCCGCAGTTGGGAAGTCAGCACCTCAAGTGATCGTGAATTTCTCCACCAGGCAGCTTCGACTCATCGGCAAGCAGTATGCGGATGCGAACGGGGCTATTCTCGTCTGCGGATTCAGTCCGGAAAATGCCCTTTTCACAGACATTTTCCGATACCGTGACGCCCTGATCGCCCATGTCACCGAAACCCTTCCAGTTACCCAGAACTCAGTGATTTGGACAGGGCTCAGCGGAGGTGCGAACATTGCTGGAAACTCAGCCATCGCATTCCCTTACTTAACGAGGGGCGCAATTCCCATCGGCTCACCAGCAGATTTTGCCGCTGGAGCATTTTCAATCACAACGCCCGTGGTCAATTTCCATGGCAATCGAGACTCCCTCAATGGACTCGGACACTCAGGCATTCAGATCAAACTCGGGAAGAACTGGGCAAACATTACCTACCAAGGTGGTCACGTCTGGCCATCTGAATCCGAGTTTTCGGGAGCACTCACAAAACTGAACAGCATGCCCGCCCCGAGGTTGGATCGATCATGGTAAGCAAACTAATGCCCCAACGACTTCTTATCTGCGCCTCGCTCGTATTGCTTTCAGCTGCGAGTCAGGCTGATGTCGTCGGGAAAGTTAAGAGCATTGATCAGTCCGGCATCGCTCTTGATATCGGGCAGATACTCCCGTGGGGCACGAGAATCACCGCCGACCAGCGTCGAGTGATCCAGCAACAGTTACCCTCCGGGAGTCTTGCCAGAATCGTCCTGGTGGACGGCAAAGTCGTTTCAGCGCGTATCACCTCAATAAACCCCGCGCAGGTCACTGAGACGAGTTTGACGGCTCTCAAGCCATATTCCGGTGGATACTCATTTCAGGCAGGGCACAGTTTTTGGGGGTTCGTGCCCACGCAGACGGGTTTCAACCGAGGCAAAGGGCAGACCATCTACCAACTCGGTGGCGGATACGACTCGTTCCGATTCAAGTTCTGCTTCTCCGAGAAGGACGGCTCTGGCAAGCTCTGTTATCGGCTTGACGGCGGCGAACCAGTCGTTACACCAATCTCAAACACCGAACTGACCAGCATTGTAATCGACGTCAAAGGCGTCCAGTCCATTCAGCTCTGGGCAGAAGGGCAAACAGAGGACACCACGGGCACGGACAACTTCGTCATTGATCCGATTCTGATGAAACTGCCTTCGAGCGTTCCGGTACTCGCTTCGCCAGCCAACAGAGAGAATATCGAGCCATCAGAAGAGCTGCGTTGGCGATCTGTTTCGGATGCCGTTGGCTACCGAGTTGAACTCGAATGCGTCCGCCTCTACGACACTTCAGCGGCAAACCGTCAGAGGTTCTTCTCAATTCAAACAACCTCAGAGGTTCGAGTCGTGAGACTAGCAGATCTGAAGCTCCCCGACGGTGAATACCGTTGGCGTGTCCACTCACTCAACGACGTCGGAGTTATGGGGCAAATGACCGAGTGGTGGTCGTTCCTCCTCGAAGAAAAGGAGTAACGCCAGTTGAGTTACTCCTTATAGTTCCCACCCTCCACCCTGTTTGTTTGTCTCGACTAGGGTCGAGGTAACTTCCGGGGCTTCCGGCAGTCGTTTGTTGAGGGTCGCTACTCGGTGTTGTGGATAACTCCTCGCGCGCGCTTTTCTTTCAATATTTCTTTCTTGCTTTTGTTACGCGCGAGGATGGGGTGGACACAAATCGTCTCATTTTGAAGCGTCAACTTTGCCAGGCAGTGGATAACTCAGGTCGATTGCGATGAGGCCACGCGAAGCCAGTCGGGTTAGCCCTCGGTGAACGCTAGATCGCTTGATCCCGGTCCAAGCCTCTAGCTGCTCATAGGTTGCGGACAGGGGAATGTGAAACCGCCGCAGACCATAGGCGCGGCGGGAAATCACCAGGAGGAGCCGGAGTTCAGGGTTCGAGAGGATCGGGAGCAGCCGGTCCAAATGTGAGTTCGGGATCTTCGTCCACTCGGTCACTGGTGGCGGGAACTTCGGGGAGATACTTGGCATAGGTGAACTCTTTAGGAGGTGAGTAGTTGCCCCGAACTGCCTCGATGATGAAGGCGTTGGGGCGCTTTGCTTTGCGGTAAGGCAGATACAGGAGTTGCCGTTCGATCTCTTCCACCGGGTAGTCGCGGAGGAGTTGAGCAACCCCGGCGTTGGAGACGTTCAGCTTAAACAGTTCGGTTGCCACCGCCGTCATACGCTCAAGGGTGGTCATCGCACAGCTTCGATGAAGCGGCTGACCTGACGACTCATTCGGTCGAGGTGGCGGAAGAACGGCTCATCGACCTGAAGATTCGGGACTTCCCGGACTCCGATCTTGTGCTGGATCAGGAGCCGAGCGAACTCGGTTCCAGTGACCACCCGAATGCGAATCGGCTCGTGACTTCCAAGATGAAACTCGGCCGAGTTGGTGAGCCCGTGGGTGGAGATCAGGATTCCATAATCCGAGCCGGTGCGACGCACGACCCCTGCCAGTTCATCGAGCATCCGCACCCGAACCTCTTGCCCCACAAACTTCACCACGGTCTGCACGTCAAAGAGCCCGAGGCGGTCATCAACAGTGAATTCGTGCCCTCCGAGGTAGGTTTTCTCCTTGCGCTCCCTTCGACCCATGAACTGAATGGACTTGTATCCAAGTCGGTCGAGGAGTTGCCGCACCAGCAGCATTTGAACATGGAATGAAGACACGCGAACAATTGAGAGAAGGTCTTTCTCAAGCATGGCAGTGGGTTTATTTCTGAGTTGAGGAAGGAGTTACGCCGCGAGGGTGACGACTGGAAACCCACTTGCCTGGCTCAATTCCAGCGAAGGCAGGCTTCAGGTCTCCGAACTCGTCGTAGGCGTTGTCCGGAAGGCTCGGTTGACTCCGGGTCACATCGCAACAGAAAGGCGTTGGGAAGCGACCACCTTCTGCGATGAGGTCACGCGGGTCGATCCGGAATCCGAGTTCTCGCTCGACGGCTTCGGTGATCCGGGTGACCGTGAGGAACGACGGGTTACCGCCTCCTCTCAAGATTCGGAAGACGGAAGCGGGATGGACTCCAGCGTCTTGGGAAAGCCGAGAGGGAGCTTTGAATGAATAGCGTTTGGTATGGGCGAGAACATCCGCGAGGCGAGAGATCGTTTGGTCAAAGTGGTGGGGTGATGGTGTCATGGCGGTAGTCTCGCTCGGGTTGTTGGGAGTGCTCACAAATCCTCGCCCGAACGAAAACCGAACGCAAGAGCGAGAGTTTTTGCATGCTTCCGAAATGCATTGCAGGAGCGAAAATCACTTCACTCGTGACTTCCAGAGCCTATTTCCACCCCGGTCAGAACCCCGGCTAGAGGGGCGGCTAGGTCTAGCCTAGCCGTTTGAACCTGCGTACAGCGGTTCCAATACTCAACCCTCTTGCTTCGCAATCGGTCTTTCTTGCTCCTTCTGCTTTCGTTCACTCCCGTTCAACTCAATCATCAGTTCCAATCTTTCCCGATGGTCAAACCATCGAGGCTCTATCCCGAGCGGGGGCGGTCGCAGGGATGTTCTAAAAGCTGATTGACCTCTCAAGCCAAGAGACCGTGGAGGTCATGAGAGATGATCTTTCAAAACCAGAGTTCCCCGTGATCCGGGTACAGCTCGTTCGCGAATCGAGCGAGCGGCGAGAATCCATTTCGGGTCCAGCCACAGCGGCGAAAGTTGCCGAGCACTTCCTTAGTCTCTGCGACCGAGAGCAACTAATAGTAATGATGCTCACCGCGAAGAACGATCTGATCGGCGTTCACGTGGCGAGCATCGGCAACCTCACGAGCGCCATCGTCTGCCCAAGAGAGGTATTCAAAGCCGCGATCCTGGCGAACGCCTGTTCGATTATCGTCGCTCACAACCACCCATCCGGCGATCCGGAGCCGTCGCCTGAGGACTATGAGGTCACGAGGACGCTCAAGGCCGCCGGAAAGCTTCTTGGGATTCCGCTTGAAGATCACATCGTTATTGGAAGCCCGGGCCGGTACGTGAGCTTCAGAGACCTTGGGGAGCTACCGTGACAACTGAGCGAGCACAAGCCCATCCGCGAGTGCAATTGCTGGCAGTTCCATGCCCCGAGGCACAGTGCCGATCACGCCAAGTCATTGGCGAGGAATCCCATGAGCACTAACCTCAAGCATGCTGACTTTGAAGTCGAAAATCACGGAACGATCTTCCTCATTCGCCCGACCTCCGAAGCGGGAGAGGATCACTTTGCGGAACTTGATCCGTGGCAGCACACCTTCTTCGGCAACGCCCTTGCCGTGGAGCATAGATACCTTGAGGAAGTTGTACTCCTACTCCAGGAGGACTTCATCGTCCTTCCCGCCTAACCCAGACCCCGCCCGCGCGGGGTCTTCCGACTGATGTGGCTTCCAACGCCCACGGAAGCCGAAGTAGAACGCTTCCGCGAGCTTTTGCAGTCCACATGTGGGGTCGAATGCGATAGCGTGGAAGCGAGGGCGCTTAACGAACTCCTCATCCAAGTTCTGATCATCCAAACCAATGAAGTGCATTATCTACGCAAGGAAATCAACTGAATCTGGGGAACGGCAGGTTCAGAGTTTAGACGACCAGCTTCGCATCATGCGAGAAGTTGCACACCGGACCGGATATGTTGTGATTGAGGAGATTGCAGAGTCGCGTTCTGCAAAACATCCAAATAATCGACCTGGATTTAGTCGCCTACTCGAGCTCATTCGGACCGGGAAAGCAAGCGCCATCCTGGTTTGGCACGTGAACCGACTTACCCGGAACCCCCAGGAAGGAGGGACTCTGGGCCAGCTCCTTCTCGATGGCGAGATAGAGGTAATTCAAACGCCGGAGCGCAAATACGTGAGCGATGATAGCCCAATCTTTCTCGCTCTCGAATCCGCCGTAGCCGCCGGACAGAGTCAAAACTTGAGCCGAGATGTTACTAGGGGTATGGAGAGCAAGGCTGAAAAAGGATGGCTGCCAGGAAAGCCACCGCTAGGATATCGCAATAACCCTTGGACAAGGGAGATAGAACCGAATCCAGAAAGTTTTCCATGGGTTGAGAAAGCATGGCAACTCATTGTTGATTCGCCTCTTTCTGTTCGAGATATCTCCAATGCTCTCGATTCTGAGTGGCCGACCGTCGACAAAAAAGCCGCCGAGCACCGCTTCCGGAAGCTCTACGCTCTGTTCCGAAATCCCTTCTATGCTGGGCTCTTTCGATTTCAAGGCAAGCTCCACGAAGGAAAGCACCAAGCTGTTGTCGGCAGAGCGGAGTTTGAGTTCGTCCAGCAGAAGTTAAGCCGTTGCGGTGAAGCCGTCCGACCACAGCGTCACGAGCCACTGTTTAGGGGTCTTATTCGATGCGGGACATGCGGTGGACCGGCAACGGTCACAAAGGCTCAGAAGCAAGCAAAGGACGGTTCAATACTTCAATACGTTTATTATCACTGCACTGGTCACCGAGGGTGCAGGAAGCGGGTGGTCGAAGAGAACGTTATAAGGCAGGCGTTAATCGAGTTTGCTAAGAGTGTTTCCATCGCTCCTGCAGTTTCCGAATTCCTGCTAGCACAACTCCAGGGGATTAGGGCCGCACATGAAGCCACGACGATAGCGGCTTCCCGAAGATTGACAGGAAGCCGCGCGAAGCTGCAGGAACGGCTACACAGGCTCCATAGCATGCGAATGGACGGTGAGATTACGACAGAGGAATACATGTCGCTCAAGGCGTCGCTCAATGCTCAAACGCTGGAAGTAGATGCTGGCATCGAGAAGTGCCAGTCGCGAGCGGACGCTGTTCGCCTCAAGCTTCGGTGCGTTGTAGAGGCCGGCCGAGAGGCGTTTCGCCTCGAAGAGCATGAGACAGAATCTAACTTGAAGATTCTGGCTACCAGACTGCGAAACTCCGTTTACATTCGCGACCGTCAGGTTGAGATACGCATGGATGAAATACTTCAGAAGATAGCTTCGTTCAAACCGCTGATTAGTCAGTCTCAGAGCCTTGAACCAAGGAGTTCTGGCACTCCAATTCTCGATTGGTGCACGCCTTTGTGGGATGTTCTAAACGGATCATTCCAGCAACAGCTCGAAGAGCTGGATGAGGCGGCTCCACCAGTCATACCAAACGTGCCACAGGGTGTCCAGAAGGCTCCTTTATAAGGGCTATCCGACTTCACCGAGGGTGCCTGGAGGGGCACTACAAAGTGGCAGCCATTTTCTCAGAAGCACTTTCGATCTCGATGCCACTCCGTCGTAAGTCTCCCAAGCTTTCGGGAGAAAGCTCGCAGAAGCATTCGAGGAGCACAGACCCTTCGACGGAAGTTGAATCTGTGCTGCTTTGAGAGGCACGTGGAATAATGGTCCAATGATGGCTAGAGATTCCGTTCCTTCTCATCACCGGGATTCAAGTTCCCGTCTGTTCACCGCTCCCACTTACGTGAGGTTCAAGCCGTGATTGGCGAGTACGCGGACCCGGCCCTGCTGGATCGTGACAGACCATATATCCGGCTTACGAATGAACCGGGAGCTAGTTTCCACTTCGTGTATCTGGCCGAGCTAGAACCGCTCTTAGCCGGAGCCTTTCTGAAATCTAAGGGTAGCCGTCTCCATCGCGGTGACCCGATCCAAACCCGGATGTCCGGAAGACTTCTGAAGGTAGTGGATAGTGATGGAAACGTCGCCGACGCCTCGAATATCAACTGGACCTGGCCAGTGGAAACTTCGTGGACGGATTTGGGACCATGCTTCGGACCACAAGAGATCACTTTCACGTTCAGCGATAAGCGCGGCAGTAGAGCTAAGTACGGGGCAACATTCATTTGCCCTCCAGAGCATGGATACCATTTTGAGACGAGATTTGTGTCTCAACAACTGCAGGAGCACCTGTCCCGACGAGAGTATGGAGAAGTGATCGCGCATCAAGTAGCTCCATTTTTTCTAATAGACGACCTGCTGGTCGGCTTCAACTATTTTCTGGAGAAGATTGGGCTGAAGAGCAAAGATCAACGCGACCCCATTGATTCTCGAATTCAAAGTTATCTAAAGCGCCAGTTCACAGCGATGACTCTCTATGCAGCGCACACGTCGGATAGGGATTTGATTGCAAGACGGCTGTATGGAATCAGTGATCGCTTGCACATTGCCCTTGCTTCAATTGTTCGCTGTTTGCCGGAAATCGCACAGCGCGGAAACGCGGTTGCCACAGACTTTGTAGTGACCCAAGTATGGAATCTTTTTCCAGCGGACGCCCCTGATCCAAGACAATATGAAAAGACGCCTCAAGCCCAGAATCGGAGCAACACGGATGCCAGCAAATCGCCACCATCCCCCGAACAGACCCGGAATCGCGAAAGCATTCAGGAGAAAGACCGAATCAGCAAGGCAGATGATGTCAACGAAACTGGACGAGTTACAGTTACGGCCTTAACATCCGCTCTCAGCAGAAAGTTTCCTGGCGTTGCTCCTGCGGAAAGCGTCAACCAGATTTTCGTTTCGTCGGCTGATGACGAAGCAACAAAGCAGGATATTGCTATCGCACTGCGCTATCAATGTCCCAGTACTGCGGAGAGTCCTCACAGGTGGTTTGTTGAAATGCTTCCGAAAGCGCTTGCCTTGATCGCCCGGCAAACGTAAGGGTCAAGTTCTGGAACTTGAGCGACTTGCAAGTCGGCTACTTAGCAGCCCGGTAAACTACCTTGCAACTGCGCCTCTCCGGATTTCGCCACAGCCTGGGCAGGTTGTAGAAAACCGCCTAGAATGCGGGTTGAGACTTGTACAAATATGGCTGACCAATTCTTCAATCAACCAATACTAAACTCGCCGTACGATTATCCGGCGAGTCATTGGAAGCTGGATGAGTCCGGACAGCCGACTCAGGAGATCGTCGCACAGCGCAGGCGGGCGGACTTCATTACGCCTATCCCAAAGCCCAAGCTTAAGAAGAATCAACCGAAGCAGCAAGCCCTGGTGATGGACGAGGGCTTGGGACTGTCTGACGAGAAGCAAGCCTACGACCACGCTGAGATCATCAACACCGTTCGTCGGGAAGTTGATCTCTGGAGGAAGATTAGCGATCCGAACCGATGGGGAGTGACTCCGGAGACAGCCCGGTTGCTCCAACATTGGCGAAGCTACGAGTTCCAGGGAGTGCGACCGTTCTTCTGTCAGGTTGAGGCCGCCGAAACTGCGATTTGGCTGACGGAGGTCGCACCGAGCTACAAGGTCGGCAAAGACATTCTGGATCGACTGGAGCGAGTAAACACTGAGGCGAATCCTGGACTTCTACGGCTCGCCCTGAAGCTAGCAACTGGAGCAGGCAAAACCACCGTGATGGCAATGCTGATCGCGTGGCAGACGCTAAATGCCGTTAGACGCCCGAACTCCAAAAATTTCACCCGAGGTTTCCTCATCGTTGCCCCTGGGATCACGATCAAGGACCGATTGCGGGTTTTGATGCCGAATGACCCGGACAGCTATTACGCGGATCGGGAGCTTGTACCGGCTGACATGCTCGAAGACCTCCAGAAAGCGAAGATCGTAATCACCAACTATCACGCTTTTAAACTCCGGGAGCGAGTCGAAATTTCCAAGGGTGGGCGAGCCTTGCTCAAGGGGTACGGCGAAGACATTCAGACGCTGGAAACTGAAGGTCAAATGATCCAGCGCGTGATGCC
>JAEURN010000011.1 GCA_016789105.1 Armatimonadota bacterium
ACCCTGTCCGGGGAGATGGCAGTAATCGGCAAACTCTCATGGGTCGCAGAGTTGGCAACGATCCCTGAAGACGTTCGCCAGACCTTTGAAGAGCTTGAGTCTATGGGTAAGACTGTTTTTGTTCTTCAGACAGGCGTGAACCACGCTGTGCTCGCCGTTTCCGACGTGGTTGGAGATTATAGTGCTGAGGCTATTCAGCTGCTGAAACAAATTGGTGTGGAGCCAGTCATGGTGACTGGGGACAACCTCAGGGCCGCTGCTGCCGTTGCGAATCAAGTAGGAGTTGAGCGAGTGGAAGCTCAGGTGCTACCTCAAGATAAAGCCGAATTCGTCCGCAAATACCAAGTCGCAGGCCGCGTGGGCATGGTGGGAGACGGAATCAACGATGCGCCAGCCCTGGCCCAAGCTGACCTTGGTATAGCGATGGGCCAAGGGACGGATGTTGCAATGGAGACCGCTGGAGTAACCCTTCTTCGATCAGATCTTCGCGGCGTCGCGCAGTCTATCCGCCTTGCACGCGCTACCCTTTCAACAATCAAGTGGAACCTGTTTTGGGCATTCGTCTACAACGTCGTTATGATCCCCCTGGCGGCCCTGGGCCTTCTCAGCCCAATGTTGGCAGCTGGTGCGATGGCGTTCAGCAGCGTTTCGGTCATCCTAAACTCATTGAGACTTCGCAGCTTTGATGGACGAACCGCTTAGGTTGCCGTGTGGTCGCGGTTAGAACTGAGCTTTACCGATTTCGCTAATTGAGAATGGCTAGAGGGTCTCGCCCCAGGTCTCTCCTAGGTCTCTCAAACAGATTTGAGAGACCTGCTTGCCTTGAACTCACGCACTTAGGTTCGAAAATGAGGAGTACACCCTCCGCACCACAGAGGGCGTTAATCTCTCAGCCAACGAACGACCGATCTTCCATCGCTGCCAGTTGGTTGATGGCGATGAGTTTGCGCTTCTCGGCAGGCGAAAGATCTTGATGGTCGCCAAAGTCCACGCCGACTTCCTTCATCACCTCGACCAGATCATCGTGATGCAGCTTGGACTGGTACTCGTCTCCCGAGCGAACGCAAACTGCCTTGGGACCTTCTATTCCGGCTTCCTTGTAATAAGCAACCCCAAGCTGAGCCGGACGCTGAATCACGTGAAACAGCTTTCCGAACGGCATCCAAAGCAGCAGAATGATTACCGTGAAGGCGTGCAGCAGCGAGATAAAGCTAAAGTGGGCCCCACCCATCAGCTTGTAGCTAGCCGTGATCATCAGCCCCGTGATGGAAACGGCGAAAAGCAAAACGAGCGGAATCAAGTCGTTTTCAATGGACTGGACGGCATGGGCCCCGTGCTGGAAAACGCGCCGATGCATCGCAAGGCCTATCCCCCCGAGAACGAGAAAAGCGCTGATGTTGAGGCCGTTAAAGAGGAGCCATCCAACGACGCTGTTCGGGTCGAACGAAAACTGAGGAATGCTCATGAATTCGACCTGATAGTTGTATCCATCCGGTGCGACGCCAAACTGAATCCAACCCCAGCTCAACGGAAAGGTAATCGCAAAAGCGATCAAGCAACCCCATGCCATGCCCATATGGGCGAGCCACCGAGTTGTGCTTCGCTTTCCGATGAACTTCTGGAGGACTATGTTGTAGATGAGCAAGCCGACAAGCTTGAAGATGTTCCGAACGAGCTTCTTGGGCTCCACAAAGAGCTTCCATGACGCAACGAAGTACCGCCATGTGGCTGGTCGCTGAATCCACATCAAATATCGGTAGGCAAACGCGAATGCGGCAAAAATGGTCGCTGCTGTATAAGCCGCCAGCGGCGAATCAAATCGCGTGAGCTTGCCCGAACCGAAGTAGATTGCTACTAGGAGTCCGAGTGAACAAATCAAGCCACCGGTGATCGCGATGGGGAGTGGATTTTTGGGGGGACTTTTGGTCATCACTTATCCTCTTCGAGTACGGAGTCAATCCAGCTTAGGCAAGCCATCATATGCGGGAATCCCAACGTCGGCGCGGCGAGCAAAGCAGCATGGCGCAACTCCTCAACGGTCGCTCCAGCTTGGAGGGCCTTGTGAGCATGGCTCTTTGCCCCCCCTTCGAGACGGGCTCCGAAAGACATCGCGAGTTTCATGAGGCATCGGGTCTTTTCGTCGAGCGGGCCCGCGGTTGCTACTGCTTCCCCATAGGTCTCGTAGGCTTTCCCGACCTCAGGAAAGTCTTCAAAGAACCGAACATACCGTTTTGGCAACCGTGCCATAGTCAAGAGTATGGAAGGCCAGGTGGGGGCGCACTATGATATCGATCATGCTGACCAGTCTTCCGTCTTGTTGACCGGAGGGGCAAGCCGCCGGATGGGCTTCAATAAGGCTTTGATTTCGATGGGAGGCGAGCCGCTTGCCGTCCGGTTAGCCCGAATTCTGCGGGAAGCAGGCTGGGAACCCACGATCTTGGGTCGCGCCCCTGTCGATGGATACCGGTTTCATCCTGATGATGAGATCGAGCTCGGGCCACTCACGGCAATTCGCGCATTCGTCCCGACCAGCCATCTTGTCTTCGTGCTTTCGTGCGATGTGCCCCTTTTTGACGGGGCCGTCGCGAGGGCTCTCAAATCCTGTCTCGGCGAGAAAGAAGCAGCGATTCCCTCTATCAACGGTCGATTGCAACCTTTGTGCGGAGTTTATCGTCGTTCTGCCTGGGAGAAAATATGCGATGTTGATTCGCCCAGAATCATGGATTGGGTGAAGGCTTTGGACGTGCAAATCGTCAACGAATCGGACTTACTCCGGCTTGGGGTTCAGCCCGATTGGTGTAGAGGAGTCAATACACCATTAGAACTAAAGACCTTGCTGGATTCTGCAAGTCGTCCTGACAAGTAGAGAGTGTGCTATCAAATCGCTTGAACTCGTTGGCTGCACCAAAATCGCTCCGAGTGATTTTCAGCAAGTTGCGGAGTAAGTTGGGTTCCTCCGAAACAGGAAACGAAGCATAACCGTAGCCCAAATGCCGAGACCGAGCAATTCGACGAAACCGGTCCAGCCCATCGGGGCGAAGGCAGAGCGATTCAAGTCCGTGATAATTTCCAATCCGACCCTTGCCGCATTGCCCACGTTAAGCAGAATAAAGACGCTCCACAGAGCGGGAACCTTTCGCTCATCCAGCTTCAGCATTTTCGTGACCAAGTGGTAGCCCACCGCCACGATCATTTGCGAAATGAATCCCACCGTGACCGCATGGCGGATCGCACCGGTGTAGGCGTGCGAAAACGGAGCGCCTATCGCCCGCAAATGCAGGGGTTCCAAGATCAGAAGCGCGCCAGCAATTAGCAACCAGGCAAATGCAGAGCGGATGAACTTTTGACAGGGATTGGCATGGCGCACGAGGCTGAAGACACCCAAAGAAAGGGTCATTGCCCCCGCCCCTAGAGCCAACAGAACGCCGCCGAGCCGAAACCACAAATCTGTGCCCGGCAAAAGTTCGGACTGAAAATACACGTTCCAACCGACCACTCGGGCGACCAGCCCACTCGACCAGAGTCCGAATGCAGCAAGGCCCCAACCTGAATCAGCGGCTCGGAAACCAAGGCATCCGGGGAACTTGCTCGCCGCGACGCCAAATATCATCATCGCCACGAAGCCCAAAAATTGTAGTTCCCGAAGGGGCGTGAGCCATTGGGCGACAAAAGCAATCGACGCCTCTCGGCTCGGCTGGTGACTAAGCGCAAATGCAATTGGCTCGGCAAGGGAGACCAGGAGCAAGCACCCCAAGGAGGCGAACACAAACGCCGTCGGCCACGTGAGGGGTTCCGCCTTCCGGTATCGGTTAGCGCCGATGTTGTACAAAAACAACGCCACGGCGACAATCTGTAGGCTTGCGGAGGCTAGCCCTAACCAGAGCCAGCGTGAGGCATCTTGCTGGGCGAGAGGTTCGGCTACGAATCGCAGCGCAATACCGGTTCCCATGCTGCCTAGAGCCCACCAGGCGATCTTATGGAACGTCGCGCTCTTGGCGAGCGTGGTTCCGTGCTGTTGCATGGCAAACCCCATGACAAAAAAGCCGACCCACCCAAAGAGCTGCGAGTTGGCATGGGCCAAGACGTAGGGGGTCCAGAGAGACGCCGTATAGCTTCCTTGACGAGCAATGCCCATTAAAGCAATCGCCCCGAGCAGACAACCCACCGTAAGCACGGTGATGATGCCGCTCACAAAGAAGGGGCGGTACACCTGGGTTTCCGCGCGATCCGTGCCCGACTTGGCGACGGGAATCGTCGAACGCATCGGAAGCAGAGTCAACGAGGACCGATCTTTGATCATGTTTCCTATTATCGAAGGCTTAGCCCAAGGCCACCATGATGGGCGTCATACCGGGAGCGGCCGCTAGAGGGCTAGCAGGGTATTTCAGCCCCTTTTCGGGAGTAGTACCACCAGTTCAGGCCGATATTGATCACGTAGAAAATGGCAAGGCCCATGAAGAACGGGGCCGCATTGCGGCCCGATCCGAGCACCGCGCCGAGAGTCAGGCTGAAAGCGAACGGCCCATAGGCCGCAATCGCGGAAGTCCATCCGATGACGCCCCCAGCCTGGCGCGGCGGGAAAATCATGGGGATTTGTTTGAACGTGCTCGCATTTCCAATGCCGCTAAAGAAGAAGATGCCGAGCATGAGCCATAGGAAGCCGCTCCAACTGGCCATTGAGCTTGGATTCGCAAAGGGCAGAATCGCGATACTGCATGCCAGCATTCCGATCCCGCTGACTATCGTCACCTTTGCCCCTCCAACTTTGTCTGCGACTGGCCCTGCGGCAGCGCGGACTCCAGCACCAACCAGCGGCCCCAAAAACGCAAAGGCCAACGGATCAGGTGCGCCATCGAATCCACCGTAGAGTTGCTTGATCATTAGCGGAAATGCAGCTGCTAGGCCACTAAACGACCCGAAGGTCATGACGTAGAGTGACGTCATGACCCACGTGTGCTTTTCCTTGAAGATATCGAGTTGCTCCTTGAAGCTTGCCTGAACCGGCACGTCCCGAAGACCAAACCAAGCGACCACCGCACCCAAGAGCACAAGCGGCACCCAAATCAACGCACCGTTCTGAAGATAGATGTTGCTGGTCGCCCCGGTTTTGGGGTTCGTCAGAGTTTGCGAACTTCCCAGAAGGGCGATCCCAATGATGGCGGGGATAAGAAATTGGGCAATGCTCACGCCAAAGTTGCCGATCCCCGCTTGAATCCCGAGCGCCGTCCCCAACTTGGATTTTGGGAAGAACAACGATGTGCTCGGCATAAATGAACTGAAGTTGCCCCCACCCAAACCGGCGAGAAAGGCCAAAACCAAAAAGGTCGAGAGCGGAGTCTGGGGGTTCATGACCGCAAACCCCCAACCCACGCAGGGGATCGCCAAGAGAAGCGTCGATACACTCACGGTCTTGCGCGTTCCAAAAATGGGGATGAGAAAAGTGTGGACGATGCGCAAGGTCCCAGCCGCGAGGCCAGGCATGGCGGTCAGCCAGAACAGTTCGTGCGGTGCAAACTTGAAGCCGATGCCGGAGAGCTTCACGACTAGAGCGCTCACCATGAACCAGGTGGAGAAGCTGAGGAGAAGGCAGAACGTGGTGATCCACAGCGTCCGCCATGCGACCGTCTTCGCGGTTGACTCCCAAAAGGAAGGGTCATTGGGTTGCCATTCTTGAGCGTTCGGCGCGTCGGTTGGTGTATTCATGAGTCGGACTCGTTGCCTTTCCTCATTTTCGATGACCCGCAAAAGACGCGCTATGATGCCTGTCATAGAATCTCAGATTCCAAGCGGGTTTGTTGAGCGCGCTAGAACGACGGTCTATTCCGTAGCCGGAGCTCGCTTTGCCATCTTAAGGATCGTGACGTGCATCCAAACAAGGCAAACAATGCTAATGAGTGCGAGGAGCAGCCAGCAAGAGGTCCAGAGTCCGGTCAGTTTCAGCAGATAGCCAAAGAGAATGGGGCACACAAATCCGCCGAGTCCGCCGATGACTCCAACGATTCCACCCACGACGCCGACGTCATTCGGAAAATAGTCGGGAATGTGGCGATACACGGCGGCCTTACCGATCCCCATCATGATTCCCGCCAAGAAAACGATCGCAGTAAACACCCACACATTGGCCTGAAAATAGACGTGAGTCACACCACGGGCGAGCAACTCGCGCTTCTTCACCTTTTGGCCCACTTCCACTATCGGCTCTTGCCACGACCGACTTCGGGGGAGGATGATCGTACCCTCTGAAAGACTCGAACCCTTGCTCGACAGGGTCTGCGTCGAGCCCCGAGCAGTCTTGAGAGCATACGACTTGTCATCGATTTGAACCCGATCTTGACCGACCTGAGTCACGGTTCCGGCTCGTTCAGCCAGAACTCCTTCCCCTGGGGACATGATATCCATGCGTGGCGCGATTACGAGTGCGAACAAAACCACGCAACTTGCCAGCACCCAGTACATCGTGGCCCGGGCTCCAAATCTATCGCTCATCCACCCTCCGAGCGCACGAACCAAACCGCTCGGAAGGCTAAAAATGCTCGCCATGAGACCCGCCATGGCGAGGCTCATTCCATAGACGCTGAGATAGTAAGGTACGAGCCACTGAGCCAGTGCGACGAACGCCCCAAACACCAAAAAGTAGTAAGCGCCAAATCGCCAAACTCGAACGGACTTGAGAGGGGCAAGCATGGTGCGGATCGTCTTTTGGCTCGCTCCTTCTGTGACCCTGTTCTTCGTTAAGAGCGCAAACAGGATCGTCATCCCAAATAGGCATGCCGCATAAATCAGGGGCAAGGTTCGCCACCCTTCCAATTGGTTGCCCTCCTGAGTGAGCATTTGCAGTGTGAGCGGAGCCAGCAGCGTGGTCAGCGCCGAGCCTGCGTTTCCAACGCCGAAGATTCCGAGTGCGGTCCCTTGTTTTTCCTTGGGAAAGAACACGGACGTGTAGGCGATCCCAACTGCGAAAGCTGCTCCGCTCATTCCGAAAATGAGTCCCGAGATCACAAGATGGGCGAACGTAGTTGCGAAGCTCACTGATGCAACTCCGGCGGTCGCAAGTAGCATCACGCCGATGTAGACCGGCTTGCCCCCAAAACGGTCCGTGAGTAGCCCGACCGGCAACCGCATGATCGACCCCGTGAGAATGGGGACACCTAGGAGCCAACCGAGTTGTTCTTTAGATATTGGGAAGACCTGCTTATCGGCCAAAAAAGCCCCCAGCACACCGTACATCGTCCAGACGGCAAAGCACACAGTGAAGGCGATCGTGTTGAGAATGAGCATGCGGTTGGCAAGGGCTCGATCTGGCATGACTCAGTTATGGCCTGCACTCTCGGCGAGGTTTATGATGGATATCATGGTTCTATGCGGCGGCTTACGGCACAATTCAGCCGTGACCCATGCGGACCTGCTGACAGACCGGTTTGGTCGATTCCACGGCTACCTGCGGGTGTCGATCACGGATCGATGCAACTTTCGTTGCGTCTACTGCATGCCCGAAGAAGGCGTGGCCTGGCAACCGCGCGCAGAAATTTTGAGCTTTGAGGAGATTGAGCGGTTGGCTCGGTTTTTCGTTGAGCGTGGCGTGCGGAAGATTCGGCTTACCGGCGGCGAACCAACCCTCCGTAAGGGCTACCTTAACCTCATAGAAGCAATTGCCGCCATCCCGGGCCTAAAACAGCTTGCTCTCACAACCAATGGAACCCGCTTGGCCCAAGACGCGGCTGCGCTCAAGGCGGTGGGGTTGACAAGTGTCAACGTGAGTCTTGATACCCTCCGCCCAGATCGCTTCGTTGAGATCACGCGGCGCAACGAGTTGCCTAGGGTTCTTAGGGGAATTGAGACCGCTCAAGCGGCGGGGCTTGAGACGAAGATCAACGTGGTGGTCCTTCCCGGGGTCAATGAGGATGAGATCATCCACTTCGGCGAGTTTGCCTGCAAGCACAGCCTTACTGTGCGATTCATTGAGTTCATGCCATTTCTGGACAACAGTTGGAGCGCAGAGCGGGTCGTCTCCTCGACAGAGATTCGGACCCGGCTCTTGGACCGATTTGCTCTTCGACCCTTGGCCCCTGGGGATTCGGATGTTGCACGAGAGTACGCAATCGACGGCTCTGATGGGCGAGTCGCCTTCGTCTCAAGCGTCACCGAGAGTTTTTGCTCAGGCTGCAATCGGCTCCGCCTGACGGCAGACGGCCAACTCAAATCGTGCCTTTTCTTACCGCCAAGCGTCTCGTTGCGGGACTTGATTCGAAAAGGAGCTTCAGACGAAGAACTGGAGACCGCCGTGAGACAATGCCTCGATGGCAAGTGGAGCGCCCATCCACCGATGCGAAACTGGGCTCAACGAGATAACTTAACCATGGTGCAAATCGGCGGATGAGAGACGTTTCCTTTAAGAACACGACCAAGCGAACGGCGTTCGCTCGCGCTGAACTCACGGCGAGCGCGGAGACGATCCGCCGGGTCCAGAATGGCGACACGCCCAAGGGGGACCCGGTTCCCGTCGCCAAAGTGGCAGCAATTCAGGCGACGAAGAAGACAACCGAGTGGATTCCTTACTGCCACAACATCCCGATTGAGCATGTGCGGGTTGACTTTGAGTTCCTAGAAGACCGGATCGCGGTCGAGGTCTTCGTTGTTTCCGTCGCCAAGACCGGGGTCGAAATGGAGGCCATGACTGGGGCTGCTGCCGCGGTGCTCACCCTCTACGACATGCTGAAAATGATCGACGACGACATGGAAATCGTCGGCGTTCGCCTGCTCTCAAAGACGGGCGGGAAGAGCGACTTGCCCAAACGAAACGGCTGGAGCGCGCAAGTCCTAGTGATGTCAGATCGAGCACATCGCGGCGAGTACGAAGACCGAAGCGGCCCGATTCTTGAAAGGGCGCTCGATGCTCACGGTGCAGGCTCAGTCTCCATCATGGTCTTGCCAGATGAATCGGATTCGTTGGCCAACGAGGTTCGCACCGCCTCTGAAAGTGGTGTCTCGATCCTCATCATCACAGGGGGCACGGGAGTTGGCCCGCGTGATATCACCCCCGATACAGTCGAGCCGCTCCTCGAAAAAAGCCTCCCCGGTGTGGTCGCGGCATACCAATCTTACAGCCACTCACGGCTACCAACCGCCATGCTGGCCCGGCCCTTAGCCGGGATCATCGGACAGACCGTTGTGCTGGTCGTTCCGGGCAGTCCGGGAGCTTGCGAGGATGCCATGGCTTGTCTTATGCCGAGCCTCTTGCATGTTCATTCGATGCTCGCTGGGGAGGGCCACCCATGATTTCGGTCGAGGAAGCGCTCTCCATCATTCGCGAACATCGACAAAACCCACCCAAAGAGCGAGTAGAGTTGGGTCGCGCACTGGGGAGAGTTCTAGCTCAGGATATCGTGTCCCCGCTTGATTTCCCGCTGTTTGATAACTCTGCGATGGACGGATTCGCGGTCGGCAGTCCGGAGGGGCCCTGGGAGATCATAGGTGAGATTACAGCGGGGGCCTCAACTCCGGTGATACTTCAGCCTTGCGAAGCCGCACGCATCTTCACGGGGGCCCCAGTCCCGAGTCGGACCTACGGCATCATTCCGCAAGAGGATGCCACCGTGCTAGAAGGCTTGCTGGTGGGAACGGTTCGAAAAGGCGGACATATCCGGTGTCAGGCTGAAGAGGCTCCGGCGGGTTACCTCGTTGCACAACGGGGAGCGACCATAACACCACCCCACCTAGCCGCGTTTGCGAGTTGCGGACTAGAAGTCATTGAGGTGCGCAGTCTGCCGAGGGTCACTGTCCTGAGTACCGGAAATGAAGTTGTGCCCCCAGGACAGGCGCTTCAATTCGGCCAGATCTTCAACTCTAATGCGACCGCCCTCTCTTCAGTTTTGGCCCTGAGAGGCATCCGCGCAGAATTCAGGCATGCCAAAGACTCTGGTGCAGAACTGTGCTACCAAATCCGGGAATCGATGAAGAGTAGTGATCTTTTGATTACGACCGGCGGGATTTCGGTCGGGGCTTACGATCTTGTTCATTCGGCGATAGAAGAGATGGATTTCCAAGTGAAGTTCCACGGCGTCGCCGTGAAGCCGGGCAAGCCCATCGCCTTCGGAGTGCGTGACGATGGGAAATCTTGGTTCGGGTTACCTGGCAATCCTTTATCGACATGGGTTGGTTACCTCGTGTTTGTCAGCACTTGGCTGGGTGACGAATCACCCGGTGAACCGAGGCCGGTTGCCTGCAACTTTGACCGCAAACCCGGCCGAGAGGAGTTTCTGCCTGCTAAACGACTGCCGAGCGGAGAAGTTACCATCCAAAATATTGTGGGTTCACACGCGAACTTTGGTCTTCTGGAATGCGAAGGGCTTGTACGGGTTAGCCCTGAAGCGAGTGCATTAGCCCAGGGGGATCTTATTGATTTCCTTCCTTTTCCGTGGAGCCGGAATTCATGAAGACCGTCACGATCCGCTATTTCGCCGTCCTAAGAGAACGACGTGAGCTCGCGGTTGAACAGGTAGCGACGCGTTGCGAGACGGTTGGCGAGCTCGTGGAGTCGCTGATCGCCGAGCACCGACTCGGGCTCCCCCCAGCGCTGATTCGCGTCGCCATCGACAGTGAGTTCGTCGATCCGGCTAACCCATTGCGAGAAGGTTGCGAGCTTGTTTTAATTCCTCCGGTGGCAGGCGGATGAAGTTCTCACTAAGCGATACGCCAATAGCTCCTGAGCCGATGGCCCATGATTCAGCGGGCGGGTTTGTAGTTTTTGAGGGCAAGGTCCGAAATCACGCCGACGGTCAAGACGTGGTGGCGCTGGAATACGAGGCTTTCCCCGAGATGGCCCTCTCCCAGGGTGAGGCGCTTGTTCGAGAGGCCATTGATCGCTTTGAACTTCTGGAGGCGAGGGTTATTCACAGGGTCGGCAAACTCGCCATCGGAGATACTGCAGTAGTGGTTCAAACGGCCTCTGCCCATCGGCGAGAGGCGTTTGAAGCCTGCGAGTGGATCATGGATCAGCTCAAATGGCGGGTCCCCATATGGAAACGAGAAACATACGCTAGCGGGGTCGTCGAGTGGGTTGTCCCCGGTCAGGCCACGACTAGCCCCTTGGACGATGCAATGTTTGCCCGACAAATGCGGCTTCCCGAGGTCGGAGCTGAGGGTCAGACCGCACTCGCTGGAGCGAGGGTGCTGCTGGTCGGGGTTGGGGGTCTGGCGGCGGGATGTCTTCCTTCCCTGGTGGGATCAGGGATTGGGACGCTCGGCCTGGTGGACCCCGATCTGGTTGAACTTTCGAATATTCATCGCCAAACCCTGTTTGCCGCCTCCGATATCGGACGCATGAAGGTCGAGCGGGCCGCGGTATTCGCGCGTCGTCTCCGGCCCCAACTGTCGGTTCAGACGTTTCCCGTGCACCTCGCCGAAGCCAATGCCGAACAACTCGTCTCCAGTTACGACTGGATCGTGGACGGAACCGATTCCTTGAGCACCAAGCTCCTGCTCGACCGAGTTTGCCAGAGCCTCGGTCGCCCCCTGGTCACCGCCAGCGTCCACCAGTTTGAGGGCCAACTGATGTCGATTCGGCCCGGAGGACCGTGCCTAGCCGATCTGTTTCCGGAACCTCCTCCCGACCATTGCGTTGGAACCTGCGCCCAATCCGGAGTGCTTGGCGTTGTGCCCTCGCTGATGGGGGTTCTACAAGCAAACGAAGTCATCAAAGGCATCCTTGGATTACCGGTCTTGGACGACAAGTTGCTCTTGTTTGATTTCCGCACCTTAGAAGCAACCACGATCCGTCGCACGTCCTCCGGTGAACGCAGTTCCGTGGGCATCATTTGGGATGTTGACGCGGCCTCGATCAATCTTGAAAACTTCGATCTGGTGGATATTCGGGTCCCAGGTGAAACTCCAGAGCTCACACGGCCCCATCATAGAGTGCTCATGGCGGAATGCTACGAGGTCGAATGGCAACGACCTACTTTGTTCGTTTGCGCCTCCGGAAGGCGTAGTTACCGCCTAGTCGCCGACCTCAGGGCACGGGGTGTTCGCGACGTCTTCTCGCTCCAAGGAGGAGTCGAGTATTTTGAACGTGATTGAGCCTTGGCTCTTTATAGGGGTCTTCGCCGTGGCCCTTGGCTACAGTATGGTCGGCCATGGCGGAGCCTCTGGATACTTGGCTCTGCTTGCATTCACCGCGATTCCAAGCGCGGTTGGGGCCACTACAGCGCTCGTTCTCAATGTCGTTGTCGCGGGCATCACCCTGGTGGTTTTTGGTCGAGCGAAGCATTTTGATTGGAATCTCGCGTGGCCGCTCTTGCTGGGTTCGGTTCCCTTTGCCTTCTTGGGGGGTCGCCTCAAGTTTGAGAATCGAACCCAAGATCTCGTTCTTGCCGTGGTGCTTCTTTACGCCGCCGGAGTGCTGATCTTCAGCGTCCCCGCGAAAGACGGCGAGAGCCAACTACCTGTTCGCCCTATCCTCATGGGGTCCGGGGCTGGCATTGGTTTCTTGAGCGGGCTTGTCGGGGTCGGCGGAGGGATTTTTTTGTCTCCGCTGATGATCCTGAATCGGTGGGCGCAGCCGCACAAAGTGGCAGCCCTCTCGACGGGGTTCATTTTCGCGAACTCGTTGGCCGGTCTCTCGGCTCGACCCTTTGATCTCCTTCGAGAAAGCCTGAGCCTCTGGCCGCTGATCACCGTTGGCATTCTTGGAGCAATCGGTGGCAGCTTCCTCGGAGCCCATCGAGTATCAAGTCTTGCCCTTCGGCGAGCGCTGGGATTGGTTTTGCTACTTGCCGTGGGCAAGCTGCTCCAGAAGGGATTGGGGCTATGACGCTTGTCATAGCGGCAACACCCCAGCGAGACTAAACTTCAGATATGGCTAAGCCCCCTGTCTCAATCGAGAAGCTGATCGAAGAATTCGGTCCGCACCCCGCCTACACGCCTCCCGGCGGTTGGGTGGGCAGGGATGATCCCGACAAGCTGGTGAAGACGCACTGTTGCTTCTGCGGTATGCAATGCGGGATCCAGTTAAAGGTCAAAAAAGACCAAGTCATCGGATTCGAACCTTGGGAAGAATTTCCGTTTAACAAGGGCAAACTCTGCCCTAAGGGCGTCAAGCGATACCTACAAGGAGGCCACCCTGATCGACTGCTCAACCCGATGAAAAACGTGCCGGGCCAAGGATTCATCTCGATCTCTTGGGAGGAAGCGTTCAGCACCACCATCAAGGCTATCCAGGACGTTCAGGCTAAATACGGCAATGACTCCGTAGCCTTTCTCTCCGGCGTTTCTCTCACCAATGAAAAGAGTTATCTGATTGGAAAATTCGCACGACTCGGATTGCAGACCGCCAACCTCGACTACAACGGGCGTTTGTGCATGGTCAGCGCCGGAGCCGGAAACAAGAAGGCGTTCGGGCTTGACCGTGCCTCAAACAGTTGGGAAGACATCGTTCACGCCGAAGTGATTCTCCTTGCCGGAACGAACGTCGCCGAGTGTTCCCCCATCACGACCGACTACATTTGGCGAGCCCGGGATCGCGGCGCGAAACTGATCGTGATCGATCCCCGCGTGACGCCCATCGCCCGCACCTGCGATCTACACCTCCCGGTGCTCCCGGGGACGGATTCGGCGCTGCTGTTGGGCATCCTGCGGGTTCTCATTGAAGAAGGCCTGACGAACGAAGCGTTCATCGCCGAACACACTTCGGGCTGGGAAGAAACCAAGGCGGCGGCCCTTGCGCTCCCACTAGAGGAGTCCAGCCGCATTAGCGGAATTAAGGTCGAAGACATTGTTCGAGCCGGAAAAATGTGGGGCGAAGCGAAGACCAGCTTCCTGATGCACGCCCGAGGGATCGAGCACAGTTCCAAAGGCGTGGACAATGTGGTTAGCTGCATCAACCTCGTTCTTGCCACCGGACGGATCGGGCGCAAAGGCTGCGGATACGCAACTATCACAGGCCAAGGCAATGGTCAAGGAGGGCGCGAACACGGCCACAAATGCGACCAACTCCCCGGCAACCGGGATATCTCGAACCCTGCCCACCGTGAGTACATCTGCTCGGTATGGGGCTGCACCGATGAAGAACTCCCCGGCAAGGGTTACACCGCGCCCGAGATCATGGAAATGATCCATGCCGGAGAGATCAAAGCCCTCATCTCCATTTGCTTTAATCCGCTGGTCTCCTTGCCTGATTCCAACTTTACGCGCGAAGCCCTCAACAAACTGGATCACTACACGGCTATAGACTTCTTTTTGAACGAGACTGCTCACCACGCCGACATCGTAATGGCGGGATCGCTTCATGAAGAGGAGGATGGAACCAGCACCAGCGCCGAAGGCCGGGTGATTCGGATCAAGAAGGCGGTGAACCCCCCCGGAAATGCGAAAGCCGACACCGACATCATTCTGGAACTCGCGCTGCGACTCGGACGAAGCAAGTTCTTCGACCACTTCAAGACGTCGGAGGACATCTTCAATGAGCTGCGAGTGGCCAGTAAGGGTGGCACGGCCGATTACTTCGGCATCACCTATGAACGCATCGAGAACGAGCTGGGCGTCTTTTGGCCCTGCCCCGAAATTGGCCACCCAGGCACCCCTCGCCTGTGGGAGGACCTGAAGTTCAAGACCTCCGACGGCAAAGCGCACTTCAACGCCGTCACTTATCGGCCGCCGCTGGAAGAACCGGATGACGAGTATCCCGTGGTTCTGACGACCGGGCGCGTTGTGTCGCACTATCTGAGCGGAACCCAAACCCGACGGATCGGGGCGTTGGTCGATCTCTGTTCCGATCCCTACGTGGAGATTCACCCGACGTTGGCCGCAAAATACGGCATCGCCGACAAGGACTGGATGCGCGTAACTAGTCGGCGGGGCGAAGTCGTCCTTCAGGCTAAAGTGGTCACCACGATTCGCCCGGATACCATCTTTATCCCGTACCACTGGCCGGGGCGTAAGGCGGCAAATAACCTCACCATCCGCTCCTACGATCCCGTCAGTGGCATCCCTGAATACAAACGGGCCTGTGTGAAGATCGAGAAGTCTGAGCCGCCGCAATGAAACGGGCCTTTGCGCTGGAACCATTCTCTCGGGATCACAATGACGGCCTGCACCTCGCTCGGACGCTTAAAGAGGAGCGTCCGGCCGCTCCCGCACTAGCTCGCGAGGCTTGGGAGGGGGAGCTTGCCGACCACTTTGCCGAAGAGGAGCGACTCCTCGGCCCGCTGGCCGGTGAAGACTCCGCACGGATGCACGAGGAACACCGCCTGATCGAACAGCTTATTGAGGAGCTACCGAGCTCTTGCCTGGCCTTGGGGAAAGCTCTCGAAGATCACATTCGCTGGGAAGAGCGGGTGTTGTTTCCAGCGATTGAATCCCGCATCACCCCCGATGAGGAGGCTAACTTGGCTCAGGAAGCTCTCAAAATGGAGCATCGCCGGTGGGAGACCTGCCCAAGCCGGGCCGAAATCGTGCAGCGACGGCTCGCTCGCCTTCAATCAAAGTACTGACGATTACTGCATCTTCATCAGCCGATTTACTCCGGCGAACATCCAAATATTGATGCCGAGAAGCAAGAAGCTGAATGCCGAGGCTTGAATCACCATCACGGTCTTTCCGGCTAGGATGTTTTCGAGCACCATCACAAACAGCCACAGCTGGATGAGAAACAAGATCAACGCAAACAGCAAAAACCCGACGAAGACGACTGCTTTTTGGCGACGGCGATGGAATTGCGGCGTGTTCACTAGTGGTCACCTTTGATTGCACCAGTCGCCCAAATCTCGCTACCACGAACTTCGATCTTAACTTGGGGAAGGGGGTGCGGCGGCGGACCTTGAACCACGCTACCGTCTTCCAAGGAAAAAGCACCGTTGTGGCATGGGCAGTAAAGGAGCTCACGCTCGTTCTTGACTTCGTACTCCACGGGGCAAGAAAGGTGAGTGCACCGCCGTTTGAAGGCGACGAATTCGCCGTCCTGCTTCCTGACGAGAATGCACAGATCACCTGGTCGTGGGTAGCTGAAAGCCAGGGCGGAACCGGGCTTCAAATCTTCAGTCGAGCATATCTTTGCGGCCTCAAACTTGATTTCCTCCCTCGGAATTTGGGCGTAAGCCGCCAGTGCCGCCGTGCCAACCGCTACACCACCACTGGCTAACGTGAGAAACTTGAAGAACTCACGGCGGGTCACAAAGTGGTCGTCTTCCCACTCAATCGGAAAATCTTCTTTCAGCTTGTCGTTCATGTTAGATTATCGCTCCACTTGTCGCACGGCGGTCAAAAGGTCAGATCGACGAACGACCGCATCAGGTTTAACCGTGAGTTGTTTTGTTCCTCGGGGCATCATCAGGTGAACCTTGGTAGTAATCTTCTTATTGCCAAATATAAACTCGTTGATCGGGGTTCCTGAGCGTTCGGCGGCGAGTTCTTCGGGCGTCCCGTAGAACAAAGCACCGGATGGGCATACGGTAGCGCACATGGGTTTGAGTCCGATGGAAGTGCGGTCGTAGCACATGTCGCACTTCATCATCTGGTCCACCTCAACGTCGTACTTGGGCACTCCGAATGGGCAAGCGAACAGGCAATTCGTGCACCCGATACAGCGCGGCTTGAGCGAGCTTTGAACCACTCCATCGGGCGTCTTTTTGATGGCATCCGCTGGGCACACCATCGCGCAGGCGGGCTCGTCGCAATGCATGCAGATGATCGGCGTCGTCTGAACGGTATCGGCGCGCTGTACTTGCTCCAAGTGGATCATCGAAACGCCCGGGTGGGTGTCGCACTCGGCGCACGCCTGAACGCAGGCGTTGCAACCGATGCACCGGCTTGGGTCTATGTAGAACTGCCGCTCACTCACAACCACTATGGTTGCACGCAGAGCAACCGCCCACCATGATATCCATCATAAAGCCGGGTGGCTCGCTCTTCCCATCACTCCACATATGACCAATATCATAGGAATCCAAGAAGCAGTCAGCAAAGATTAACTTATGCCGATCCCTTTGGACAACTTCGACAGTCGCGACATTCAAATTCAGCCAATACTGGAGTTTCGAGCCCGGTATGAGCGGCGTATCGACGCGGACTTTCAACCTGACCGGCGTGATAATCGAAGCAACCTGTTGCTCAGAGGACGAGTCGGTCTGCAATTGAGCAAAGACGGTGTCACGGGCAGAATCGTGTACCAACACGCGAGCTCACTCAACTGGTTCCCCGCCGGCAACGGTATTGCGATCCGAAGCGATCTCCTTGAAGCCAACGTCAGCTTCAAGAATGGAGCGACCACCTACACACTAGGGCGGCAACGTTTCGGGTTGGGCAATCGAAGGCTCATCGGCGAACTCGATTGGAACAATATCGCCAACGCGTTCGAAGGCCTAAAAGTTGAGGACCGGACTTGGACCTTCTTCCTGATGCGTGCCGGCGTATTGCCAACTCCCTCGAAGAACTTAGTTTTGTCGGGAGTCACCTTCAAGATGGCGTCCAACACGACGGCATTCATCATCAAAGTTGATGATGCAAAGGGGGTAGCTCAGACTCGGTATACGCTTTCGAATGAGGGAACGTTGAAGCCGAATGCGCAATCGACCTTAAGCTATCAAATCGGCTTCCAGGCGGGTCATCAGGACGGGAAAAGTGTGCAGGCTTGGGCGGCGAATGGAAGGTTCGGAATGGATATCGCGCCAAAGGTGGAGGCGTACGGCGATGTCAACATCGCCAGCGGCGGCAGTAGCAACCGGGTCAACTCCACTTTTGATCAGCTTTATCCCACCGGGCATGATCGGCTCGGATTGATGGACACGACAGGATGGGAGAACATTATCTCTGCGACCGCGGGACTGAAGTTCAAACCAAGTGCCGATTCGTCGCTCCGGCTCAGTTACACGTGGTTGCAGCTTTACGACAAGCGTGACGCTTGGTATGGAGTAGGCGGAGCGATTAATGCCTTCGGCGCAACGCTCTATAGAGACCCAACCGGGAACGCAGGTCGCGATATTGGGCAGGAAATCAGTCTAGACTACTCGTCGACGTTGGCCAATGGCTTCACCATGAGTACTGGCGCTGGAGTCTTTCTTCCAGGCCGATTTGTGAAGTCCATCGGCGGAGGCAGATCGGGAAATCAGACCTTCGGCTACTTCATGCTCGGTTGGAAATTCTGAACCTACCGTACGGCCTGAAGCAGTTTTTCCAGGTCTTTCACAAGAATGTGGCGCGCTTGGGTTTCAATCCACTCTTGCTTCTGCCAGCGGCTAATGATACGGATCGTGGACTCCACGGTCGTACCAGCGAGCTCAGCGATTTCTTGCCTCGTGAGAGGAACGTCCAACAAAAGCCCCTCGGGGAGTTCACGCCCAAACGACCGCGTGAGTACGAGAAGCACCGCCGCGACGCGTTGCTCAACTGTCCCTACTGAAAGGTGGGCGATGAGGTCGAATGACTGTCTTAGCCGGTGCGTAGTGCGCTTGAAAACCTGTTCTTTCAAAACGACGTTCTTCTCATAGACCGGTAAAAAGCCTGCCTTCGGCACTTTGAGATACCAGGTTCCGGTGATCGCTTTGGCTGACTGCGGGCACCCTGTGCCATCGATGGCCCCTAACAAACCGAACACGTGACCTGGACCCATGATTTCGGTCGTGATCTCCTGATGGCTTGGCCCCACTGTGGTCATCTTGATGAAACCAGTACCAACGACGCCAAAAAAAGAGACACTGCTACCGCTAAGCCAAATCGTCTCGCCCTTCTCGGCATGTGCCATCCGAGAGTTCACCACAAGCTCCCCGACCTGTTCATCCGTAAGGCCTCCCAGCAACGTGCTGCTCAAGAAGACTTCCCGGCGTGACGGTGCTTCGACTTGCTCAGACATGGAATGAGTTTGGCAGATTAGTCAAGCGCATATTCAGACCACATTGCCGAAATTGAGCTCATATCTTGTCTCTCCAAGGTCTCTCCAACGCGGTGGAAAACTGTGGACGCTCAGGTTCAAACGCGGACATCGACTTAGGTTCATTGAACCTGAAAAATGTCAGTCCTAAGGAGGGCGTCGGGGGTTCGATTCCCTCCGGGGCCGCCAAGAATCTCTGTTCGAGACGCTATCTTCGACATCAGCCGGTTAGTTCAAACTTAATGATCGCTTTTGGCCGCGATTCGATCATCGTAACTGATCCGATGTTGCTCCACATTTTCAAAATTTTCGAGTGCCCAACGACATAGCATTTGCAGTGGCGGCACAACGCTCTGCCCCAGATTGGTGAGCTCATACTCAGTATGAGGTGGAACGACTGGAAAAACTGTCCGCCGCACAAAGCCGTCGCGCTCCATCCGGCGCAATGTTTGAGTGAGTACTTTCTTCGAAACATTGGGGATAGCGCGCTGCAAACCCGAGAAGCGTTGCTTACCGTTCATGAGTGCATGCACAACCACAACAAACCAGTGGTCACTCACGACGGCGAGGGCCTTTTGTGCCCCGAGCTGGGTATTTTCCTGAGTGTTTCTCATGGTAACCTCTAGGTAACTATAGACAGAATAATACCCTACTATGTCAATGTGGGCGTATGTCACTTCGTGATCCAAACGCAGTTTCCAAGCTACGCCCCAAGCGCATTGCCATTGTCATCTCGAATCCTGCGGTCTCCACGACCACAGGTTGGCCGGTGGGCTTTTGGTGGAGCGAATTAACCCACCCTTACTATGAGTTCACCGAGCAAGGGTACGAGGTGGAAGTGTTCAGCGTGACCGGGGGCAAATGCGAAGCAGATGCGATGAGCGACCCGCGCGATGCAAGCGGCTACTCGGCGACGGACCTCATCTCCATGGGATTCATCGCAACTCCAACGCTGTCGGCACTCGTGGAAAAAACGCGTCCGGTCGACGAAATCGACGTGAACCGGTTTGACGCGATCGTTGTGGCGGGCGGGCAAGCCCCAATGTTCACTTTCGAGTCCGCGACCGGCCTGCATATGAAATTTGCCGAGTTTTACGAATCGGGCAAGGTCACCTGTGCCCTGTGCCACGGAACAGCGATTCTGCGATACGCGCGATTGTCGAACGGCGAACTCTTGGTCAAAGGCAAGACGGTAACCGGATTCGCCAACGTGGAAGAAGACTTCGCCGACAACGCGGTGTGGGAATACGGCCTGCTTCCGCGGGACAAGCACGTTATGCCTTGGCGAATCGAAGATGTCCTGAAAAACCTTGGCGCGAACTACGTGCAGGTTGGCTTGTGGCGGTCGTTTGCGGTGCGTGACGGCAATCTCGTCACCGGCCAGCAGAATTTTTCCGGTGCCGAAACAGCGCGCATGGTCATCCGCGCGTTGGGGGAATGACATGATGATGAGATTTATCTTCGTGCACGGTTCTTGGATGAACGAGAAATGCTGGGCTCCTGTCCGCTCGCTGCTCGAAGCGCAGGGTTGCGAGACGGTGGCAGTCAACCTGCCTGGACATGGACATGATGAAACTCCGCTGAGCGCACTCACCTTTGCGAGCTATACGGATGCGGTGCGCGCCGCGTTGACGAGCCCGTCTGTGCTTGTCGGGCACAGCATGGCTGGTACCGTGATCAGCCAAGTCGCAGAGCTTGCACCCAAAAGGATCCAATCGCTCATCTATGTTGCGGCTTACCTGTTGAAGAGCGGACAGACGCTGAATGAACTCGCACAATCCGATGCTGACTCTGGTGTCGGCCCGGCGATGCGCCCGGCACCCGACTGGAGCACGTTGGATTTGGACGAACCAAGCCGTTCCCCGCTGTTCTTCCACGATGTTGACCCTTTGGTCGCCGAGCCGTTTTTGGCCCAGTGGCGAGCCGAGCCAGTTGCTCCTCTTGGCACGCCCATACAGTTGGGTGATGCCTATGCGGGCGTCCCTCGTTGGTATGTGCGAACCGAGCTGGATCGGGTAATCAGTCCTTCCATGCAAGCGCAGATGCTTGAAGCAACCCCTTGCAAACAACGCTCGTTGCCCACCGGTCACTTGCCAATGCTTGCGCAACCCAAAGCGCTTGCCGACATTTTGCTGGAGGCGACAAAGTGAAGATCGGCGTCATTGGCAGAGGCAACGTTGGCAATACCTTGGGGGGTCGCTTTGCCGAAGCGGGCTATCAAGTGATGTACGGCGTGAAGTCTCCAGTCCAAGGCGATGAGCAATCGGTGGAGGTGGTGGCGCAATGGGCCGACATGATTGTTCTGAGCGTGCCCGCAACCGCAATCACAGCGGAGTTCTTTAGGGGCGAGGGGTGGCAAGGAAAAATTGTGGTGGATGCCACAAACCCGATAGCACCGGGCTTTGATGGCCTCGATTGGGGCGATGAGCATTCGTGGGGCGAGCGGGTGGCGCGACTTTTACCAGATTCGCACGTGGTCAAGGCCTTTAACACTGTCGGATTCAATGTCATGGAGAATCCAAAATTTGGCGGGAAGTCGGCAACGATGCTGGTCGCCGGCGACGATGCCGAATCAAAGCGTCTCGTTATTGAGGCAGCGGCTGCGATCGGCTTTTCGCCCGAGGACGCCGGGCCCCTCACCCAGGCTCGATGGCTGGAGGCATTCGCTTGGCTTTGGATTTCAATGGCCGTGAAATTTGGCCATGGGCGAGAGATGGCGTTTTTGTTCGCAAGACGGTAGATGAGGCATCGCCTGACATGCTGTCAGAGTGCCGCTCATCTCCTTTTAGTGTCCCGTTCATCTAAGAGCGGTTCGCCGAGAAACTAACAACGGATAAGGAATCACCACCGAGAATGACCTGCTTCTCTCCTCTAGTGGTCTGCTATCACCCACAGGTTTTGAAAGACTTCCATATACGACCGTGGGTTCAGCGAGGTGGATTCCACGCTCTTCGCCTTTGTCCAAAAGTTAGGTCAAGAGTTTCGGCCCCATCCGGGGCCGCCAATCGCATTACCTTGCAAGCGAGGCTAGATTTTGGAAGGCCTCTACAAAAACCTAACTGTGGCGGAATACCCTTCCGGTTCCTCACAAGTGGTGAGCTCCCATCCGTTTGCCCGGGCCACTTCTCGGCAGATCCGCAGGCCAAGGCCGTTGCCAGCCGGCCCGTCCCCTTGATGGATGGCGTTCTGGATGACCAGCTCCGGGCCAGCCCCCGAGTGGCTGACGGAGACAGAGACGTTGGTTCCTTCGGGGCAATGCCGAAAGGCGTTTTCAAGCAGGTTCCGCACCAGTAGGACAAGGTGCTCTCGGTTGGCGAGGATTACAATTCCTGGGACGGAATCGAGTTGGAGCCGGATCGACTTCAACTCCGTCAGCGGTTGCAGCCCAACCAGCGTGTCATCGAATACTGACCGGAGATCGGCCTGCCCGCGGGGTGCCCGGGGCAAATACCGCAAAGGCCCTCGGCGGCAAACCGTTCAAGTTCTAAAACTAAGGACACCGGCTAGCCTTGGAACCGCCAAGGTTAGCCCAACCGGTTTCTGATCAGAGCCAAAGGGTTTGATGGCCGGCAAGCTCCTGCGCACCCAACTTGCTTTTGCATTCTTCAAGTTGTTTGTCGCAGGCAGGGAGCGCGCGAATCGCACGCCCCGCATTGCAGACGGGTTCCCGCATATGATATTGTTCGAACAGGGGTTGGCTACCTATGTGGTTTTCACTGGATCAGGTCGATGGACGGTACGCCCCGCCGTTGCGGATCCGGGCCGGCATGTTCGGAGACCTTGACCGGCGCTATTTGCGCCGATCCGAAGAATTGGGCGACATTTTCTACCGGCTCCACTTTGCGTTGATCGAGAAGCTGAGTCAGAGCGGGTTCAACAATAGCGAAAAAGGTGAGTTCGCTATGAAGGAAGCAACCTATAGCTGTTGGGTGCCGGTTCACCGGATGCGGTTTTGGGATGAGAAGGATGCGCCTGACCCCAAGCCAAAGCCGATTTCAAACATGGATGCCTTCATCCGGACACGGTGCGCCTATGCCCGCATCAAGGCTTACCGGAAATTCTCCCCGAACTATTCGTCGGTGGATAAAAAGCTCCGGGAAATCGTGGCCGCCAGCCCTCGGATCGAATCCACGCCACCGGAAGGCAAATCGCCTGGCTTGGTTTTTGCTTCCCAAAGTTTCCCCTCCGGATTGCCGAAGCCGGGGCGGTTCAGTCCCGTCTTGGCCGGTTGGATCGGCAAACCAGAAACTCTTGCCAGCGCCTTCCCGGGCGACCCCGTCCCCAGCGAAAACCTGGTTTGTTCTGTGCTGGCCGAGGCCGGCGGGTGCATGGCCATCCCCACGCTTGTCGGGTTGCTTGCGGCCGCCTTTCCTGGCATCGAACTGCCGAAGACGGTTTCTGCGGACGCCGAGTCGCCCGGCCAGGAAGGGATCCAAGGCGGGCTCTCTGCCGATGCACTCGCGATCTTGAGGGCCGAATACGAGATGGTGAAACGCGGGTTCGGACGTCTGAACATTGACGAACTCCGTGTTTTGTATCTCAGCGTGCCCGAAGGGCAGTCCGGCTGCCCCGCCGAATTCGCCATCGCCTCCGATCAGGAATCAATTGGCAGCCTGGCGGAACTGTTGGATGTTACGGAAGATCAGGTCCGAGCCTGGTTGGATCAGATCCTGCTCGTCCGCCAAGGACCCGGGGTGACAGGCATGAATGCGGCTTTTGTCGGGAATTTGCTGGGCATCTCCCCTGGCCTGGTGACTTCGAGGCTCAAAGAGGCCCGGAACAAGCTACGGAGGATTGAAAACCTCGGGGCGAGACCTTAACTTGTATGGATACACCTAAAAAACCCCTCGGCAAATCGGATGCGTTGGCCTTTCTCCGGGCCCTCGACCCCCCGGCAGGGGACATCCCGATGGAATTCACGGCCGAGCAATTGGAGGATTATGCCCATGGCCGGGCGGATCACGAAACGAACCAGCTGATCGAAGCCGCCCGCGCTTTGGATCCCCAAATAGACGAAGAGGTCCGGGTTTTGCAGGGCGAATTGCAGCTGATCCCGGAAGCCCAGGCGGCGGCCCCCATCGCCCGCAACCCTTGGAAGGCCGCCACGTTCGCGTTTGGGGCGGCGGCGTGTGCCTTGGCCGCATTGGCGGCCGTCAACTTGGCATCCCGACCAAAAGAGGTGGCCCAGCTCGGCGGGTCTTCAATCATCGAAATGGGCGGCAAAACCTATGCAATGGCCGAACTGAGCCAGTCGGCCGTTGCGGCGCTGGCCAATGGGGCGATCACCGCTGGCGAGAACTGGGTCAAAGTCTCACCCCCCGGAATTGCCAGGGGTTCGGATGAATTCGCCATCTCGACCCCGACGGACACGACATTGGAGGGATCCGTGTTTTCCCTAGAGTTCCAAGCCCCCGATGACGTCCATAAGGTTTCGGTATCGGTCCGCGGTCCACAGTCCATCGATGCCGCAGTTGACTCCGGGAAGTTCCAGGCCGGGCTTGCCCCCGGCCTCTATACGGTTCGGATCCAGGGCGAGGCCGACAACGGGCAGATCGTAAGCAGCGAGTTTAGAATCCGGATCATGGACGACGCCGAGCGAACCGAATATGAACGCGAGCTCGCCGGCGCGTCAAACCCCATCGACCGGCTCATCGTTTACGCCAATCACGGAGTCCGCCACGAGTTTGACCGCACGCGGGCCGCCTTGGGCAAATCGGCACCCGATATCACGTTCTCCCCGACGGGCGGATCCCGTTGACCCTGACCAGACAATAGAAGCTAATTTCACCATGACACTCACGACTCTCCTCTCGTTCGCAATCTTGTCGCGCAGTGCCGCAACTCCGGCAAAGGCGGTTCCCGCCCCAGCGGCCGCAAGCACAACCTATGCGCTGATCTATGGGGTCGGGAACTACCCGAACTTTGTGAATGCCGCCGGCGAAACGGTGGTGAACGCCCTGCACGGCCCCCCAAACGACACCGACGACATGCGCAAACTCATCACCCGCGACTACGGGGTACCGGGCTCCAACACCCGGCTGAGACTCAATTCCAATGCGACGGCCGACACGTTGATCGCCGATTTGAAGTGGGTCGTCTCCAAGGTCAAGCCAGGGGACACCTTCTTTTTCTACTTCTCGGGTCACGGGATTCAGTTGAAGAACGCAGCGGAGCCCGATGGGCTTGATGAGGGGATCGTCCTTTCGGGAGGGCGGTTTGTCGTGGATGACGACATCCGCGGGTTACGGGAGGCATTCAACAACGCCGGGGTGAACGTGGTGTTCATCTTCGATTCGTGTTTTTCGGGCGGGCTTTCCCGTGGGCCGTTTGAAGGGTTCTTCCGAGGGCAAGGAGTCCGGTTCTCCAACCGCTTGATGACCGAAAAGAACAGTGCTCGGCGCCCGACACGCAGAGCGATCGGGGGCGAATCGCACCCCAAGGCCCTGCCAAAGCAGCAATTGACGGCAAACGGCAAGGGCTACGGACTTATGCTCGAGGCATCTGGCGAAAACCAGAGTTCAGTGGAAGTCGAGGACGAAAACGGAAAACTCCCGGCCCGTGGGATTTTCACCTGGGTCTTTGCCGAAACTGTCCGACAGAACCCCTCGGCCAGTTTGGGTGCGGTCATGAAGGCGATCCTTAAAGAGTTTGACGAGGAGGGGATCTCCGATATGCAGCGACCTCAATACGAAACGTTCAACCGGGATGCCACAGGGAGTCCGCTTAGGACTTTGCTCAAACCGCAAACCACCGCAAACCGGCTCCAATAATATTTTCCCCTGACCGGTTTTCCGGTCGGCTCTCCTAGTGCAAAGGGAAAAGAACATGGACCCACAGCACATCAGAGACGAACACGCGGCATACCGGCTGGCAATCCGCAGCCAGTCCTCTCCGGCAGACCTGGCAACCTGGCATTCGGTTGGAAACTGGCTGGTTCCCCAAGCCAAAGACTTGATCGACCCATCTGGCCAACCGCTCGACACAGGAGTCGAGTGGCGCGAGTACGGAAAGATCTTGGATCCCCTTGGTTATTGCGACGCGACCCTGCTCACGGCCGACATGGGGTTCAAGGCGGTTGCCTGCTTCAACCGAATGGGACGATTGAGTTCCGTCACTACATTCGACCATGGGTCGCGGACGGCGGTTGTCGTGGGCGGGGATGCCGAGGCCATCGCGTTGGCCTCGATAGACGACCGGCGAGCCAACGCCTCCTTTGTAGGCATGAAGGGAGGGCTGCTCGGCCAAGTCACCCAAGAGTTTGGCGATGGCCGGATGTCCGTCCGGAAAGTGCAGGGCCGGCAAGAAGATTTCTCGGCAATCCGGCGCGACCGCCATCTCATATTCTTTTCGGGCGGATTGCGGCTCGGATCGGTGGAGTTTGCGAATCGGGTCAGCCCGGCGGATTGCCTCCTGGCATCCAGGTTTGCGCTTTCGGTTGCGGCCGGGGATCCGAAGGTGGTTTGAAGGTGGCGACGGCAACCATGGAACCGGTCGTGATCGAAATCGGTCGCCGGGAGCTGCTGGAGACGTTTGACCAGTTGATCCAATGCGGGCCAGAATGGGCATTCACCCGCGAGCACTCATTGGACTTCCTCGACGCCGTGCAGTCGGCCCTTTGCGGCTTGGATCCGTACCAGCCGGCCTCATGGCGAATCCGGGCGACCCCCGAATTCGCCATGCTTCTCAAAGGAATGGGGCTGGGCCGCCTAGCGGCTTAGAAGCCAATAGGTCGCGGTGGCCACACCCCAATCTTGAAGGCGGTCTGCAGGCCCCCGGTCGGCGGTCGCTTCGCCGCCGTTCATGATCTGGTTGAGCAGATCCTCGGCGGCAGAGCCATCGGCCCCCCGGACACCGGCACTCACCAGGCGGGAAAAGTCGAAGTCCTTTTCATTGGCGATGACCTTGATGGATTCCGTCCCCCCTTTGCCGAAGGCCGGGCTTGGGTTGACCAATCGGAGTGCGGCCGGATCGGCAAGGGCCTGCTGCTCGGTTAGGAGCCTCCCCCGCAACCCCAGGTAGGTCCAGCCCGACCATTGATCCCGTTCGATCTGGATGGGGGTCGCCGCATACGACTCTCCGCTGCCATCTGTCGGCGCGCGGAATGGGAAGACCGCTTTGACGCTGTGGTCTTGGTCAACTGCAAGAGCTGAAATGTACACGCGGGAGTGCTTAGCAAAGAATTGGCCGGGGATGTGGTCGGTTTCAAGTTTTTCAGCTTCCGGATTCGCCCGCACGCGCACGGCAATACAAAAAACGGAATCCGGGCCAATCCTTCCCTTGAGCGCCTCCCCGGCCAGCAAGCCTGTCGCCCTCATGGCGCTCCCTTGGAATTCGCCTTTATCCCTTTGACTCGGGGTGAAATTCGTGGTGACCGGCACCAACTTGATTTCGACGTTGAAGGATGGGATCCCCGCCATGTCGAGATTCCGGACAAGGTCGCCATGGGCGACGCACCGGATCAAGTCTGCCGTGGCCATCTGGACATCTTTGAGCGGTTTGAGCATGACCGTTGCCCCGTTTTTTGAAACGATCTCCAGGTAGCCGGAACTCGTGTCATAGCGGAATTGGTAGTCGGAGGGTTTGCCAGGGGGGATGATGGCGATCAAGGGATTTCCCACGAGCTTGGATTGGTTGTCCCAATCAAGTGCCTGGGCGGTGGCCAGGTCGGCGGGGCCGATTTTGACGACCCGGGCTCCGACGGAATCGACGACCCTGGCCGAAAGATCGTCATGGGTTGGGGGCGGGGCCTCACTACCCAACGGTTTGAGTTGGGTGAAGTCGGCAAAGCACAGCCCTGCCTCCAGCTCTTGTTTGTAACCTTTGCCGTCGGTGACCAAAAACCGCATTCCGGGGCGGATCCCCTGCAATTGGCCGACAGGGATGAACGGCAAATCCGGGTTGTATTCGACATCAGCCGAAAAAGCCTTGAACCTTTTGCGGTAGGTGGAGAGTTTGCCTTGCCCCGCCCGGGCCGGATCCTGCTTGGGGAAGAAGACGGGAAAATTCCAACTCTGCGCGGCGATTTGCCCGCCAAAAAGGGGCCGGTCGACGGCACCCCGGACCTCCGGTTCGCGGGTGGACCGGGTTTGCATGGCGACGCCGTTCAGGAGGGTTTCGAAATCGCGGTAGGTGATTCCGGCGGAAATGCGGGGGCCGAGTTTGAGTAGCGAATAGGCGAGCGGCCCCATGGATTGCCCATCTTCATCTTGGACTTCGGAAACTGGTTGGAATTGGTTACCTGCCGAGACGTAGACGAATTCCTTCGGGTCGCCCAAGGGTGGCAGAGCGAGGCGCTCGGGGTTTGGTTTGGTGACTTTGGCGACCAATTCGCGGGTCCGTCCGCCGGATCGGTCGGCCGCCCCGGAATAGCAGCAATCGAGGAAGATTGTGGCGTCGGTCACACCAGCTGGGAGCCGGCTGAATTCGACCCTCAACTCGCGGGTCAGGATGAGAGAATCGGAATCGATCTCGCCCGTGGCAAGCTTGCGGAGTTTGGGCGGAACGATGGCTCCGATGGTCTCCGGCCCGCTTCCGGTGGGGATCGCCAAGCCATGGCCACCCCACCACAGCACGACGACGTTACCGGGCTTGGCGCCAGCGACCAGCCAATTCCGGACTTCGCCCAATATTGAGTCCCGATCCATCTTGGAACTGTCATTGACGACTTTGATCTCGTCTTCGGGGACTCCTAACCTCTCCCGGAAAAAGTCGTGCACCCTCTCCACGTCCTTTGCGGCGCTGAGATCCTGGCCGGGAAACTGTGGGTACTTCCCCGCCCCGATCAAAAGGATTCTGTAGTGGTGGGGGGGGGCTTCTGGGCGAGGTGCCGCCAGCAAAACCGAACTTAAAATTAGGGCGTTCAACATTTTTCTAAATCTTCCCCTGAGTGGTGGGGGCCTTGGTTCCATTGCTGTTGTCGGCCGCAAGAAAAGGGGCCACAAAGAGCAGGACAAGGATATGGACAACTTTACTCACAGCATTCGACGCTTCGCAACGCTCGCCGTTGCCGCATTGGCCGCCACCGCCGCCTTTGCCGGGACCTTTAAGGACATTTCCAATGAGGACACCCCGGATGGCGAACGCTGGATCCAATACACCGGCACTGTCGCCAACAGCGACCTGAAAACCTACGAGAAGCTCCTCCGTGGCGATGAAACCATCGTCTTGGTCATGAGCTCGGGGGGCGGGGATTTTTATGCCGGGATCGCTCTTGGCAAAATGACTCGCAAATATCGCGACATGGTGCAGATCTTGGTGGATAAGGCCTATTCCGCCGCGGCCCTGTGGACCCTGGGCGACGACGACTACGATTGGTTGGACGACGACGCCGAACTGGGCTTCCACTTGCCCTACATCTATGCCCAGAACGCGACGGCTGGGACTGACCAAAAGATCGGATACGCGATGGGGCGGTATCTGGAAGATGTGATGGGCCGGGATGAAGCCGATACATTCATGGATGTCTTGGGCCAAATCCGGGACGAGCATGGCAAGTTCGCGATGCTTTGCTTTGCCCCGGACAAAGACCCGTACATCAAGGAATAGCCCCCCAATCGGACGCGCTCTCGCCAGGTGCCTTTGAGGAAACTCAAAGGCACCTTTTTTGCATTAGACTTCCAAGTTTTTTACCGACCTGGGATGACCGGACCGATCGAGTCGGATGGGCTGGCCCTGGATCGGCCTTTGGTTGCGGAACCCATTGCGTGGACAAGCTCAGGCGGCCTCCCGGGAAGGAAAACCTGATGCAAGTTGCCGAGGAGGTGTCAAGAGCCTCCCTTGCGTCAAGCCCGAGCCCTGCCAGAGTGGAATAGCCGGTCTCACTCCCGATGAAGGCCAAGTACATCCAGGGCGCATTGAATTTCCTGAAATCTGGTGTCGCCGAGGCCGGCACACTCCCCTAGAAACCGAGGGTTCGAGCCTCTGGCCCCATTCGACCGAGAGCCTATTGTGTGAGATCCGTCCGGGATCCCCAGCCCTAGTCGGCGGACATCCGAATGTCCGCCGGGAGATGGGGCTCCACCAACAGAAAAGCCCCCGCCGGAGATGGCGGGGGCTTTGGGTGACCTTTGATTAGAGCTTGGGCATTTTGAGGCCCGCGTAGGCATAGATGTCGGCCCTTTGGGCGTTACGGGCATCGCTCGCCACAACGACCGGACGCACGACCGTGACAATGAAGTGCCCCTCCGAAGTCTTGTTGGAATGCACACCGCCGACCCCGGCGACCGTGACATCGAACCCGGATTGCGGGCGGTTGGCGGTGATTTCGACCCGGAGGCCGACCACAGAGACGGTTTTGGTCACCATCCAGCTCTCGTGCCTTCTGAGCCCGGCAAAGGGTAAGTACGGATCGAGTTGGCTTTGTTGAAACGCCTGGGCGAGATACCTCATCCCGGCAGGTTGGAATTCTTGGACGGAAACGTCGTCCCAGCTGAGTTTGACGGTCAGGTTGTTGGCATCCCCGGCGCTGACCCGGATCCCCAAGCTCGACGTGACCACTTTGAAGACCCCCTGGAACTCTCCTTGCGACATGTTGGCGCGGCTGAATTCAACGCTCCCCGCACCAAACCGATAAGTGGAGACCAATTGCCGGGAAACCGCTTCCCGGACCGGGAGGGACAGGGCGGCGAGGGAGCTGACCGTGTCGGCTTCGAGCTCGTCGGTGCGGTAGTCGCTCTCGTGCCTGGGAAGCGGCCAATGCCCGAGCCGGCTATAGCGGCGGAATTGGCCGGGTTGGATGGTCGAGAGCAAGTCGTCAAGGGTGCGCATCCCGCGGATTTTCCCGTAGGGGTCTTGGATCCGGTCGATGACCACTTGGGCAAAGTTTGCCTGAGCCGAAGAGGCGGCCAAAACTGCCAAAACGGCGGCCGCTGCTTTTGTATGGATTAATGTTTTCATGGGTGTCCCTGTGCCGCAGAAATCGTGTGCGGCCAAGAAGTCATGAACCGCGATCTTGCTGGCTCAGGGGGTGGATTGCGGATTTGGAACTTCAACCGCCCTGTTCAAACAGCGGAAAGCCCCGGCCGGATGTTCCGGACCGGGGCGGGGCATGGGGGTAGAAGGCTCACCTGCCCGGCGTGGACAGGGGGATTTGGCCGTTGCGTCCCATGGCCGCTGGCAAATAGATCCGTGCGAGGTCGGGTTGTTCGTCGATTCGAAAGTTGTGCATAGCATTCTGTGGTGGTCGGTGGGGGGCTGGGTGGCTCCCAACCCCCCGATGGTGCCCATGTCGTTACCAGGGCTTGTAGTCTTCGCGGTATCCCCAAGTGGGATAGAGCTTGTTGTCGTAGCCGTAGCCGGTGTAACCGCCACGGTCGTTGACCCAGCCGAAGCCGCCGCCGCCATAAGGATTCTCTGTGTACATGTTTCTGTGTTTCTCCTTTCCGGGTGACCCTCTCCCGTGCACCCGACACCACTCTGAGAACCGTTGGAAATTCTGCCCAGGGGGCTTTTTGAAAAAAAACTTTCGAGACGGCGGCTCGTCCAAACTGTGCCGGCCCACGACACCGGCATAATATCTTTGACTTGTGAAGGCTGCCGATGGCACTTTGTACCGCTACGTTATTGTTCGTTGTTTTGGCCTCTGCCCCCAACCAGGCGGAACCCATCGTTCTTGGTTTTGCCCGTGCGGGCAACCCCTTTGAGCGGAGGATCTCCGATGCGTTGAAGAACCCCCAGACGGCCCTGCGCGATTTAGACGCTGTCATCCGCGAGGCTTCCCGATCCGAGGACACCGAGGCGCAATCGGTTGCCTTCTTTTGGCGGGGCAGCCTTCTAGCGGAATCCGGCCAACTTGGCGACTCGGCCCTTGAGTTTGGAGAGGCCATCCGGCTGCTTGCAAACAGCAGCAACCCCAAACTGGCCGCCCGGTCCTATCTGGGCCGAGGGGTTGTTTGGCACCGGGCGGGGAAAGATCAGCCCGCCATCGCCGATCTCAGCGCGGCGGCCGGGCTCTGGGAAACATTGAAGGACAACCGATCGCTGGCTGAGTCCTTCCTTTGGCTGGCCGCGGCCGAGTCCAATTCTAGCAAGCCCGGTTGGCAGGCGACTTTGGGTCGTTGCGAATTACTGGCGCAGTCGGTCAAAGACAACCGGATCCTTGTGGGGGCCAGCCGGGTGAAGGCAACGAACTCCCTGATGCGGCAAGACTGGCCCAACTGCCGCCGGTTTGCCCGGCAAGGGCTTTCGCGCTCGGAATCAGGAGATTTCTGGAAGCAAGACCGGGCCGAGTGCAAACGCCTGTTGGCTTGGGGTGAGTTCCGCGAATCGCCTCCGGGACACGTTTTGGATTTGGCCCGGGACGCGCGCAAAGATTTCGAATTGGCCCAATCCGACCACCCGTTCCCCGAAGTCATTGAAAAGGGCAAAGGGGAATGCAGCTATTTGGCGGCGGCTGCCCTGGTCGATATGCGTATGTGGGATGCGGCCAAAGCAGAGCTTGCGAATTGGAAGCTGCCGGACTTCGGCCGCCGCCTGTTGGTCTATATCGCGGCCGGCACCGGCGACATCAAACTTGCCCTCGACTTGTTAAAGAGCGGGGAGATCCCCGGCGACCCTATCCCGGTCTATCTTGAGACCTGCAAAATCCTGTATGGCCAATCCGATTACCGCGGGCTGGATGCCGTGACTGCCTTTGGCCTTAGGGAGCTTGCCGGGAACGACTCGTTGGACGCCCGCCGGGGGCGCGGGATCCTTTTGGATTACTCCGGATTGGCCGGAGCCAGCGAGGGCGATTACACCCGGGCGGAAGCCTCGTTTTCGGCCTCCATCGCTTTGCTCATGCCGTCCGATCCCGGGGGCAACGGCGTCCAAATCCCCGTGGCCGGGCCGCGCTCCCTGGCCTTGATGCATTTGGGCCAGATGTACGCCCTGATCGGACAAAAATCAAAGGCCCTGGCGCAGATTCCGCTTGGGCTGGCGGCAGCGGCTGAAGCCGAAGAAGATGCTGGCAAATCACCGGATTCCGTTGCTTTTCTCCCTGAGGCCCTTTTCAACCAGGGCTCGATCCTGTTGGATTGCGGACGGACGGAAGAAGCGCTCAAATCGCTGGACCGTGCAGCAACGCTTTTTCAGGGGCGGGATATGCGGCTGGAGATGCTCAAGTGCGAACACAGCCGTGGCAACGCCCTTCTCCGTCTCGGCCGAACTAATGAGGCAATCAAGGCTTTGCGGAGTTCTTTGGGAAGGGACGACGACCCGGTCAGTGCCGAATCCCGGGCCGTGCGTCAGACCAACCTGGCCCAGGCTCTCATGGAATCTGGGCGAACCGAGGAAGCCCGCCGGCTTTTGTCCCAAGCCCTCCCCATCGTCGAAGGATCGGGCGATGTGGCGAACATCTCGCTGATCCGGCTCATGGTCGGCCGCAGTCTGTGGATGGGCGGCGAAAAGGCGGCGGCAATCCTTTTCGGCAAGGCCGCATTGGCTTCTTTGCAGCAGATGAAGGAAGGGACCAAAGGCATTGACCCCAAGGCCCAAACAGTTTTCATCGTCGAGATGTCGGAGCGGTTCCGCGAGGTTGCCCGATGGCTTTGTGACCAGAACCGGGTGCCAGAAGCGGAAGAAGTGCTCTACGCCCTCAAAGCGGAGCAATTCGGGAGCGCGGCGGGAGAACGCTCTTCCGCCTCCGAAAAGATCAGCCTGACCCCAAAGGAATCCGCTTGGATGAAGAAGTTCCAAGACCTGGGAACCCCGGTTCTGGCCATTGCCCGGGAGTATTCCGACCTGAGGGCCGTTGCCGAAAAGACCGAAGGCCAACGCAAACGGCTTGCCGAGTTGGAACAACTGCTCGACCAAGCCAGTTCGGCCTTCAATGAGTTCCAAAGAGGGGCGATGGCCGAGTTCGGAAAGTTGAAACTAGGCGAAGACCAAGCCTTGGCAGCCATTGAGCGCTCCAAGAAGCAGGCCCAGAAACTGGCCGGGTTACCTGGCCGCCCCGCCATCATCTACCCCTTCTTGACGGCAGACGGGGTCAGCTTGATCGTTGCCACGCCTTCCGGAAGTGTGGTGAAAAGGCCGGCCCAGCCGCTCACGGCCCAGGAGTTCAACTTGGCCGTACTCAACTTCCGTGTGTGCTTGCGGCTCCCCCAGGCGGATCCAACCCCCTATGCCAAGGTGCTCTACGATCAGCTTGTCGCCCCGATGGATGCCGAGTTGAAAGCCGGCGGGATCGACACTCTGATGTGGATGATGGAAGGCCAGATCCAGTTAGTCCCGGTCGCCGCGCTGGTCAACCCGACGACTGGCCGTTACCTTGTCGAAGAGCATCCGCTTTCCCTGCTGTGCTACAAGGATGGCGACACGGGCCGTTTGTCGGAGCCCGGGAGCAAAACCTGGCGCGGGGCGTCGTTCGGGGTCTCGTTGGATTCCCGAGTTGGCGACGAGACGTTCTCTGCTTTGCCGGGGGTTCAGGGCGAGCTGGCGGGTTTCCACCAGTTGGTTCCGGGGGATCCGCCAGTCGTGGATGCCCAGTTCGACGAAAGCTCATTGACGGGCTCGCTTGTGCCGGGCACGAATGTTTTACACATCGCCACCCATTTTCAGTTCAAGCGGGGGTCGATCAATGAATCGTTCCTGCTGCTGGGGCAATCCAAAACCCTGACGGTTTCGGCCCTGAAGGACAAGCGGGACGGCCTGTTTTCGACCATCGACCTTTTGGTTTTGTCGGCGTGTCAGACGGCGGTTCCGGAGCGGGATCGGGCGGCGGATGCCGATGGCATCCCCTTCGACACGGTTGCTTCGGTTGCCGAATCAAAAGGTGCCGCTTCTGTTTTGGCGACCTTGTGGAAGGTGTTTGACAAAAGCACGTCGGCCTTCATGCTCAGCTTTTACCGCTTGCGCAACGAGCACCCAGAACTAACAAAGGCCCAACTGATCCGGCAATCGCAGATTGACATGATCGAAGGGCGGATCACGCCGGCCACCGGCGAGCGGGTTTCTGAAGGCGGCGGGCAGAGGAGCGAGGGCAATGAAGAGCCGATGCCGGAACTCCCAAAGTGGCCATCGGGGCGGCCCGCCTATTCGCACCCCTATTATTGGGCGCCGTTCGTGTTGTTTGGCAATTGGCGGTGATCCGGGATCTCCCCCGCAGAAAGCCACGGTTCCCCGCGGCATCCTATTTGTAAGTTTTGTTTGGCTACCTTTTAATGTTTCAAGGTGTTGCGACATAATCCGCAAATGGAACATCTGACCGGCGCGGATTGCAATGTCGCTGCGCGAATTTCCCGTCAGCGCGACATCCGGCCCCTGTTGAAGTCGGCCCTCGCCCTCCTCGTTGCCGGTTCGACGATGCCTTCTGCGGCGCTTTCGACAACGGGCTGGATGGGCGGGACGGCGCCGTATCTCCAGTTCCCGGCCAATTCGCATATGTGGGGGGCGCTGCCAACCCCGGTGGGCAGTTCCAATGGTTTTGTGGCTTTTCCGCCAGCGACCGCCCCGTTCAATGGAATCAGTTACAAGGTTGAGCCGATCGCGACCGAAGGGGGCCGCCCGAACGGGCCGACGGGGTTCACGACCTACCTCCTCGATTCGGGAGGCTACGTTTTTGGTTGCGGGATTGACGACGGGATGTTGGGCAACCAATATCCATCCGGGTTCGGGGGAACCGGCGGCACGCTGAAACCCGTGATGATGCCCAATGGCACGAGCCCGGTCAGCGACGTGATCGCCATTGCCTCGTCGGCCAAGAACACGACCACCAATTCGCTTTGCACGTTTTATATGCTGAAGGTTGACGGCACCGTTGCCCTTTGCGCCAACCAAACCGGCAATGCCGTGTTCAACGGGACACTGAGTGGCAAGTTCGGGGTGACGACATTGATGGCGAATCCGAGCGGGGCGCCGTTCCGGGATGTCAAAGCCATCACCTCGACCGGCAGCACTCTCGTGATGCTCAAGACCGATGGGACGGTCTGGTTGGCGGGCAACACGACGGGATTCAATGTCTCCGGCCCGGCGGGATACCCGCAGCAATTGCGCCATACCAACAACGCCAACATCGTCAACATCAAGGGCATCGCCGCGGGATTCACCCACATCGTGCTCTTGGCGTCTTCTGGCAATGTCGCCTGCATCGGCCGCAATGACAACGGTGCCATTGGGGGCACGGCAAAAGTGGGGTGGGATGCCAACATCACGACCTCGGCTACCGGCACGCTGGCCAAGGTCAAAAAGGTGGAGGCCACCCAGTCCAATTGCTTTGCCTTGATGTCCGACGGGCAAGTGTTCGCCTGGGGATTGGATCACTACGGCACCGGAGCATCCAACGGATTGCTCGGCACAAACGCGGTTCTTTCGACCGACCCCAACATCTCACCCAAGCCGTATTACCAATCCAAGGCCAAAGCCATTCCCGGCCTTTCCAACGTGGTGGATATTTGGTCTTCTGTCCACACAATGTATGCGATTTTGGCCGACGGCACCATCCGCGTTTGGGGGGACAAAATGTATCTTCCAGCTTCGACCGGGTCATCTGGTTTTTCGAGCCCCTGGCAGTTCACCTCCCATCCGACACGGACGAGCGGGGTTCTTTCCGGTTCTGGTGGCGGCGCCGGCCTGCTGATCCAGGGGACGGGCCGGCCGCAGGCCTGGGGCCGAAACAAAGAAGGGCAAGCGGGCACCGGCGGAACCATTCAGGCGTTGGCGACCCCAACGGTCACGGCAACCCCGGTCAAATTGCAGACGCTACCGTTCCCGTTGCAATTGAAACACATTGCGGGCGGCCAATTCCACTCGGTTGGTATCGGCGCGAACGGGATGCTGTTCACCGTTGGCGGCGAGAACGCCAACCAAGCCCTTGGCAACGGCCCCAATATTCAATCTTCCTCGACCTGGAACTACGCAACGGGCCAGACAAGCCAAGGTGTGTGGATCGATGCTGACGTCGAAGGGGCTACGACCTATGCCCTGCGTTCAAACGGGAAGCTTTATGGATTTGGGCTCGACCCCTTGCGATCCAATCCGGCGAACCCTCCTGCAGTGCATAGCCTGACCCAGCTGACACTGCCCCCTGCCCTCAATTCGATGGGCGTGATCTCTGTGAAAGCCGGGGCCGAAGCCACTCTGGCGTTGTCATCCGACGGGACGGTTTGGGCCTTGGGTGGAGACACCCATGGTGAAAAGGGCGACGGCCCCGGCAACCCGACCGGTTCGGGTTGGTCCCAGGTAAAGCTGGCAAATGGCAACGTGATGAACATGGCCATTGCCATCGACATTGCTGGGCACACCGCCTATGCCTTGCTATCGAGCGGACAGGTAATGGCCTGGGGGGCCAACCAAGAGGGCCAATGTGGCAACGGGGCCGCGGGCGCGGATCAGGACTATCCGGCGGCCAGCGGGGCAACGAGCGTGAAAATGATCTCGGCCGGGACAAGCCCCAACAACACTGCTGCTGGGCATTGCGTTTATTTGACTGGCAAAGGGAATGTGTTTATTTCGGGTTCGAATCTGCTTGGCCAGTTGGGCAACGGCACCGCTTCTGCAACGGGGAGCGCGGTTCCCCAGCAAGTCGTTCAAATTCCTTCCATCAAAGAGATTTCGGCCGGGTTGGGGTTCACAACCGCCCTCACGGCGGGCGGCATGGTCTATGCGTGGGGCAACAACAGCCAGCAAATGATCGGCTTCAACTCCACGGTGTCCGCCCAGCCGAGCCCGGTTCCGGTTTCTTCTGGGCTGGGGGTGCGGTATTACCGGCTCGGGATTGGGTCGGATCGCGCAACGGCGTTCGCGTTCACGTCCAGCAATTGATGCCAGGAGGATGTGGCGGGTTGGCCGGTTCGGGAACCGCATTTCGCAGACGGGGAGCCGCGGGGTTTGTAGAATCCCTTCCGGGCGGCCATCGGAAATAGTGGGAATGCTCTTCTTTTTGGCGGGCAAACCCCGCGTTCTTGGATGTGAAATCTTGGTGGACCGTGTAGGGCTCGAACCTACGACCCGCTGATTAAGAGTCAGCTGCTCTGCCAACTGAGCTAACGATCCACGAGCCCGTAAGGATACCCCAATCAATCCCGACAGGGTCTAATATCAGGGACGATGACCATGATCCGGCCCGCTGCGATTCAAGACCACCCTGCCATCCAACGGGTCGTCCGGGACGCTTATCGCGAGTTCAGCTTTGGGTTCGAGCCCGAAGGTTACAACCGCGACCTGTTCGAGATCCAATCCCACTATGCCGCCCCAAACGCCTTTTGGGTGGCCGAATCCGATGGCCAAATCCTGGGGTGCATCGGAATCGAGATCTTCCCGACCCACCCCGGCAAAATGGGTCAACTCCAGGAAGTCGGGGGGCAAATTCGCGTTGCGGGAGCAGATTGCGAGTTGGTCCGGCTCTATCTGGACAAAGAAGCAAGGGGGCGGGGAATCGGCCGCCGGTTGGCCGAAACGTGTATCGGCTATGCGCGGGAAAACAACTGCCAGGCTATGGAAATCTGGTCGGACAAGGTGCTTGCCAACGCCCACAAGCTTTATCAGGCCTTAGGGGCAGAGATTTTGGGCGAAAGGCTCTGCCCCCCGCCCGACGAAACCCCGGAATGGGGGATGCTGATCCGGCTGCGCTAGCGGGGTCGCCGTCGCCGCACCAATGCCGCAAGTCCAAAGGCGGCCAAGGCCAAACTCCCTGGCTCGGGCACGGCCGAATAGTCGTGGCCGCTCTGGGAGCCCAATGTGTAGCCCGGCGTTAGCACCTGGGCATAGGCATGGGCGGAATTGCCGAAATCCAAAGTTGCCGAACCGGTCGAAAACGACTGGGTGTTCCCCACCTGGGCGTCCAACCGGCCAAACACGTCGTAGTTCTGGCCCCAGCGGTAGGCCACGTCAAAAGTCATGATGCCGCCGTCATATCCAAACGAGACGACGTTCCCGTTGGCGATCGTGATGGTGAACTTGGAGCCCAAGAAACCGCCTTCGCTGTTGGACGTGAACGAGAAGAACGAAAAGTTCCTAGCCGCCGTGCCGATGGCGGTTGCCGTCCCTGTCACGTTCCAAGTCCACCGGACAAAGATGAAGTTTGAGGTCGGCGCCCCCAGCGGAGTGACGGAATCCAGGAAAAGGCCGGTGGCCAGGCTGTCCGCTTTTCCACCAGTCCCCAGCATGGAGGCATGGAGCGAACCGATCGAGACCATGTTATTCCCCGTTGCCAGCGAACTGCCGACATTGGTGCTCAACGATTTGCTGACCGAGCTCACCCCGTCCAATGTTCCAGAATCATAGACGTCGTGGGCCGATTCCGCGATCGTGTCCATGTGCAGCGCCACACTAAAGGCTTGCGAGGAAACCGATAGGCAGCCCAGAGCCAAGAGGCTCATTGCCGGTTTGCAAAACGCGCCACAAGACCGCGCTGGGAAATTGATGGTGCTCCTCATCTCAACACTTAGTGTATAGGTTTTGCCCAGACAAAACAAGGCAGATCACGCAATCGTTGGAAATGGGGTTGGCCACCGCCGGCGATGGGCAAGTAGACTGCGCGTGATGTCCTGGGAACAATCGGTGGCAAGGCTCAAGTCCGAAATGGAGGCCAAGCATGCGGCCCGGGAAGAAGCGCTAAAAGCTTCTCGCTCGCTCATCCAAACCTGCAGCAAATGCATCAAAAACGTCCACCGGCACAGCTTTGCCCAAGCGGCCAATTTGCTGGCCGAGGCTAGGGCCCAAGCGGCCGAAGCGCGCAAGCAGGTGACCCAGCACCCGGAAATCGAATATGCGGGATACCTTCAAGATGCCGAAAAGGAGCTCGTCGAGGCGGCGGGTTGTCTTGCCCTTGCCCTCGGCGAACCCCTGCCCAGCTACGAAGATCTGAACGTCAATGCCACCAGTTACCTCAACGGCATGGGCGAGTGCGCCAGCGAAATGCGCCGATTCGTGTTGGATCAAATGCGTTCCGGAAACTTGGATGAGGCCGAACGCCTTTTGGGCCAGATGGACGCGATCTACGACGACCTGACCACGTTCGATTTCCCAGACGGCTTGACGGGCGGCCTGAGGCGGACTTGCGATGCCCTGAGGGCCGTCATCGAACGCACGCGATCCGACCTCACCCTGACAAAAATCCAGCAAAACCTGATCGACGAGCTCAAACGCGCCCAGCCCTAGTCCCGAACAGGAATTGAAGGCAAAAGCCAAACCGTCTTGCCCAGGCCACCTCATTGTGTGCGGCCCGGGGTTCTTCGTAATAAACAAAGTCGCGGCCCGATTTGAGCCCCTTGGTAACGAGGGCGTCCCTCATCTCACGGGTTGGAAAAACCATGAGCGGGCCTTCCTCATCCCCCGCGTCCATCCAAATCCGCAGGTGAGGGACAGATTCCCATCCTCCGACGTTTTTGACCAAAACCTTGTCGTCCCACCAAAAGCTCGGCGACATCGCTCCAACCAATCCGAATTCGGCCGGGCGTGTCGCGCCGATATGGAATGCCGCGACGCCCCCAAAGCTTGAGCCGACCAAGGCCGTGTGCCCTGGGTCGCGAGAGACATTGTATTGTTTGGCGATAAACGGTTTGACTTCCGAAACGAGGTAGTCCGCATATTTGTTGGCTTCCCCACCCACTTCGGAACCGTTGAGTTTGGCCCTGGTGGGCAAATATTCATCGCCACGTTTTAGGCCGCCATTGTCCAGGGCGACGATCACGATTGGCGGGATCAAACCGGATTCAACCATCGCTTGGGCGGTTTCATCGGCGCGCCACTCTTGGTTGGGGATAAAGCTGGTGGCTCCGTCGAAGACGTTTTGGCCATCCAGCATATAGGCCACGGGATATCCGCCCGGTTTGCCGGCATCGTAGTGTGGCGGCAACCAAACCCGGATCGTCCGAGAAACCCCAAGGACAGAGCTCGGGATCATTTCGTGGATTCGGACGTCGCCGGTCAGGCTGGATTTCCGCTCGGGTTGGTCTTGCCCGATCGTGGCAAAGGCGAGGAAGGCCGGGATCACGATTGGGGATGATACATTTGGAATCAGGCGGTTTGCGCCAAAACCCGGCCAACGGTTGAACGTTTGACTATTGAAACAACACTCAAACCACAGGAGTCCCTATGAAGGCATCACAGACATTCCTCGTTTCTTCCTTTGCGGTGTTAGCATTTGCCGGTTGCACGGTTGGCCCGTCTGCGGTCATCCACCCAGAGATCCCGACCACCCCGGAACAAGCAAAGCCCGTATCGAAGGATCCTCTAGATGCGGCCTCGCACAAGTTGATCATGGCCGCCCAATCGCGGATCGCCCAATTGCCCACCGACGGCGTGTTCGGCATCAGCCGCGTCCCCACTTTCCACGGAACCCGGGCTTTGATCGACGAAACGGTCGGCGGCGAGGGCTATGCCGCATACAAACAGTTGGCCGAGAACCATATGGTGCTTTTGGTTTCGTACGGGCAGTTTGGCGAGAATGGCGTGGCCAAAAGAGTCCGCTACATTCCGATCGACCAGATCAACCCCAGCGGGCGGGAACCGGATCGCCTTGGGGTGGAGAAGTTTCCGAACTTGGCCCCGGCATCGGCCTCAAAGCTCTGGGCATCCAAGGACGACACCCTCATCGTCCGCTTGCCGGAAAACCCGAAGGTCGTCGTCGAATTGCAAAAGATCTACTCTGACAATCCCAAGTGCCAAAACTGCCACTCAGAGATCGCCAGCGGCAAACCGATTGGGGTGATCGCCGTCGGCCGCGTGCCGCTGGGGCTTGCCGTGCCCCCGCCGGCCAACGCGAATGGGGGCTGAAAGGGGATAATCCGCAAAGAGTGGATCCCGACCCGTTTTCGCTGTTGGCGGGGCAAAGGCTCCGTCCGACAGGCCGCGCATTGATGAGGCAAAGCTGGTGCGACCTTGCGTTCCTGCACCGCAAAGTCGATCCACAAGACATCCAAGCGCTGCTTCCAAACGGATTGTCGGTCGACACATTTGATGGATCCGCCTATATCGGGTTGGTTGCCTTTTCCATGCGGGATGTCCGGCTAGAAGGCTTCCCGCCACTTCCGGCACACCGCGCATTTTTGGAAACCAACATCCGGACGTACGTCCGTGATGAGGGTGGGCGACCAGGCGTCTGGTTCTTTTCATTGGATTGCGATGACCGGCTGAGCGTCCGAGTCGCGCGCCGCTGGTTCGGGCTGAACTATTTGGATGCCTATCTCACCCTTGGCGGGGCGGAAGGCCAGCTCATTTATTCAGGCGGGCGGCAGGGAGCCCCCGGAGCGGACTATTGGATCCGGTGCCGCCTTTCTGGCACTCCGAGCCCTGCTCCGTTGAACAGCTTGGAGTTTTGGCTTGTCGAACGCTACACCCTGTTTGCCCTCCGCCGTGGTCGGTTAATCAGCGGGCAGGTATGCCACGATCCGTACCGCATCCAGCCGCTCGCCGTCGAGGAATCCCGCGAAGGTTTGATCCTGGCGACCACCGGATTGGTAACTGGCCCAGATTGGGATCATGCGGTGTTCTCTCCCGGGGTCGATGTCGAGGTGTTTGGGGCCCGCCGTGTCAGGGTGGGCGGACAGTGAGCAAGTTGCCTCCCGGCTTGCCCGAAAGCGTTCAGGATTGGGCTGCCGAACATGATTTCTTGTTTGATAGGGAATTGAAACCCGGTTATTGCTCGCGGATCTTGTTGGGGGCCGGCAGAATCCTCAAAGTGCCGTTCCAGGGCGAAGAGGCCACAAGCGGGGCCTTGGCTTCGGTGACGTTGCAAATGGCAGGTGGCCCCAAGATATACGCCCATGATCAGGCGACGGGGGCACAAATCATGGAGTTCATCCCTGGTGGGCAAAACTTGGCCAAACAAACGATTTCGCCGGCAGATGAGGCCCCTTTTATCGGCCTTGCCAAGAAGATGCCCCTGCTCGACCCAACGGGATGCCTTGGGTTGGGCGCCTTTTACAGCAACCTGCCCGACATTGGCCGGCGGCTGTTAGAAACCTCGCCCGACCCAGTTTTCCTTCATGGCGATCTCCACCATGAGAACATCTTGTTCGACCCCCGGATCGGCGCATATCGGCCCATCGACCCGAAAGGGCTCTTTGGCGACCCGAACTATGAATGTGTCGCTTTCCTGAGGAATCCTATCGAAACTCTCCCCGACCATCCCGATTTGTATAACTTCACGGTGGGTCGGATTTTGCGGTTGTGCGCCGCTTTGGATCTTGACCCCTTCCGTGTTGCGGCATGGCTTTGGGTGGACCGGGCCGACGAAGGGAACAGTGCCAGATGGGGAAAGGTTCTGCCCGTCTTCGAATCCGTGATGCGGCACTTCGCACCCAAGCCATAATTGAACCATGGTTGCCCTCATTGCGGCCCTTGCCCCCCTGTCGATCCTCATCCAGGGCGGGACGATTATCGATGGGACGGGGGCACCGGGGTTTGTCGGGGATCTGCGGATAGAGGGTCAACGAATCGTGGCCATTGCCCGCCATTTGGAGCCGTCACCGGACGACCTCGTTGTGCCGGCCCGCGGCCTGGTTGTGGCACCGGGGTTCATCGATGCCCATTCACATGCCGACCGCGGGATTGGGGACGACCCCTTGGCCGTCAGCCAAGTCACGCAAGGGATCACCACCGCGGTGGTCGGCCAAGACGGAATTTGGGATAAGCCGGTCAAAGAATCTCTGGCTGAACTGCAGGCCCTGCGGCCGGCGATCAACTTTGCCGCATTTTCTGGCCATGGCGGGATCCGGGCCAAGGTGATGGGCGATGATTATAAGCGGGCCGCCACCAATGCCGAAATTGCCGAAATGACAAAGCTGGTGCAGCAAGACATGAAAGACGGGGCATTGGGGCTCAGTTCTGGCTTGGAATATGACCCTGGCTACTACAGCGACACCAAGGAACTTGTGGCCATGGCCAAGGAGGTCGCGCCATTTGGGGGGCTTTACATCTCCCACATGCGCGACGAAGGCGACCGGACATTCGAAGCCATTGCCGAGTTGCGGTCGATTGGTTTGGCAGCGGGCATCCGGTCGCAGATTTCCCACATCAAGCTGGGGACGGCGTCCGTTTGGGGCCGGGCAAACGAAGCGGCCGCTTTCACCCAAGATCACCTCGTTTCTGCGGACGTATATCCTTACACCTATTGGCAATCGACCATTGCCGCGCTCTCGCCGAGCCGTGATTGGGCCGACCGGCGGATATGGGTCAAAGCCTTGGCCGATGTCGGCGGCCCGGGCAACATCCGGCTGTCCAAATTCTCTCCCGACCGGAGCTGGGAGGGCAAGACGATTGCCGAGATTTCCAAATCAACCGGCAAAGATGCCATCTCGGTCATCCAAGAAGTCTTGGAACGGACCAGGGACGGCAGAGGGTCGCAATCGGTTGTTGTGACGGCGATGCAGGAATCAGATTTGGAAGTTTTTGTGAAGGCGCCCCGGATCATGTTCTGCTCCGACGGCAGCATCGGGGGATCCCACCCGCGCGGCGCGGGCACCTTTCCCCGGATCTTCGCCCAGTTTGTGCGGGGCAAACGGCTCCTGACGATCCAAGAGGCAATCCGGAAGATGACATCCCTCACGGCCCGGACATTTGGGCTCCGTGACCGGGGGGAGTTGAAGCCTAACGCCATTGCCGACATCGCCGTCTTCGATCCGGCGACGATCCAAGATAGGGCCACTCCGGCCGACCCCAAGCGGCTCAGCCAAGGGATGGCGTTTGTCTTTGTCGGCGGGAGGATGGTGTTGAAATCGGGTCAGCCGACCGGGGCACGCCCCGGAGTGGCAATCTTGCGCAACCGGTAATTCAATCGGCCTTGCCGGACTACTCGATTTACTTTGCCGAGCCCAAGGTGGTTTCGTCGCTCCAGGCGAGCCCGCCGCCAACATCGTTTGTTTTGATCCGCGGATACCTGGTATCGAAAGAACCCTTGATCCAGCCGTCCCGCAGCATCGATTCGAGCGCGGTGAACGAAGTCTGTAGAAGCAGGTTTTTTTGGCCCTGATCAAACGGGGAGTGGTGGACCATTTCGAACATTTTGTTGATGACGCCTTGCAAGGTGCTGTCGGCCTGGAGCATCGCAAAGATCGGCGGGATCACGTGTGTCAGCGGGAGGATCTTGCCATCCCTTTCGTAGGCTTCAACCTCCTGGACTTCGCCGTACCCGTAAACGGCGCGCTTGACCTTCTCGGCCCCGTCTAGGTTGAGGTGGACGACATTATACTGTTCAAGAACCGAGTCCACCTCTAAGTCTCGGAGGTAATGGCGAAAGTTCTTGACGGTCTCCAGGGTGTAGACCCCTGCCCCAAAACGGAGGTCTTCGTCGATGAACCCGCCTTGGGCAATCCAACGCCACGCCTCTTTGGGGTCAAGGTCCAGGCCGGACTCTTTGGCCAAGACCGATGTGAAATCTTGGAGGTCTTGGAATTGGCCGTTGGAGGTGTACCAAAAATCGGCGAACCGGATGTGGTTCCTCAAACGCTTGTGCTGTCGGGCTTCGTACTGCTGTTTTAGCCAATCGGGATCGAATCGGCCCCTTCTCAGTTCAATCGCCGTACAGGCCGCCTCTTTGGCCGAGACGTGGGTGATAGTGAGCCCGGCGGCGAGGATGGGGTCGGCAAATCCGCCAGCCTCCCCGGCCAAGAACCAGTTGGCTCCGGCGTGCCGTTTGGAAACAAATGACCAATCTTTGGTCGTGGCGAATTTGCCCTCGCTTTTGGCATTTCGCATCAGATAGGCGATCCGCTCGTCTTCCTTCAGGGCTTTGGCATAAAGGTCTTCGGGGCGTTGGCCGGTTTTTTTGTAATAGCTGGCGGGGATGATGAGCCCGACGCTGGTGCGGGTGGGCCCCAGGGGGATGAACCAGATCCATCCGTAACCGAGCGACATCACCTGGACGAAGGTGCCGCCGACACCGATTTCGGTCGCCCATTCCGCGTTTTGCCAGTAATCCCAAAAGGCGACGTTTTGCAGGCTGGTGGGTTGTTCGATTTCGATGCCGAGCGTCCGGCGGAGGATGCCCACGTGGCCGCTGCAATCGATGATGCACCCGGCTCTGGCGGTGGTGCCATCGGAAAGCTCGAGGCTTTCCACCGAGTCCCCTTCGAAATTGACTTTGGCCACGCCGCAACCTTGGAACACTTCGCACCCCAGTTCTTCGGCGTGGTCGAGGAGGATTTTGTCGTAAATGGCCCGGTCAACTTGGAAGGCCGTCAGGAGCCGTTGGCCTTCGTATTTGGAAGGGCGTTGCTGTTCGACGAACCGTTCTTTTTCGATGAATTGGAAGTCCCACAGGTCGCGCGTTTTGCCCCAGCGGAAGGTCGCCCCGATCTTAATCGGGAAGTTGACGGCTTCGACCTTATCCCAAACCCCCATCTCCTCCAGGATCGGGCCGATGGCGGGCAGTTGGCTTTCCCCGACGTGGTCACGCGGAAAGACCTCGCGTTCAAAGATCGCGACTTTGGCGGCCTTGTCGTACTTTTTGACAAGCGCACCGGCGGTTGAACCGGCGGGCCCGCCTCCAATAATGGCGACATCGAATTCCCTCTGCATAGACGGAGATTAGTATAGTGGGCAACGGCAATGCCAGCAAGATTTTTTGCTTAATCTTTCCTGTACTCAGTTGACTGCTTCCCCGGTTCCTGGATTTTCGGAATATTCACAGCCCGATTCACGCCATACTGCGCGGATGATCCACCCGATCCACCCGCCGGGGTTCCCTGAACCGCGGGGGCACTATTCACCCGCGGTGGTCCACGGCGGGATAGTTTATGTTTCCGGGCAATTGCCGCTCATTGATGGCGTTCCTTGCTCGGCCGATGTTGCCGCCCAAGCCGGCTTGTGCCTGGAGAGATTGGAGGCAGTTTTGCAGGCTGCGTTTTCGGACCGTTCCCACGTGCTGAAACTCACCGTTTACATCACCGACCGGAGTTATTGGGATCCCGTCAACCAGGTGTGCCGCGAATTCTTCGGCGCGCACCGGCCAGCCCGATCCATCATCACATGCGGCCATTTGCACTCCCGGAGCTTGATTGAGGTCGATTGTATCGCCGCGCAAATTGAAACGCCCTAATGGCAAGCTGTTCCAAAGTGCAAAGATAGGGGCTCCCATGTCCCAAGCCGGTCTCCCCTGGTTGTGGCAGTTTGCGCGGCCCCACCGTCCGCGGATCATCCTTGCCACGGTTTACGAAACGCTGGGCAAGGTGATGGATGTTGCGCCGGAGATCCTGATCGGCGTTGCGATCGACGTGATCGTCCAAGGCAAGCAGTCGCTGTTCGCAACCCTGTTCGGGGTGACCGACCGTTGGCAGCAGTTGCTGATTTTGGCAACTGTCAACCTGCTGGTCTGGATTTTGGAAAGCACGTTTGGATACCTCAGTGCCACGGCTTGGCGGAATCTGAGCCAGACGATCGAGCACGAGATCCGGATCAAGTTGTACGCCCACGTGCAGTCGCTGGAGCTTTCGTGGTTTGAAGACACCACCTCGGGCGGGCTGTTGGCAGTGCTGAACGACGACATCAACCAACTGGAGCGGTTCCTTGATAACGGGGCCTCCAGTTTCATCCGGCTGTTCTGGAACATCATTTTGGTGGGGGCGGTTTTTGCCGCCAGTTCGTTAGTTGTCACGGCATTGGCGATGATCCCGATCCCGATCATCGTCTGGGGCAGCGTTTATTACCAAAAGCGCCTCAAACCCCGGTACACCAAGGTGCGGGAGGCGGTTTCCGAGCTCAGCGCCACGCTAAATGCGAACCTTGGCGGGATTGCCACAATCAAGGCTTTTACGGCCGAGCCTCGCGAAGCCGAGCGGCTTGCCAAGGTTAGCGACGACTACCGCTTGGCGAACCAAGAAGCGATCCGATTCAGCGCGGCGTTTGTCCCGCTGATCCGCATGGGGATCTTGACCGGGTTCACCTGCACGCTTGTTGTGGGGGGATGGTTGGCCCTCAACGGACAGTTGTCAGTGGGTGTTTACAGCGTCCTGGTGTTCATGACGCAGCGGCTTTTGTGGCCCCTCACCGGGCTTGGCGAAACCCTGGACCAATTCCAACGATTTTTGGCCAGCACGGGGCGCATCGAAGGCTTGCTGGCGACAAGGCCGAAAATGGTCGAAGGAAGTTCGAACTTGCGCAAGCCGGTCAAAGGCGACATCACGATCGAAAGCGTCAGTTTTGCCTATGTGGAAGGCAACGACGTTTTGAAGGGTGTGGACATGCGCATCCCGGCGGGCGAAACTCATGCTATCGTCGGGGCGACCGGCTCCGGGAAATCGACGATCATCCGCCTTTTGTTGCGGTTCCACGACCCGGTGGAAGGACGGGTGACCTTGGATGGGGTCGATCTGCGCGACCTCTCCTATGCGGATTTGCGCGGGGCAATCGGGTTTGTAAGCCAAGACGTGTTTTTGTTCCACGGCACAGTCCGCGAAAACATCGCCTACGGCAAACCGGGGGCGACCCAGGAAGAAGTGGCCGCTGCGGCCCGTGCCGCCGAAGCCCATGACTTCATCCAGGGTTTGCCAGAAGGGTACGAAACCGTGGTTGGGGAGCGGGGCCAAAAGCTATCTGGCGGCCAACGCCAGCGCATTTCGCTCGCGCGGGCGATCTTGCGGAACCCAGCGATCCTTGTCCTCGATGAGGCGACTTCGGCTGTGGACAACGAGACGGAGGCGGCGATCCAACGCTCCCTTTCTGTGGTCACCAAAGGCCGGACAGCGGTGATGATCGCGCACCGGCTCTCCACAATCCGGGATGCCGACCGCATTTGGGTTTTGGAGGATGGCCGGATCATCGAATCCGGCACCCACGATGCCTTGGTTGCTTCGGGCGGGCTTTATGCGGCGTTGTGGCGGGTCCAGACGGGCGGCAAGATCCCCTAGATCCGCGTGGAGGAGTTACCGCACAAAATGGATTTGGAGTCGGCCTGACCAGGTGAATGAGGTGTTCCTGCCAAATCGATCTAGTCAAGCAATGCAGAAATCCATTGTTCCAATTGGGCAAGCAGGGTGTTCCCTGACCTCCTAATGCCTTGTTAACAAACCGTCATGGTAAAACGCCGGGCATGCTCAGGCGCGACTTTTTGAAAGGGACGGCCGCTCTTGCCGGATCCCTCCCGTTGGCAAATGCGATCTTGGCGGCCCCCCCGGCCGAGGCGCAAACCGTTGCGAAGGGGCGCGTGACCAACAAAGCGAACGGCAAAGGGATCGCCGGGGTCATGGTGAGCAACGGGCTCAGCACCGTCAAAACCGACTCTGAGGGCCGATATGAAATCCCAGTTGGGGACGACACCACTATTTTCGTCATCAAACCCCGAGGATTCGCCCTGCCCCTGGATAGCAACAACCTGCCCCAGCACTTTTACCACCACAAGCCGAACGGGTCGCCTGCCACGCGGTACGAAGGGGTTAAGCCCACGGGGAAACTACCGGAGAGCCTCGACTTCGAACTCACACCGCAAAAAGAGCCAGACCGGTTCAAGATGATTTTGTTTGGGGATCCGCAGCCCCGCAACCGGCAAGAGATCGACTTCATGTCCCACGACGTGATTGAGCAGGTCGTCCGGGATGAATCGGCGATGGAAGCCTTGTTCGGCCTCAGTTTGGGAGACATCATGTTCGACAACCTGCAGTTTTACGAGGCCTTGAATCAATCGCTGGCCACCATCGGAAAGCCTTGGTACAGCACGGTTGGCAACCACGATTTGAACTACGATTCTCCGGACAACGACATGAGCACGGAGACGTTCCGCCGTGTGTATGGCCACAACTATTACGCCTTTGAATATGGACCGGTTTTCTTTGTGGTTTTGGACAACGTGTTCTGGGATGGATCCGAAAACGGTTACCACGGCGAGATCCCCTATGCGCAATTAGCCTGGCTGAAGGCCGTGCTGAAGAACGTGCCCAAGGAAAAGCTCCTTGTCCTAGCGATGCACATCCCGATCTGGAGCACCGACAACCGCGAAGAGCTATTCCGGATCATCGAAGACCGGCCATACACCCTTTCGTTCAGCGCGCACACCCATTACCAACGTCATGACTTTTTGGGCGAGAACGATGGTTGGCGAGGCGAGACCCCCCACCACCATTTGAACCACGCCACGGTCTGCGGCTGCTGGTGGGGCGGCACGCCCGATGAGCGGGGCATCCCCCATGCAACCATGTCCGATGGTGCCCCCAACGGGTACAGCATCGTCGAATTTGACAAGACCAAGTACAAAGTAGTTTTCCGCCCCGCCTCCCGGCCCACCCACGAGCAAATGGCCATCTATCTGCCCGAAGAAATCAGCCTGGGTTCAAGTGCCGATGCCAAGCTCCTGGTCAACGTCTTCGCCGGTTCCCAGGACAGATCCAAGGTGGAGGCCAGCTTTAATGGCGGCCAGTGGATCCCGGTTCCGAATGCTCCGGGCAAGGATCCTTACATCCAACGATTGAAAGAGTTGGAAGGCCAAGACCCCAAGCCTTTGGGGAGGCCGATCGCCGGACCGGAAGAAACGCCGCACATGTGGCAAACGCCGTTGCCTAGCAACTTGAAAAAGGGCCTCAACACCGTGGATGTCCGCACCATTGATATGTTCGGCCACACATTTGTCGAGCGGCGGACATTCCGGGTCGTTTGAGTCCGGAATAACCCGCCCAACCACCGGCGCAGGTGGTTGGGCGGGGCCAACCTCACTTGAACTCTTTTGAGAAGTCGTCCCAAAGTTCGTCGGCGGTTTTGCCGGTGAGCTGCTTAAACACCGGCATCGGATCCTTACCTTGCCGCATCTTAAAATCGAGTGCGGGAACCGTGCGCCGGTCGTATTTCTTTTCGATCCAAGCGAGCCAAACCGCAGTTGTCCGGTAGGCATCGGTGTACTTGGCTTTAGAAAAATCCGGTTTGGTTCGGCCGGCTGTGGCATGGAGTTCGGGTTCGTAGCGCCACCACCGAGTGTAATCGGCTATGCCTTCCGTCAGCCAACCGGCATCGATTTCATTTCGGGGGTATTGCTGGACGGCGTGGGTCAGCTCGTGCACCACCATCCCCAGGTCGTCGGGGTGGGCGGTCACCCATTCACCATTGATCGTGATCGTCCCGCCGGAACAGTAGGCCGGCACATTCAGCGTTTTTTTGAAGACGAGCATGATCTTGGCCGGAGGTTGGAAGGATTTGCCCGAATGCTCCTTTGTCACCGGGTCAATGCCATCGGTGGCCAGTAGCTGCGTGAGGGGCCCATACCAGGCTTTGACCAATTCGGCCGCTTTGGCCGCCCATGGTTCGCATGCCGGGATGTCCGAACAGTCCGTGACAACCGGTGGGCAAGCCAGGGCGGGAGCCAATGGATAGACAAACTTGTCCAAGTCGGGCTGGGATTGACCAACGGCGAAGGCAAAGGCGGTGGCGGCGAACATCGTGCCGAGACTCTACCGGAGTGAACGGCGGCATGTCATTGATTGAAAAAATGGGGCATTGCGGCACTACAATCGGCCATGCCCAAAAAATTCTTCGCCACGGTGGCGCTGCTTGCGGTGGCCAATGTGTTCATGAACTTAGCCTGGTACGGCCACCTCAAGTTCAAAGATAAACCGATGGCCATTTTCATTTTGGCGAGTTGGGGCATTGCGCTTGTCGAATACTGTTTCCAAGTCCCGGCCAACCGGATGGGTGCTGAGGTCATGTCGGTGACCCAACTCAAAGTAACGCAGGAACTGCTCAGCATCAGCACGTTTGCCCTTTTCGCCGTTTTCATGTTCAAGGAGAAGCCGACAATGAACCATCTGATTTCATTCCTTTTGCTTGTCGGGGCAGCCTACTTTGCAGCAAAAAAATAGGCTCCAAGCATCCCTGCTTGGAGCCCCAGCCGCTGGTTAGGGCCGCTCGTTTCGGGTTTGTCCAGGGCGGTTGCCATACTTTTCGTACAGCCGGGTTTGGCGGTTGGTCAGAGAGACTTCCCGGCCCTGGATCCAGGCCCGTTCGACCTTGGTGCTGATTTCGGTGATCTCCCCGTCGGCCAGGATGACCGTCCCTTCCATCCCGGGTTTGAGGGCCCCGACGCGGCTGTCGATGCCCAGGATTTGGGCAGGCCAAAGCGTGATGGAACGGGCAGCGTCTTCCCGGTTCAGGCCATAAGCGGCCGACCACCCGGCGATGTCCCGGAGTTGCCGGGTGTCCTGATTCTCATTCATGGTAAGAGCAAACTTGACCCCGGCTTTGGCAAGCCGTGCGGGCATGCCGTAGTAGTAGTCGAGGGGCTGGTCGGCCCTGGGGATTCCAAACACCGAAGCGAGGATGACCGGCACTTTTTTGGCGGCAAGCCAATCGGCAATCTCGCCGGCGCCGGTGCACCCATAGAGAAGGATGCGGACATGGTTGTCCTCCGCCCATTTCACCGCCGATTTGATGTCGTCGGCCGTGTTAGCCGAGATCATGACGGGGAGCCGCCCTTCGGCGACTTCGAGCATGGCCTCTTGCCGTTGATCCCGGGCCACCGGTTTCTCTGGCGTTGCTTCGGCCCGCTTTTTGGCATAGTCGCGGGCGTCGTTGATCCTTTGGGTCAGGGCATCCATCCCCGGGGGCGGGGTTTGATTCTGGCCTTGGCCTTGCCCCCTTCCTTGCCCCGGAGCACCCTGTCCGGCGCGGAATTCCAGGTCAAGTTGGGTTGCGAGCTCAAAGTCGTGGTCATGGCCATCCAGCCCATCGTCGCACCGGCAAAGGTTGGAGAGAGCTTCGTGCATATCGCCAAACCGGCCACCTCCCCGCCCGACGGAATACATCAACGCGACACCACCCTGGATGGTGAGGTCCTCCCAGGTATAGCCTTCGGTGTTGATGAGCGCGGCCTGCCCCGGTATCCCTCCCCCACTCGGTTTGACGACGACGGTGAGGATGCCTTGTTGGCGGGCAACGCCGAGCGTGTCCCATTCGGCATTGATGGTGCGTTCTGCCCGATAGTCGGGATGGAAGTCGCCCCGTTCGCTGCTGTCGTCACTGGCTGGAACCTGCCCGATTTCGGCCATGCCGAGCCCGGTTGACGGGTCGATCAGGCCGGGGTAGACGTGTTTTCCGGTCCCATCGACGACCTCGGCGCCTTTGGGGCTGAGCCCCTTGCCGGTCGACGCGATCTTCCCATCGGCCCCAATCAGGATGTCCCCGGTGAACGACTCGCCGGTCATGGGGTGGATGGTGGCGTTTTGGATTAGGGTCGCCCCACGCGGGTACCGCACGGTTCCCGGTTCGCCAGAGATGTCGGCCAATCCAAACGTCGCCGTGGTCGGACTCATGTCTTCGTTGGCAGTGTTGGCTTGGGCTCCTCCGCCCGTTGTGAACGGGTTAGAGGGCGTGTTGGATTCCAAGATCTTTTTGGCCGCCAGCAGTTCCTGTTCCCGTTCGGCCCGCTGTTTGGCATCATTCGCCCGGTCGAACCTCTTGACCCCGTCGACATAGGTTTCCAGGGCGACGGCGTAGATGCTCGTCGGTTCGTGGCTCCAGACGACGAAATCCGCATCTTTGCCGGCTTCTAAACTTCCCGTCCACTTGTCGATCCCCAGCTGTTTGGCTGGGTTGATGGTGACAAAGCTGAGGGCCGTTTCGGCATCGACCCCGCCGTACCGCATCGACTTGGCGGCTTCGATGTTCAGGCGTCGGGCATGGTTGTTGCTGTCGCTGTTGACCGAAACAACAACTCCCCGCTGGGCCATGAGGGCGGCGTTGTAGGGGATGGCGTCATAAGATTCAAGCTTGAATCCCCACCAATCTGAAAAGGTCGAGCCTCCCACGTTGGCGGCGGCCATTTCGTCGGCGATTTTGTACCCTTCTAGCACGTGTTGCAGGGTTGCCAGATGCGTCCCAAACTGCTTGCCGATCCGGATGAGCATGAGGAGTTCATCTTGGCGGTACCCGTGGCTGTGGATCCACCGTTGGCCGCTGGCGATTTCACCCAGGGCCTCTAACTGGAGGTCGCGGTGGGGTTTGACCGTGGTTTTCCCCGAATTGAAATCCTCCCACGCCTGGTTGTATTCTTTGCCAAGTTGCAAGGCCCTGCGGATGGCTTCTTCAACCCCCATCCTCGTCCGAGGGCGGAACGTCAGGAGAGTGGTTCCAACCACCGCACTGCGCGGGGAACCGTCATCTTCGTTGATCGGATTTTGTCCGAGGGCGAACTTGACCCCCTCAGGCGAGCCCTGGACGTGGTAGTCGTCCGGCCGCAAACCCCACCGCCATTTGACGACGTTGTTTTGGCCGCCGATGGCATTGGCTGAACCATGGAGCTGGTTTGCCCCGACCGTCCCGCCGGAAAGCTGCTGGTAGATCGCGGTATCGGTTTGGTTCATGCAGTCGCGGATCCGGCATTCGGCCGTGATCATGTTTGTGGACTCATTGACCGAACCGAGGATGGCGGTGTGGCTGTGGCAATCCCAAATACCGGGTGAAATGTGTTTGCCTGTCGCATCGACCACCTGGCAACCGTTCGGGGCGCTGAGGTTTGGCCCGACTTGGACGAGCTTTCCGTCTTTGACCAACACGTCGCAATTGGGGATCGTCCCCCTCGGACCCTCGGTCCAGACTGTGGCATTTTTGTAGAGCCGGTAGGCCGCCGTTGTTTCGGCGGGAGCAGGGAAAAAGGCGTGGTTGGGAGCCGGCAACTTGAACGGCTCATCCGGCTTCAAGGATTTCGGATCTTTGGGCTCTGGCTTTTTGAATTCGGCAGCCTTCCCTTCAATGACCGTCTGCATGACTTGGCTCGACGAGTCCAGGATGTCGCCTTGCACAACGGTGAAGCTGGCGACCTTGCCTTTTTCCAGAGTCCCGTAGCTATCCGAGATGCCCAGGATCCTTGCCGGCTCGGTGGTGACTGAGGCGAGGGCCGCTTTGCGACTGAGCCCTCCCCGGACATAGGTGCGCAACCCTTCGAACGGATTGGAAGCCGTTGCGGGCGAATAGGCGAAGGAGATTCCCGCCTTTTCCAACTCGGCCCCTGCCTGCACTTCGTTGAAGTACTGCCGGACTCCGGCAAGGCTGACCGAATCAAGGTTGTCCCCGATCCGAGGGGGGACTGGGATCCGGCCCTGCAACAAGACTGGCGCGCCGGAAGATTTCAGGAGGTCTTTGACGGCGCCGGAATCCGACCGGAACCCATAGACGGGGCTCAGGTTGAATTCATTTGCGATGCGCTGGGCTTGGAAGTAGCTGGTTTCGGTCAAGTCGTCGAACAGGGCATATTGCTTGCCTTCCAAAACCGGCTTGAGCCTTGTCAGGCCGATATCGTCTCCTCCGCCGTATTCTTGGGCATCGATCAAAGTCTGCCGGATGACATAGATCACGCCCATCGTGCTGGTTGGGTATCCACCTCCGCCAAAACCACGCCCGGCAAGGCTGAATGAAACCAGCGAATCGTCCGTCGCGCCGGCCACGGATTTGGTTCCCGTTTTAGCGATGGCACCGCGCGCGCCGATCAGCCCCCCAGTGGCCTGGATCCGGGCCAAGCCGTAGCCATACTCGGCCAAAGATTGAAGGCTGTCCGATTCAAATTTTTCGGCAGTGGCGACCGACTTGGCCAGCAAGAAATTGGCCTCCCGGTTAAATGGGTCTTTATCGCGTTTGGCCTGCTGGGCTTGGAGTTCCGACACGGAGAGTTGCTGGCCGAACCCACCGGTGGAAGGGGCGGGCGAAACCCCGGCGACATTTGTTGCCGTGCCCGGGTGGATGAATGCCGGGTAAACGGTCATCCCTGAAAGGTCTTCGGTTTTGGCACCCGCGGGGGCCTTGACGGATTTGCCGACCTCGGCGATCCGCCCTCCTTGGACAAGGAGGCTGCCCTTTTCGACAACCTGCCCGGGTGAGACATAGATTCGGGCATTGGTGTAAACGATGACACCTTCTTGCCCGGCGGTCAAGCCCGCAGAAAGGGCGAGCATCGCGGTGATGAGCATTCCGCCATCATACTGAAGCTGAGGCGCGATGTCACCTGGCAGGCACCAAAAAAATTGTAGCCTGATGGAAACATTTCATTGAGTTTGCTTTCGAGCGCGATTCAAGCTGTAACGCTTATAGACGAATTGACTCTTCAGGCTTGAGAGCAGTCGGGCCAAGCCAGGCGGCCTATCGCGGGCTTGTCAACAAATCCATCTCAAATTTCATTTCATTTTCAGAGAATTTGAAAACGGACACCGGCGTCGCCATACTGGGCTATGCGAACCAGGCATGTCTTTTATCAGAGGGTTGATGGCGATAGTGTCATGCTGATCATTGCCGCCGAGTCGGCAGATTTTCCATTGAAATCCCATGGTTATATTGTCCAGGCGGTCTTCCCATTCAAGCAGAATGAAAGGGGTTGGTCGGATCCCGAAGAAGGGGATCGGGTCAACGAGTTAGAAGACAAAGTCATCCAAAAGCTGGAAATGCTCGGGATGGTCTACGCCGGCCGAGTCAAAATCCCGGGCGTCGTCTTCTCCTCGTTTTACTCGCCAGAACCGGGGCCCGCCTCCGTCTCGGTCAGCACGAGTCTCCTGCGCAAAATCGAAGTCGAGTTGACGAGCACGCCCGATCCGGAGTGGGGCTATTACAAGAAATTTTTTGTCCCCACCAAATTGGAAAGTTACATAGGCCAATGTGCGCAACTCCATAACCAACTGCGCAAGAACGGCGACGTCTTTTCGATTCCGCGCGAAGTCGATTTCGCCTGCATCATGCGCAAGTGGGATAATGTCGGCCCCTTTTTGGCTGAAGCCGCAACGATGGGTTTTGTTTGCCCGACCCCACCGGAAAAATCTGGCAGCAAGGGTGAGTATTGGTGCGTCTTTGTGCGGACGACATCGATCGAGCCGGAAGTGGTTTGCCAGCTTAGCCTGGACCTGAAGGAAGTTGCCGAAAAATACGGCGGCGAGTTCGATGGCTGGGCGAGTCCGGTGATGAAGGCCTGACGGGTCTGCCCGCAATTCCTGAATGGAGTTTTTTTTCCGAAGCTCTTGACGGGCGTCCTCTTTACCTGTTATTATACCTTTCAGTTAATTAACTAATCAGTTAAATGACACACGACCACCTCTCCGCCACCTTCTCCGCCCTTGCCGACCCGACTCGGCGGGCGATCCTGGCGCGCCTCACCACAGGCGAGTGCACGGTGAACGAGTTGGCGGCCCCCTTCGACATCACGCTCCCGGCCATCACCAAGCACCTCAAGGTGCTGGAGGGCGCGGGGCTGATCGAGCGGTCGCGGCAGGCGCAATACCGGCCGTGCCGGCTCAACCCGGAGCCCTTGCAAGCGGCCAACCAATACATCGAGACGTACCGGCGGTTTTGGGAGGAATCTTTCGACCGCCTAGACGCCTACCTCAAGGAATTGCAAGGGCAGGAAAACAGAGACGAGGACATTGAATGACAAGGACCAACAAGTTAGAAATCACCCTACCGAACGATACCGAGATCCATTTGGAGCGCCGGTTCGACTTCCCCGCCGCCTTGGTCTACCAAGCCTTTGCCGACCACGAAAACCACAAGCATTGGCTGGGTTGCGGCCTTGGCACCGTATTGGAATCCACTGGCAAGCCCGAGGTCGGGGCGCCGTGGCATTTCCGCATGGATATGGGCGAAATGGGGCAGTTCCATTGTTTTGGCCAGTGCTTGGAGGCGATTCCTCACGAGAAGTTCGTGCGGACGTTCATCTACGATGTGCCGGTGATCCGGGAGAACGCCGCCGTCGAAAGCGCGACCTTTACGGAAGAGGACGGCAAAACTGTCTTCCGGGTCGTGGTGCGGCACTTGAACAAAGAAAACCGTGATGGCCACCTCAATTCCGGCATGGAACGCGGAGCCTCGGCCAGTTACGACGCGCTGGAAGATTATTTGAGGGGACACGGCCAGTGACCCGTGACAAAGTTCAAATCATCCGGGAGTTCGCCTTCCCGGTCAAGACGGTTTACCAAGCCTTTACCGATCAATCCATCCTCAAACATTGGTTGGCACCAGATGGGTTCACGTGCCCCGATGTGGTGTTCGACCTCCAAATCGGGGGCCGCACCCACACCCGATTCCGCGATGCCGACGGGAATGACTCGACGAGTGAGGGTGTTTTCACCCAAGTCGTCCCGAACTCCTTTGTGGCCTATGATTTTGAGGTCCGTTACCTCGGCTACCATCTTGAAAACTTGACGACAGAAATCACCTTTGAACCGACAGAAGCCGGCACGAAAGTGACGGTGGAGCTCTACCTGGCAAACCCCGACTTTGCCGAAGGGAGCCAAACCGGTTGGAACCAATCCATGGATAACCTGGAACGACTGCTTGGAAAAAACAATGACTGACTTGCAACCCGTATTCCGAATCGAGCGCACCTTTGCCTCTCCCCGCAAAACCGTATGGGCATGCTTCACCGAGCCAGATCACATGGCCAAGTGGTTCAGCCCGGCCGGTTGCCACACGGTGTTTTTGCACAGCGACCTGCAACCCGGCGGCTACAACCACGTCCGCATGGATAGCCCAGAAGGCACGGTGTGGCACGGCAAATACACATTTGTGGAAGTCGACCCGATGGACAAGCTAGTTTATGTCAACTCGTTTGCCGATGCGGATGGCAACTTGATCCACCACCCGATGGCCCCGACTTGGCCGCTGAAGTTGCTCACCACCATCTTGTTTGAGGATTTGGGCGACAAGACCCGGATTTTGCTCACTTGGGAGCCGATGGATGCCTCTGCTGAAGAGGTGGCAACTTTTGCCCAGGGCCTGGAAAGCTGCCACAACGGTTGGACGGGGACGTTTGACAATCTCGATGGCTATCTGAATTCTCTTTGACCGGCGCCCAAATTGGGCGCTTTACCAGGATTTTGATGAATTCCACCCTTATCAGGGTGGAATTCAGTTATAGTGGATCGGGTCAGGATCCGGTTTTGCGGTTTCTGCCCATGACGGAAAGGAAATAATGAAGACCAAGGCCCTCCTCCTGCTCATCGCCACGGTGGCGGTTTCTGTTGCCCAAGCGGCCCCGACCCTTTTTGTGACGATCAAGCCGATCCTGGTGGCCAACACCGACGGCTCCAACCTCTCGCCGGATCTGCGCTACGTCCAGTATGCGAACAAGATTTACGCCCAGGCCGACATCCAGTTCAACTTCCTGGCGCCGGTTGTTGTCAACAACACCACGTTGAACAACTGGGACATCAACAACAACTCGCTGTTCAGCTTGGCGGGCAACGGGGCCAGCACCGATCCGCTGACCATTAACGCCTGGTTTGTCGACACTGTAACCGGATCCAGCGTTTACGGGTTCGCCCAATCCATCGGCGCGCGCAACATGGTGATGGACACGACGAACATCGCCGGCTATTCGGCTTTGGGCCGCGTGGACACTTTCTCCCACGAGCTCGGCCACTGTCTGGGTTTGGCGCACACCAGCGTCAGCAACCACCTGATCTGCAGCGGCGGTCTCCGCGACATCCCGCAGACGTTGGGTGATGTTGCCCCCGATGGCCAGAACCTCGACTTGCTGACGACCTCGCAAATTGCCACGGTGCGAAGCAGCCAATATGCGCAGGCGGTTCCGGAACCGGTTTCTATGGTGGCTTTGGTTGCCGGCGCGGCCGTGCTCGCACGCCGCCGCCGCCGTTCGGCCTGACGGTCTGACAACCTCTCAAAAGCCCAGCCAAAGGCTGGGCTTTTTTGCGTTACTTTTCGGTTGGTTGCGGAGCGGCAGCATCTTCCGCGGGCATCCTGGCTAGGTCTGGTTCGGCCACCGGCGCGGCGGCTACCACCGGGGTTTGGGGCGGCGTGCCCACGGCAAAGTACCGGATGCAAAAACTCACCGTGACTAAGGCCAACATCAGTCCCACCGTGGCGACCCAGGCGATTTTCCTTTTGGACTCCCGCTCCTGATTGTATTGGGCCGACAATGCGTCCAGCATCGCGTCGGCGTCACGATCCCGTTGCGATTTTGGTTCAGCCCCGAGTGTCGCCCCGAGTTGGGCGAATCGCTCATCATGGTCTTGCAGGCGGCGTTCGATGGCCGAAACGCGTCGGCCAAACAATTCCTGCCAAGTCGTCCCCCGGATATCGGCCAGGATGCGTCCGGCCACTTCCGGTGTTGCGCCGGATGCTTCGCAAATTGCCGAGAGGGTCGGGGCCCCTGAAATCTCTTGAACGGCAAGCCGCTGCAACAGGATCCGGGCTTCTTCTTCAGAAACCCTCTCATCCAGGACTGGCCCCCACTCGGGCCCAAAGGAGTGCTCAAACCCCGTCGGCACTGCCTTTTATACCGCTGCCAACTTCCACGGGTTGCCAAAAATTCCACGAATGGCAACAGCGGCACTATACTGGGATTGTGAAAAGCCGCACCGTCATCGTGCTCGGCCTGTGTGCCGCCGCCTGTTGCTTCGCCGCCCAAACCGCCACCCGGCTCGTGATCAACGGCAAGGAAGTCAAAGAAGCCCCAAAAGTGATCAACGGGGCCACCTACATCCCGGTCAGCGCACTCAAAGCCGCGGGGGCGACGGTGAGCACGGCCAACAACACCATGACGATTAATTTCCCTCAAAACGGCGGGGCGAACCAAATGGTGGCTCTTGAAGGGGGGATGAACGAATGGCTGTTCAACGGGATCTGGCGATTCCGGGTGACCGGGGTCAAGCCGCTGGATGGCGACCGGCCCGGCTGGGTGGTCTCCACCGAATTGAGGAATGGCACCAATGCCCAAAACATCGCGCTGGATGGGACCGGCTTCCAAAGCGTCGAGTTGGTGATGGCCGACCAAAACATTTTGAAACAGCCCTACAACATCACCGATTTCAACCGGCCGGTGGGTCAGGCAGGTTCGATCATCACCGACCTGGTCTATTACGATGACGAGGGCGGCGGCCGAAAACCCGTCAAATTGATCGTGCGGATCACTCCGGACCAGTACACCAAAGACTTCCTCAAATCCGTGAAGTTGGGCTATACGGTGCCCGACCCGAGCTTCCGGATCAATTTGAAAGCTGACGCGAACTAAACCACCTCCACGTGACTTAGAGAAGAATGGATATGGCTCGATTCCAACCGGACTCCTGGTCTCCGAATGCGATGGAACGCAAGTGCCTGGCCCAACTCGATTCTGCTGAAAACTGGGAGCAAATCCTGAAACGGCGGAAGCCGGCAGAATCAGAACGGCTCGATTGGCGGCCGTTTGGCCGGATCTTCTTGTTCAACTGGGTTTTCTTTGCTGTGGCCTTGGCGTTCCTGTTAGTTGCCGCGGCGGCGGGGGCGGCCGGCGTGGAATCCTTGACGGATTTCAAATGGGAGATCAGTGGCTTTGTGGTGGCCGGGGCGGCAGTGACGGCTGCCTACACCACAAACCTTTACCGCCGGTCGTGGAACCGCCGGGCCATGCAGCTGGCAGTTCAAATGGAATAGGTTTGCCAAGTGCTTGGCACCTGGCAAACCGCCGCAATTCAATATTTGACGCTGCAGCCATAGGGCCGGGTTGTCTTGATAGAGACTTCCTTGCCACTAACGGCTTCGCCATAGGCTCGGAGCACGTAGTTCTCGGCCTTTGAAGTTTCTTCCCGGCTAGCGTTAGGCATGTTGTCGATCGCGCCATTGTAGAGGACTTCGCCTTGCGGGGAGATCAGAACCATCTGCGGTGTGGTTTTGGCCCCGTAGGCCCGGCCGACTTTGCCATCGTGGTCTAGGAGGATGTGGGAGACCGCGCCCTTTTCGGACTTCATGACCTCATCGGCCCGTGGGCCATCCACGTTGCCCTGCTTGCCGGCGGCCGACGAGTTGATGGAAAGCCATACGACGCCTTTTTCCGTCAGCTGACGCTGCAGCGATTGCATGTTTCCGGAATCGTAATGCCGCCGGACGATCGGGCACTGGTAGTTCCACCATTCAAGGACAACATATTTGCCCTTGAATTGGCTAAGTGAAATGGTTGCCCCTTTTGAATCGGCAAGGGAGAAGGCGGGGGCCTCCCCGAGCGTGGACGGCTGGGAAAGAGCGTGGCCGAAAACGACGGCAGTGGCGATGATCGCGGTTGCAAGAGTGTGTCTGATCATGTTTTTGTCCTGTTGTTGTCCTAGTTGCCCTGAATGGGTTGGATCGGCAAATCGACCACAAATGCTTTGGATTCCCCGACCTTGGTCTCATAGGTGAGGATGCCCCGCAGACGTTCGGCCAGCATTAGGCTGGAAACGGGCATCTTGAGGCGCAGCGTGGATGTGTTGCCGTTGGACGTCCGTTCCTGGGGTGCGCCGCATTCGACGTCTCGATAGTCGTCGGCAAAGAAGAAGGCAGAAGAGACTCCAGGATCGTTGATCACAAGATCGAATCCGTCCACCCTGGGCCATGCCTTAACCAGGAAGTCAGGCATCCTTTTAGGGGCAGTCGCGGCAAAATCCTTGAGGGAGGCCATCCCGGCAGGATCCGCCTCAGACATCGCCCCAACTTTGACCTGGGTGGCGAGTTCCGCACTACCGAGGACGCAGGTTTCGACGCACGCGAGCCATTTGACCTTAGCCCGGATGGCGGCCACCTCTCCGGGACGGGATTCTTCTGGCACCGTCAACCAGGTGCGCAAAACAAGCTGCCGCTCAAAGGCATAGGAGACGATTCCTTCGGATTCCAAACGTTTAGGGACGGGGAAATCCGGGGGCGAGGCTTGCCATCCCTTGGGAAGTTCCCAATCAATCTGGGTCGGCACTCCGGAATCCCCTGGATTCTTCCAGTAAACGTGCCAGGGTTCAGGGATCTTGAGCACGATGAGGGCCGCCACCCGATCACCAGGCATGGCAGTGCGGTGGGAGACCAATAGACTGCTTTTGATATCGGGCCCGACTTGTGAACCCATCACAAGTCCCGCAAGGGCTAAGGCCACCGGTGTCATAGCAGTCCTAACGGTTCACTAGGGGTCAAAGTTCGCTAAGTTTTCCCAAATCCTTACTGTTTTTTATGCTCTTTAAAGAATGTAACAATCCACTTTGTCTCATCGGCAAAGTAACTATGGTCGCCCTGATGGGTCACAAACACGACATCCCCCTTTTCGGATTTGAAAAGCTCGGCGCCGGCAACCCCGTTCCACGATGCAGGGTCTTTGGTGCAGCCGTTGATCTGCTTCAACCGGGCAACGGTCGCCTGCTGCCCCCGGTATTTGACAAGGGGGTCGTTGACCCCCCCGATGTGGATGACAGGACAAGGTTGCAATTTGGCCCCGCCTTGGAATCCGCCCGCGCTCACGCCGATTGCCGCAAAAACCTGGGGCCGGGCTGCACAAATCGTATAGGTAAACCCACCGCCGTTGGAATGGCCCATAGCGTAAATCTGATGGGGATCGATCTGCTCGTGTGACTGGACGTATTTCAGCGCAGCGTCAAAAAACTTGACATCCCGGTCTTCCATCGCACCTGGGCCCTGTTGCCATCCATTCTTCTTCCCTTCCGGGTCGGTGAGCTGCCCCGGGGTCGGCAATCCCTGCAGATAAACAACCACGGCCTCTGGCCACACTTCCTCGATTCCAAAACTGCGCCTGGCTGAGTTCATGGTTCCGCCGTGTCCGTGGAACCCGAAGACCAGGGGGGCTGGGCCAGAGCCCTTTGCCGGTTTCAGGTAGATCCCTTGGCGCTCGACGCCATCGACTTCCACTTTGATCGGCTGGACAGTTTCTAAGAGCAGGGCGGATGCGAAGGCAGCAACCATGCCGGATGGGACGGTCGGGCGGGCTGCTGGTTCAACTCAGGATGCGGGTGGCGAACCAAAACAGGCCGACCAGCCCAATGCCGGCGGATGCGGCCACCAAAAACCGGTTCGTAGCCAGGGGTTTCTTCTGGAGCGCGGCCAAGACAATTGGGACTGCGGCCATGATGATGAGCGCCTGCCCGAACTCAACCCCGATGTTGAACGAGACAAGCGCGGTAGCCAAGGCGCCACCCTTAAGGCCGAGGCTGGATAGTGTTTCGGCAAATCCGAATCCATGGATCAATCCGAAGGCAAAGGCGATCCAAGGCCGCCATCCCGCCGAAGCCGCCCGCTTGTCTTCGTCGATCCGGGAGTGCCGGATGTTTTCAACCGCCACCGCCACAATCGAAAGGGCGATGAGTGGTTCCACGACGCGCGGGTTGGAATGGAAGACCCCCAAGGCCACCAAAGTGAGCGTGATGCTGTGGGCCAGAGTGAATGCCGTGACAATTTTGAGGAGCGACTTGACCGAGCCGCCGATCAACACCAAGCCCAGGACGAAAAGGATGTGGTCGGGCCCGCTAAGGATATGGCCGATGCCTTGCGAGAGGAATGCCAAGGCCCGTTCAGCAAAGCCGGGAACCGACCCGTTTGGGATATAGGCCGGATGGGCGGGGTCGAGGACGACATCGACCGGCTCCCGGCCCTTGACCCAGATCGAGAGGATCGTACGGCTTTCCGGTTGTTGTGGGAAGACCCTTTGTCGCAACGAAAGGCGATCCACCGGCGAATGGGTGGTTGCGGTCAAAATCGCCGAATCATCGGCTTCGTCGATTTGCAGGTTGAGCCCTTCCAATTCGACTCTGGTGTCGCCGGACCAGAGCTCGATTCGGTCAGCAAACCCTTGCGCAAGGGCTTCGCGGTTCGCGGAATGCGTAAACTGCCGCAGTGTCGATGCGGCCGTCACGGCGGTCACATTCGCCCGGTTCGCGGTCACGGCCACTTCCACACGGCTCAGTTGCGGGTCATGGGCGTTGGCCAGTGAGGCAACCGAAAGGAGGAGCCAAACAAAACATCTCCGCATCTGCCGCATCGCTTTGATGATGGCTCAGGCGGCACAGGAATCCGCCGGAAAGAGCCAATGTTGCCAAATCCCCGGCCAACATTGGGCGAATTAGGCCGGTTGCACCGTTTGGGTGCGCCGGTTGGTCCAAATGACAACGATGACGAGCAACGTCAGCAGTACCAGCGAAGATCCACCGGTTCCCAGGTCGAGGCCGCCGTGGTCTTCCTTCTTGGTGAGCAGGTCTCCAAATGTCGCCCCGAAAGGCCGCGTCAAGACGAACGCCGCCCAAAAAAGCCACACTTTGTCTAGCTTTGTGACCAGGTGGAGGATCAAGATTAGCACCAAGACACCAGTGATCAAGCCGGCACTACCGGCAAACCCGAGTCCCGAACTGTCGGCCAGGAAATCGCCGAGCGCCGTTCCGAGCGTATTGGATGCCAAGATCGCGATCCAGTAAAAGACCTCCTGTTTGCCGCCGGTGACCGATTCGACCGAGAGGGTGCCGGTGCTCAGCCGCCAAATGATGAGGATGGCCACCAAAATCCCGACCAGGATCGCGGAACCTGTGGCGTATCCCAAATGCAAATCGCGGTCAATTAGATCTGAGATGGTGGTCCCGGCGGTACTTGTGGAAAGGATGACCCCCCAATAGATCCAAGGATTGAACTTTTTGGCTGAGAGCTGGATTCCCAGCGTGATTGCAAAAAATGTGAGAAAAATCGCCGTCGCCGTGGCGTAACCGAGTTTTGACGTCTGCGCAAAGAAGTCCCCGCCAGTTTCGCCGAGTGTCGTCGCCAAGATTTTGGTGACCCAGAACACAGCCGTCACTTTTGCAACTTTGCTGAGATTTTCCACACAGAGGATGTTAGTTCGATTTTGGATTCCCATGCAGGTCCACACACGGGGCGAACCCGCAGCACGGCCTTGCGGACTCCCTGATCCGCCTCGGGATCAACGGGTGGGCAAGGCTGGTCTCCAAAAGACCACCGAATGGGGAATCCTGACCACCGGTTGGGATTGACGGCAAGCCACCTGGATGTCCAACCTGGTGCTATGCGTTGGCTTTTTTGGGGGTTTGCCTTGGCTTTGGCGGCTCCGGTTTCGGCCGCAGGGGGCATGGTGTTCACCGATACGATCAACAATGTCCGGCCGGATCACCCCAGCCTGGCAGGAACCTTTTGGGGATGGACCTTCCATTCGAATCTCAATTCGAGCCAAGTCACGTTGCCGTACGTCACCCGTGTCAACGAAGTTGCCGATACCTCGACTTATCTCACGTTGAGCACATGGGACGACTCTTCGGCATTCAATAATCCGTCGCTTCCCGGCCGGGGCGGTTACATGGTTTTTGACCGTCACGACACATCGATTGACTTCACACTGGGCTCAACCATCCGGGCGCAGATTTTGCGGATGGGGTGCCATGCGTCAACGGCGACATCGCCGGTTCCGGGAATGATGATTGGATTGCAGGATAAGCGGGGCCGGTTCTTTGCAATCGGGCTGGGTTGGGATTTCATCGACCACTATGTCCGCATCATCAACAACCCGTTCACCGGGGCGGGCACCAACTGGGTGAAGCTGACGACTTCGACGAACTTTTACTATTTGAGCGGGATCCGCCAAGGGCTGACCATGGAGTTGGTAGTTGCCGGCTAAGGTGCCTCGTTGTTGGTGAGCGGCAAGGAATTACTGGATGAGAATCAAATGCCGGTCCGCTTAGATTCGGGCCCTCCGTTGAACAATCTGATCTTCACGGATTGGCAAACTTATGGTGGAGCGATCATCGGGGACTATTCGCTTTCTAGCGCGGGGATGATCCAATTTGCCAGCCTGAGCTACTATTGACCACCAAATGGGAATCCTGACCACCGGTTGGGATTGACGGAATGCCGCCCCGACGCCCAACCTGGTGCCATGCGATGGCTTTTTTGGGGGCTTGCCCTGGCTATGGCGGCTCCGGTTTCCGCGGCGGGAGGCATGGTGTTCACGTCGACAGTCAACCGGGTCCGGCCCGATCACCCGAGCATGGCCGGCACGTTTTGGGGGTGGAACTTCCGGACAAACCTCAATTCGAGCCAATCGGCGCAGCCAACGGTTCTGAATGGCTTCCTTTCTTGGGGCGAATTTGTGTGGATGCAGTTGGACACGGCCAATTCAACGGCGTATAACAGCAATGCCAACCCCGGCAAATCCGGATACATGGTTTTTGACCGACACGACACGTCCATCGATTTTTCCCTTGGATCCTCGATTCGGGCGGAACTCGCTTCCTTTGGCGGGTACCACGGTCTTTTGGAATCTCCTGTTCCTGGAATGATGATGGGCCTGCAAGACCGGAATGGCCGATTTTTCGGGGTCGGCTTTGCCGAATACCAAGGCACCCGGTACCTCCGCATCATCAACAACCCGTTCACCGGGAACGGCACGCCATGGGTGTCGCTCATCAAAGACCAATCGGTATTTAACTACCCCTCGACATCAAGTGGCCTTTCGGTTGAACTTGTGATCGCCGGGTCGCGGGCATCGTTATATGTGAGCGGATTGGAATTGCGTGATGGAAACGGCCAATTTTTGCGCCTGGATGCCGGGCCCCCGCTGACCAGCCTCATCTTTTCCCAATGGCAAACCTATGGCGGGGCGGTGGTCGGTGATTACTGCACAACGAGTTCGGGCGACATATCGATTGTGAGCCTGAGCTACTACTGAAGCCCCATCCCAGCTCCCAACCGGAAACCCACACCGGGGCCGGGGTAACGTCGCGCGTATTCATATGAAAGTGCTCTTCATCGGCGGGACCGGGATCATTTCATCGGCCTGCACGGAATTGGCGGCCCGCCAGGGGATTGACCTCCATCTGCTTTCCCGGGGGAACAGCAGCCGACCAGCCCCGGATGGTGTAAAGATTCTCCGGGGAGACATCAATAATTCCGCATCCGTTTTAGATGGCCACACCTGGGATGCGGTGGTGGATTGGATCGTCTACACGCCGGACCAGATCGAGCGTGATATCAACCTGTTTCGGGGCAAAACCGCGCAATATGTTTTCATCAGTTCGGCCAGTGCCTACCAAACCCCACCGAGCCGATTGCCCGTGTTGGAATCAACGCCACTCGACAACCCGTTTTGGGAGTATTCCCGGCAGAAGGCCGCCTGCGAAGAGCGGTTGACCCGCGCTTACCGCGAAGAAAAATTCCCGTTCACGGTTGTCCGCCCCTCGCACACCTACGACAAAACGCTTTTGCCTTTCGACAACGGCTACACGGTTTTGCATCGCATCCTCAATGGGTTGCCCGTTTGTGTCCATGGCGACGGCACGAGCCTTTGGACGCTCACCCACCATGCCGATTTCGCCAAGGGGTTCAACGGCTTGCTAGGATACAGCGGTGCGATCGGCGATAGCGTGCACATCACGAGCGATGAATGGCTGACCTGGAACCAAATCTACGACTTGCACGCCCACGCTGCGTCGCGCTTGACTGGCCGAGCAATCGTGGCTGAAAAGCGGTACTTGCCTTCAACAAAGATTGCGGAGATCGACCCGGGGCGGCGCGGCGGCCTGTTGGGCGACAAGGCGAATTCGATGGTGTTCGACAATTCCAAAATCAAGGCGATGGTGCCTGGGTTTGCTTGCACCACGCCGTTTTCGCGGGGGGTCATGGAAATCGTCGGGCACTACTTGGAAAACCCAGGCACCGTGGATCCCGACCGGATGGCGATGGAAGACCGCCTTTGCGCCTTGGCCGCGGGCTGAGGCGAGAAAATTGCCAGTTCGCCAGCCAGGAGGCAATCGAAATAACGTTGCGACTGAATAACCTAGCAAAATTGCCGTGCGTCAATGTTGCAATTTATCGGCCCATCCCCTAAACTGTTGGGGTTGGCCATGCACATGGATGGCTTGGCCGCAATCGTTTGATAGGAGACAGTCGCACATGAGAACAACTACCATCCTCGCCGCCAGCGCAACCTTGGTTGCCCTGTCCGGGACCGCTCACGCCTTGAGCTTCAACAACACTTTTTCTTTTGGGACAGACCCCCGGGCCGCCCAATTCCAGACCGCGATCGGTTTGGCCGAAGCGGAGTTCACTAGCCGGTACACCGACAACATTACGATCAACCTGACGTTCCAACTCGCAGCGGGCACGGGGACTCTGGGATCGAGCAGCACGCCTTTGGTCGGCAACTTCACGTTTGCCCAAATTCAAACGATGTTGACCAACGACGCCACGACCGCTGACGACGCAACCGCGGTGGCCTCGCTCGGCACGGCATCCCCGACGACTTCAAACTTCATCATGGCCCGCGCGCAAGCCAAGGCACTCGGCCAGATCGCTGGCAACAATGCCAGCAGCGACGGGACGATCACCTTTGGTGCTGGTCACACCTATGCGTTTGACCCGAACAACCGCGCGGTTGCCGGTTCGTTCGACTTTATCGGCGTTGCCATGCACGAAATCTCCGAATGCATGGGCCGCATCGGGATCCTCGGGTTCGCCAGTTCGCTCGGCATCAACGACCTCTACCGCTACTCGGGCAACGGGACCCGCGCCCTCGGCAGTGCGTTGACCCCGCAAACCTACTTCTCAATCAACAGCGGTGCAACCAACCTGGTCAACTTCAACACAGTCAGCGGTGGCGACTCGATGGATTACGCCTCCACGGCCGATTGCTTCAACGCGTTCACCAACACGGGAATCCAGAACAACTTCACCACCGTTGGCCAACGCAACATGGATGTCATCGGTTACGACATGGTTCCGGAACCGGCTTCGATGTCGGTTCTGGCCCTGGGTGCAGTGGCGCTCATCCGCCGCAAAAAGTCCAAGTAACGGTCGCAAGACTTTGAATCGAGACCGGGAGCCCGCATGGGCTCCCGGTTTCTTTTCGAACCAAGCCGGTAGCCCGGTGCGAGCGGGATCCAGGGTCTTTTGATCCCATTCATCAGGTTCCATGTTATGGCACGGTTAACATGTACCCGTAATTTTGCTGGCAACAATTTTCCGCATATAACTCGTTCGCCGTGGCGTGATACATTTCCAGTTAGCGCCATTCAGCAGTTTTGCTGAGGTGTCAGTTGAGAGGAGACATGCCCAATAATCGCACTTCCTACGCCAAAAATTCGTCGCGCCTCGCTGTCGTCGCCTTTGCCGCGATCTCGGCTTCTGCCCACGCCTTCAGCGCCGGCAACCTTGCCGTGCTCCAAGCCGATGCTAGCCTCAGCAACACCACGTTCGGCATTTTGGAACTGAGCTCAACTACCCCAGGTAGTGCGCTCAACACCTATGCCATCCCGGGGACGGGGACGGCGGCCATGCGGCTTTCCGGTTCGGCCACTAGCACCGGCTATCTTTCTTTGACCAACGACGGTTCGCTGTTGACTTTCAATGCGGTCAACCTGGATGGCAACACGACCTCCAACGTGAACACGTTGAACCCGCGGGCGGTCGGCTCGCTGGACTTTGGCGGCAACTTTGCCATCCAAACCACTTACACCGGCACTAGCGGCAACCAGACCCGATCTTCGACGAGCCTGGATAACTCCACGTGGTTCATCGCCGACCAAGGCGGCCTTTACACGAACGGGACGAGCGCGGCCAGCCCAACGGGGAACTTCCGCAAAGTCCACGCCTTTGGCGGGACGGTTTACGGTATGACGGCATCGACGACCGCGGCACCGGTTGGAACTTTTAGTGCGGCGACAGGCAGCACGTATGCCGGTCTGGCCGGACTGGCAAACGGCGCCTCTTCTTTCCAGGACTTTTACTTGGTGAGCTCAGGCTCTAACGGTTCGGCATTTGATGTCCTCTATACGTTGCAAGCAACTTCGAACACGGCGGGCACCATTAGCAAGTTCTCGCTGGTGAGCGGGTCGTGGGTTGCCAACGGGACGGCGGCCACCACGTTCGGCGGATTCGGCTTGGCGGCGCGGGCAACCGCAGCTGCCCCTGGCGCGACCCTGTTTGTGACGACGGGCCAAGGCGCCTTGACGGCTAACAGCGTTCTCAGCATAAGCGACTCGGCCGGTTGGAACTCGACCTTGAACCTGGGTTCGGCCACGACCTTGTTCACAGCCGATACGGGCAAGATCATCAAAGGGATCGATTTCACGCCCGGCGCGGTTCCCGAACCGGCGACGTTTGCCATTCTCGGCCTTGGCCTGTTGGCTGCGCGCCGTCGCAAAAAGTCCAAGTAAAAACCACCACTGTCAAGCGGGCGTCCATGCAGAGTGGACGCCCGCTTGACTTTTGATCATTATTTATGTAGACTTTCTTCTACATGGACTCATTGACCGAAACTTTGATCGAATCTTGGTCCCGGCAGAACCAGATCGTCGTGAACGTGGCGCGCGCGATGGATGCCGACCGTTTGGCCGCAAAAGCGGCGGAAGGGGAAATGGATATTGCGGCGCACTTGTGCCACATCCACAGCGTCCGCCGGTGGTGGTGGAGCCAAATCAACCAATCTGAGGAATACCCCGGAGAACGGCTATTCAATGAAAGCGATGAACCCTGCCGGGATGTGGCCCGGATTGCCGAACAACTGGACATCAGTTCCCAAGCCGTCGCGGAGACCATGCGGCGCACTTTGCAGTCCGGCCAGCCAGAAAAGAGCCCCTACGACCACCCGATCCTATTTTTGCACCACATGATTTGGCATGAAGGATGGCATGTCGGGGCAGTTTTGCTGGCCTTGAGGGTCAACGGATTCGACGTTTCCGATGAGTGGGAAGAGGAGAATCTTTGGGGTCTCTGGCGGACCGAAGAGTGGGAGTAAAACCGCTGGACGGCCAGTAGGATTCGCCGGGCCGGAACCGGCACAATAAAGCGATGTCCCTCAGATCCTTTTTCGCCCTGTTGGCCACAGCCGCCACAGGATCTTGCTTTGCCCAAGGGGGACCGCCGATGATCACCGATGACCCGGGGACTCCGCCGGTTGGGCGGTTCGAACTGAATTTTGCCTACACGGTGACCCGGCATTTTGGATCGCTGGAAGTCGGGCTCCCCCTCATCGACCTCGCATTCGGTGCGACCCCAAACCTACAATTGAAGGTGGAGGCCCCTTGGTTGCTCGTCAACGATGGCGGGTCTTCGGCCCGTAACCTTGGCCCTGGCAACATCGGGATCAAGTGGCGGTTCCAAGATGAGACACCTGGAATGCCGGCCATTTCTATCTTCCCACAAGTTGAAGCCCCCGTCTCGCAACGATCCGTCGATGACGGGCTCGCAGACCCTGCAACCGGATTTCTGCTGCCGGTGGAAGTCCAGTGGCATTCTGGCAGGCTGGGGTTCAATGCCGATGCCGGAGTCTTTGCCCGTTCCGGATCCTCTCCCGATTGGTTTGCCGGTTTGGCGACGTCGAGGGGGGTCGGCCCAAACGACGAGGCGATTGCCGAAGTCCACGTTGAGGGGTCAACTGGGGAAAGGAACCTTGATTGCATCGCCCAACTCGGATGGCGGCATGGGCTTTCGGAAGATTCAACGCTGATCGTCGCAGTTGGCCGCAGCCTGTTCACGCAACGTTTGCCGATGACCCGGTTCAACGGCTACTTTGGGATCCAGTTGCGGTTCTAACTGGCTAAGATCCGCAGAGCTTTCAGCGTGACCCATCGGCTCTCTTTGCCGGTTTTCTCGATCGGGAACGGGAGTTTGCCGGCAATGGGTGTCCCTAGCCTCCACCGGCCATCGGGAGCCCGTTGTGACTTCAACAACTCCTTCGCATCGCCAGACCGTGGATCGTTCGACCAGGTGGTCGATCGGAAAAAATCCAGCCCCCGCAACACCGTGTAGTGCCAATGGCTTGGGAAAGTCGTCCTGGTGAACTGTTCGTTAATCACTTTCCCCGTCTTGTCGGATTTGTAGTATTGATGGGAGAGAACGAATTCGGCCGCCCGATCCTCCATGGCCCGGTACCGGCCGGCGCCGACGATTCCTGAGCTCGCCGCCTCCCGTAGCCCCTCCAAGACGTTGAACGTGGTATGCAGGGAGCTGTGGCGGGTTTCCGGTTTTGGGCGGATCCGGCAATTCCACCCGCCGTCAGCCATTTGGAACTCTTCCAAACAGTCCGCCAGCAAAGAAAGCCGAGGATCGGCCGGGCAGATATAGGCCCCAATTCTCAGCCAAAACCCGATATGGCAAATGTCCATGTTCTTCAAAAAACCGGCAACAGATTGAAGGTCTTTCCGGCTGAGTTGAGGATCCAGGAATTGCCGGCAGGCCGCCGCAAACAGGGGCTCATCGGCTGGCATCCCAAAATCCATGGCCAGGAGCGGCACCCAAGGTGACCCCGTCCAACGCCCATGTGGCCATGTGCCGTCGGGCAGCAATCCGTCGATGATTTGTCGGCCCCAGCCTTCGGTTACAACTGATTTTCTCGCGGCCTCAGACGCGCTGGGATCGGCGTTGCTCAAATCGCGCAACGTTTGCCATCTGATGGCCGGGTCGCCGTCCATCAGCCAAGCCAAAGTTGCCTGGTCAACGGCTTCCATGGGTCATTACCACTTCCATAGCCACCAGGATCGCGGAGCCGACTTCGATCTGTTCAGCCTTCCGGATTTTTTCTTTGAGCGGCAAAATGTATTGCCCGTCTTTTGGCCAGAGCGCCGTTTCAAACTCAGTGTTGCCAATTGTCGCCCGCACTGGGATCATCCCCCACCCGTAGGTGGCGTGCTTTTCAACGGCCTTGATGGCAGCCGATTCAGCCGGTGGGACGGTGACAAAGTGGAATGGCGCCGGGCCACGCCAGTACCAAACTTCGCCAGAAAAGGAGCACTGCAGGTTCAATTGTCTTCGGTCTCGTGCCCCATCAAGTGCCGGACGCTATAGATTTGGCCGGTGTGGTACGCCACGTGGAAGACCATGTATTCCAGAGTCGCCCCCCATGTCCAATCCGGGCGGCTGGGGTTCTGGTCGCCCAAGTCGCCGACTTTGCCCAGAAACCCGGCTTTAACTTCTTGGTGGATCCGCTCGAACTCGTTGTAAAGGGCTTCGGCCCCAAAATCGCAGGAAAACGGTTCCACCACGGCCACCGGATAGTAACGGTTTTGCCGGTCGATGAGCGGGCTTTCCACTGGAATGCCGAAGTTCGTCGCCTCGCCATAGGCCATGTGGGCAGTGAGTTCGCCGATGCTCAGCAACCGCGGATCGACCCTGCGCCACACGTCGCTGTCCTGTAGTCCTTTGAATGCCTCGCCGAGTTCCCAGTGGGCGGCATCCCATGCTTTGAGGAGCACATCAATTTCTGCCACGGGACGAATATACTTCAAATACAGACTTAAGTCTACTGAACTCGCGATTCCTTAACAGTCAAATAGTAGTGTCAGCGGCGGCATTCCACCCTGGTGGCGTAAGATGGGATGGAGAATGGCCAAGGTTCTGAAGGAGATCTGCTTCCGAGCGACCGTGCACCGTCCCGCCGACGGTGGGAATTGGTTGTTCCTCCGGTTGCCCCAAGAGGCCAGCGACAAACTCCCGAGCCGGAGCATGGTTTCGGTCAAAGGGGAAATGAATGGGGTCGGCTTCCAGACGACGCTACGTCCCGATGGCGAAGGCGGCCATTGGATGCAATTAGATGAAGCCCTCGTCCAGTCTATGCGGGCGACTCCTGGCGGTTTGGCAGAGGTCGCGATCACCCCGATGGCAACCGAACCGGAGCCGGAGATTCCCGACGACCTCCGTCTGGCACTTGAAGGCAATCCGGAATCTCTCAAGACATGGCTCGCGACTACCGCATTGGCCCGGCGCGACTGGATTTTTTGGATGACCAGCGGCAAAAAGGCCGAGACTCGGGGAATCCGGCTTGAGAAGATGATGGATATGCTCTCCAAGGGCAAAAAGAGGATCTGCTGTTTCGACCGGTCTGGGATGTACGACAAAAGCCTAAGCTGCCCAAAAGCAATCGACTAAATCTTGCGGTCAGTGATTTGTAGTCATGAATTTAGGCATTGAGTTTCTCTCATTGTGATCGATGCACTAGCCCCTTACCGAAAACTCGGATGATTAACCGTCCCTAGAGGGGAACGACGGTTATTGAGCCGGCTCGACAGTGAAAACCCAATCGATTGTCTTGACCATCACCCATTTTCCGCTAACTTTTTTCCAATAGTCGGTGCAGATTTCGTGAACACTGAGGTTTCCATCTGGTTTGGCAATCATCAGTTTCAAATCACATTTAACGGCAACAACCCCGCCCTTTAGCTTGGTAACGCCATTGAATTCTTCGTGATCCTCAATTTTTGTGACCCCTTCCATAAGACCATCTACCATTTGGAGAAACTCCTTCCTATTGACCTTCTTCGACTCGGTATCGATTAAGATGAAATCCTTTGCGAAGAAGGAGGCAAATGCTTTTGAATCCCATTTCTGAAAGACCTTGGACAACTCAGCGTATCGAGAAGCAATTCCTGTCGGCACTTCTGCCGCCATGGTTGAAGAGGTGGTGAGGAGAATGGCAGCCATGACGGCGAATTTCAACATGAGCACATATTATCGAATTTTTGTTGCAAATACAATGCCCATATTTTAAAAATGCGTGACTCACCTTTGTTGAAGCAATTGACCAAAAATGTGGCGCAAGATTCGAACTCCTGGCGCAAACCTCACGGCAACTTTGGGCCGGAAGCTCTAGCCTCGGCACGCGGCCTCGATTGCCGCGATGTCGATTTTTCTCATGGTCATCATGGCTTCAAAAGCTTTTGCCGCCGTTTCGCCACCTTGGGCCATGGCATCTGTCAAAGCGCGGGGCGTGATCTGCCAATTGATGCCCCATTTGTCCTTGCACCACCCGCACATGCTCTCTTCCCCTCCGTTGCCGACAATGGCATTCCAATACCGGTCGGTTTCCTCTTGGTCGTCGGTAGCGACTTGGAATGAAAAAGCCTCCGAATGCGGGAAAATTGGGCCACCGTTCAGCCCAAAGCAGGGAATGCCAAGGACGGTGAACTCGACCGTCAAGACGTCTCCTTGTTTGCCGCCCGGGAAATCCGCGGGTGCGGTGTGGATTCCCTGGACGGCACTGTTTGGGAACGTGGCTGCATAAAATTCTGCGGCCCCTTGGGCATCGTTGTCGTACCAGAGGCAGACCATGTTCTTGGGCTTCATGCTCCCATTTTCCCCGATTCCGCCATAAACATAGTCGTTTGCACAAGTCAGGATGGCGATCGGGCCCGGCGTGTAGAATCCGGCCGTTCAGGTGGCAGGAAATTGGAAATTGTCGAGATCAGCAAACGAAGCGCCGTGGAGGGGATGGAGATGTTCTTGAGGAATTTTTCCCATGTCCCGGACGACAAACTGGAGTGGACTCCAACGCCGACCTCGAAATCGGCTTTGCGAATAGCCGCCCATACCGCGCTCTATGCGGGACGCTTCGCCAAGATGATGCGGGAGAAAAGCGTGCCGGCGGTGGACGATCTGGAAGCCTGGATTTCCCAACGGAACGCGGAAGAGGTGGCCGTTACCAGCCGCGCTGAGGTCGAGGCGATTTTCCGTTCGGGAACCGAAGAAGTATTGGCGGTCTTGGACACGTTCACCGCAGAAGATGTGGAACTATCCCTTGATTCGGGACAAGGTTGGTCGATGTCGATGCGGTTCTTGATGGGTCTTCCGGGATGGCATGCTACGTTGCACATGGGCCAGATCGACTATCTGCAAACCTGTTGGGACGACCAGGAAATTTACGTTAGCTGAGCTAGCCTGGCTTCCTGGAGTTGGCTGGGTCAGCTTGACTGGTCAAAGCCGTAGCTGACGGCACGGCACAAGGCGTCGAGGTCAATGTCTTTGAGTCTCTTGAACTTGATGCAGTAACCGGTGATGCTTGCCTTGCCGATCGATTGGGCAAAGTTGGCTTTGAGATACCCCTTATCTGGGAGTCCCATGACATAGACCGATAGGCCGGATGTGTTTGCGCTAAGGCCAATCCTGAAGAATTCCTTTGTGGTGCCATCCTTGTATCTGATGGTGTATTCCCCATAGCCGATGTTGGGGTTGGCGACCACTTTGCCATGTTCGTTTTTGCCGTCCTTGAACCACAGCCGGCAACCTGGCGAGAGGTTCTGGATGGCCTCATGTACAGTGCGTATGTCCGTTTGCTTCGGTTCCGGCTGGTCCGCCATGTACGCTTCAATGAGTTGTTCGACAGGCATATCCATTTCCCGGTTGGCAGGTGTTCCGGAAGGATACCGAGCCGGGTGTCAAGACGCTGGTTTTTTGCGGACGACATGCACAGCCATGTCGCCGACTGACCCTTGGCCGATTGGCGCATTCTGAATCGCGATCGCGCTCTCCACGATCATGCCGTCCTTCAGCGACAGCCAGACGGTGAAAACGGCCGAAGCCGGCTGGGATCCTTCAGATTCCACAAGCGAAATCCGCAGATTGGCGCACTCGATTCCGGAATGTTCGTAAAATCCCAAGCACTCCCCTTTGCCTTCTGCCCCGACGTTCCCGTTGAGGCTGCTGGCCGGGTCTTTCCAAGACCATCCCTGCCCTTTGGCAATTTTGAAATCGGGGACTTGGAACTGCATCAACCGGGAGACCCTGGCCTGCTCCGGGTTGGCTGCCGGCGGATCGACAGAAAGGAATGCGCCGTTCACCCGCATCTTGGCGACAACCGTGGAATCTGGCACTTCCGACTCCTTGCCCCCCATGGCAAAGACACTTTTCGTCCGCACGGTTTTAAACGTGACCGTGCCTGTGGGTTCCAGGCTCGTCACCGTCATTTCGTATTCGGACCTAAACTCGCCGGTCACCGCGCCTTGCCGGATCTGCGATTTCATTTCGTAGGCAAAGGCATCCCCGACTTTAAGGGTTGGCAAGAGCGAGTGGGAGTCGGGTAGAGGAGCGGGTTGGGGAAGCGCTGCGGCGAGGAAAAGGACCATGTTCATCAACCGCTGATACCGTCAATGGGATGGGAGCGGTTTCGCCGCTCCGACAAAGGAGCAATCTGGATCAAATTCGCACGACGGGAACCTGAAAACCCCGGCAAAAACACGTCAGAAAATTGCAATTGAAGGTCTGGCCAGCCTCTGGGCCGGGTCGAGGTCAAAGCAGCCCGCCAGACATGGGGGCATAATCGGTGTTGGTGCGGGCAAATACCTACGAAGAGCTCTGCCAAGCCATTGGGCATGTGGTCGCCAATATTGCCGAGGATCCAGATCGACCTGACAACGGGGCGGACTGGTCTCGCATGGCCGGATTTTCGCGTTACCACTTCCACCGTTCGTTTTTGTTGTTGGCCGGAGAATCTCCCGAAGCCTTGCGCCGACGCATTTTGTTGGAACGCGCGGCCCACGGCCTGTTAACGACCGGAGAGAGCCTGTCTTCCCTCTCCTCGCAGGCGGGGTTTTCCAGTCAGGCAGCCTTTTGCCATGCGTTCACAAGTCGGTACGCCATGCCGCCGGCGCAGTTCCGGAAATCGCTCGTCCCCACCTTTTGGCAGGCGGCCCCGAACGGTCTCCATTACATGCCGGAAGGGTGCACGCCTTTTCTCCCTCTTGCCCGCCCTGGCGCGCGGCCAGAGGCCCGGCTCCGGTGCTTGCCCGATCTCGAAGTCCTTGGAATGCACCATCCTGGGATCGGGGGTTATGGCAAGACGGCCTTGCAATTGGAGGAACTCTTATGTTCCCAAATGGCGGATGCAGATTGCTCTTCCCCATTCATCTACACGCATGACCCCAAGTCCCCGGGTCATACCTGGCGTCTCAGGGGGGCGGTGGGTTTCCTCGGGATATCCCCTAAGGTGAACCCCAACGGCACGCATCGGGCCAAGATCGGGGGCGGGGGCTACCTGGTCAAGCGGTTTGAAGGCAACCCGCTGTATTTGGCCGATTTCTGGGCCCGCGCCTGGCACCAGGACGCCCCACGGCTGGGAGTCTCCCCGCGCATGGGGAATGCCTTCAACAGAATTCTCCGCCAGCCACTAGACCGGTGTGGGGGGTCGCTGGCGGCAATGATTTTTATGCCCGTCCGGGCAAAGCTGGCTCACTGATTTGAACCACCTCGCCCGGTGACTGGGTGCTCCCATTGTCTCCGCCAAACGACAGTTCCCTTTCGAATCAGTGGAACGGGCGCACTTCAACCGAGCCTCGGCAGGCGGCGGCGGCCTTTTTGCCCCACTCCACGGCTTCTTCCATGGTTGGCACTTCCAGAACCCAGAATCCGTCGATGTACTCTTTGGTTTCCAGGAATGGGCCGTCAGTTATTGCCAGTGAACCGTCTGAAGACCGGTGGATCGCTTTTGCTTCACTTGGGGAGCGCAAACCTCCAACAAAAACGCGGATGCCTGCGCGAACCATTTCGTCGTTCACTTGGTCGATGTCATCGATGACTTCCCTGGTGATTTCGACGGAGTGGTCGTAGCCAGTTGGCCGATGGATTGCGACGTAGAATTTCATTGTTGTCTTCTCTGATTTCCGGATGCTTGCTTGGCATCGTCATGGATTAGCCGAACTGCAAAGGCGGAATTCGACATGGTGCCCGAAAAATTCTATTCATTGGATAGCCAAGCCATCTAACCGATCTTGCAAGAATCGCCGCCGAATTGTTTGGCCGGTCAATTCCAATGCCCGGAGATAGGAACTCCTTGCCTCTTGGACGAGCCCCAATTTCCGGCAGAATTCGGCACGGGTCGAGTGGGCAAAGCTGTAGTTTTCAAGGTTTCCTTCGCCGAGGATGCCATCGACGATGGCCAGCCCGGCCGCCGCCCCTTTAACGTGTGAGACCGCGACCGCCCGGTTCAGCTCAATGATCTCGGACGGTTGCTGGAGGAGCAACTGGTCGTACAACTCGACAATTTTGCGCCAGTCCTTGTTGCCCTGGATTGCCCAATGGACATGGTGGGCGAAGATCGCCGCTTGCAACGTGTAGGGCCCTGGCGCATCGACGGCACTGGCTTGCTGGACCAATCCCATCCCCTCTTGGATCATCACGCTATCCCAGTTGGCGGGATCCTGGTCATCGAATAGCACGACACCGCCCTGGCTTGAGCGTGTAGCGGAACGGGCTTCTTGGAGAAGCATCAGGCCCAGCAACCCCAAGACTTCTGGCACGGGAAACAGCCCGGCGATGAGCCTTGTCAGGCGGATGGCTTCGCGGCAAAGGACTTGGCGGAACAAGACTTCACCGGTGGATGCAAAGTAGCCCTCGTTGAACAAAAGGTACATGACCTTCAGCACGCTTGCCAACCGGAAACCCAACTCTCCGGAACCTGGAATCTCATAAGGAATCCGGTCGTCGCGGATCTTTGCCTTGGCTCGGACAATTCTTTGGGCTATGGTGCTGTCCGGCACGAGGTAGCCATGGGCGATCTCCGAAGTTGTGAGGCCACAGACTTCGCGCAAAGTCAATGCGACGCGGCCTTCAAGGGGGAGCGCCGGATGGCAACAGGCAAAGATCAGCCGGAGCTGGTCATCTTCAACCGACAAATCCTCGATGACCTCATGGAAGCGATCAGACGCGTCGATAACATTGAGCAAGTGGTCGTTTGGGATGAACCGACGATCTTTGCGGAGCGAATCGATTGCTTTGAATCGGGCGGCGGAGATGAGCCAAGCCCGGGGGTTTTGGGGAACGCCTTCTTGTGGCCACTTTTCGAGGGCGGCCAAAATTGCAGATTGCAAAGATTCTTCCGCTAAATGAAAGTCTCCCAGGAGCCGGATGAGGGTCGCCAATGTGCGCGGCCGCTCTTGGCGCAGAATCTGTTCTATCCCCGCATCCATTGCAAGCGGCAAGTCTACATCTTTGCCGGCGACGGCAAACATGGGAGGGCGCTGGCTTAGGCCAGTGCCCTCCCATTTGGAAGAAACTCGGTTCGGAGAGTTACGGCTTGCCCATCGTGACGACCCCGGTATCAAGGTCAAGGGTTGCCGAAACCACCTTCAGCTCGCCCTTTTCTGCCAAGTCGCTAAGGATTTTGCTTTCGGCAAGGAGCCGCTTGGCTTGCATCTCAGCGTTGACCGCGATGGTTTTGTCGAGTCGGTTTTCCTTCTCTCCAGCAGTCGCGGCGACTGCGGGCAGGATGGGATTGATCGCTTCACCGATGGAGCCCGGCAATTCTCCTCCCTTGATGGCCGCGTCGACCGCTCCGCACCGCTCGTGGCCCATGACGACGATCAACCGCGACCCGAGCACGGCCACCGAATATTCGATCGAGCCAAGGATGTCCTTACCAAAAGTGTTCCCGGCAACGCGGGCCACGAACAGGTCGCCGAGGCCCTGGTCGAACACAAGCTCGGGTGAAACCCGGGAGTCGGCGCAGGTGAGGACGACAGCGAACGGGGCCTGGGATTTGGCGACGGCCGTCCGGCGCGCAGGATCGGTGTGCGGGTGTTGGGGGGTTCCGGCGACGAATCGGCGGTTGCCTTCGGTCAAGCGTTGCATCGCGTCAGTCGAATTGACCTGCTGCGTCGCCAACGAGGCCACGGCACCTCCCACAAGGCAGAAGGCACAGACGCCGAGAAAGAGCATTTTCGAGTTTTTCATGTCGGGTTTTCCTTAGAAATCCAACCGATGAATGCTCGATCGACCACGCACCGGCTGGGTGCGAAGGTCTTGCGCATTAAATCCGTACCGGCCAGGGTGACCTGGCGTATTGACGACCACGGATCTGCAGGGCAGGCGCTACTCCCCCTCGACAGCGCCTTCTACGCCGGTGTCCATTCCTGAGTTGCAGGGTCCTAAAAGCTCAGGACCGTTGTGAAGAACAGGACGTGGTTTTTGCGGTCAGCATTGGCACCGCGCACATATTGGTTCATGTAGCCGAACTCGAACTTCGCCTGCTTTGAAACCTGATAGCCCAGGCCGAGGAACAACCGGTTCTGGTCAAATCCCTGCAATGCACCCCAGTCCGTTGAATTGAGATTATAGAAGTACTCGTTCCCTGCGAAGACTGACCACTTGGTGCCCTCAATCGGCCGGGAGGCGCGGGCCTGCAACCTCAAACGCCATCCCACATCGGACCCGCCATCGACCATACGCTGCTCCGCCCGCAGGCGCAAGTTCGGGGTCACGGGGCCCCGGGCAGGGGGGTTATAGGTAACCATTTGCCACAAACGATTTTCGTGGATGTCGCCAGCGGGGCGGTAGTTGGTGATGCTGCCATAGCCATAACCCAAAGAGAGCCGAGGGCTGATCTTTTGGATGGCCGCGACCCGGAAGAGGAGCTGGTCGATTTCCGAGCTGTTATCGCGAAAGCGAGGCTGGAGTTCGCCGTACCACGACCAATCTTTGCTGATTTTGCCGGTGGCGTTCAGGTTCAGCCAGGTGCGGTTGTCTTCGATGACATCTTGGGCCACGGCGGCGTTGGCCGCCGCCAAAACGGGGAGAACGAGCAGGCTTCGCTTCTTCATGGCGTTGCCTAACGGGGAATTTGATTGTGGGGTTCCCCCGTTCCTCCTTTAGACCTAACATTGGTGCGGCAAAACGATCGGAACCCGTCTGGGTGGCTCAGATTTCGAGCCTGATGAGTAAAAGATCCACCAGAGGAGTGGTTGGTACACCGAAGTACACGCGATTCGAACGATTCTGAACGTCTATCCCACTTCTTGAACTCTAAAAGACATTCAAATCGGAAGCATCAAATACGTGCTCGACGGACAAAATACCGCAGACTCACAGCTGTCAGCACGTTAAGAAGTCGTCGGCCGACTTGCGTTCGTCAGCCTCCATAGCAGTAATATCCGGGAGTAATGCTCCAAGATTATCTAAGGGAAGAAAAGGCAGCGGATGTAGACAAATTTACCAACTTGATTGCCACAGAGCTTCGAGAGGGCCGCGGCATCGTGCCGCTCATCGGCTCGGGCTTCTCCGTCCACGCCGGACTTCCTCTCATTTCAGAGCTACTTGAGTATCTGCAAAAATGTATCGCATTGTCCCTTGGACTCCAGAAGGAATCAGATGAAGAAGATTACCGTTGGTCACCCTCAACGGACGAATGGCCTTCGTTCATCGACCCCAAGAGAGCAGTAAAATCTGGAGAGTGGGCAAGCCAAGTAGAGGAACGAGTACATGTTTTTTCGCGCATCCTTGCTATTGACAAATATGATGCAAAAAGGTCACAGATAGATTCACGAGATGTGAAACTTACTGAGATTGTTGAGGAACATAAATGGTTAGACCAAGAGCGATATTGGGTTAAAGGCAATGATAATGAGGGGTATTTCTATGACAGACGGGCGATTTCAAACGACCATAAACTTTTCAGACAATGCCTTGGGGCAATGGTTGACTTCCGAACCGCACTCCAGCTCATTACGAAGTTATCAGTAAGTCCGGATCGTCAAGCCACAAGCATCCTTTCCGCGCCAGGAAATCCAGACATTGCTGACTCGTTTTGGAGACATGTTCTAAAAGGAAAGAAACCTGGCCTGGGACACAAAGTCTTGGGAAGCCTTGCCGGAGCTCTTCGAACTGACTTAGTTTTAACAACGAACTACGACACTCTTCTGGAAGAAGGATACCGAGCAGCCAGGAATGATCTCGTACCATTTTCTGTCGTAGCAGGATCACAATTGCCAGACTGCCAAGCGATCAGCGGGGTTCGCGCAATAATCAAGTTGCATGGTGAACGAGACTCGCTCCTATGGGACGAAAATCTCGATGTCACTCCTTGCGCTGACGATATAGAAACGTTTGTCACATATTTTCAGGATCAGTATCAGCTGTCTCCAAATCAAGTTAGCCAAAAATGCAGTCGTTCAATCCTCGTCATTGGCTACTCCGCGAATGATCCTCGCATCGTTGCTTTTCTTCGGGCCGCGCTCCTTTGCTACGATAACCTTAAAATATTTTGGATGGCTTACAATCCCCCTGCCAGCGAGTGGGACAATCCATGGAACCACATTTTTCCGGATTCATTTGCCAACTCTCTAACAGAGAAAAAACGCGGGAAGCTTAAAGACCGGCTGCACGTAATCCATACACGAAACCCTCAGTATCTTCTTCTTGACTTGCACCAACGATTACGAGGTTCACTTCCGATTGCAGGATGCCCGTTTCCTTCCGCATCGCGCACCACTACTGCCCCATTCATTCCGGAAACGGACGAAAATTCTGGTTATCGCCTATGCGAGATAGATCAGAAGGAAGTTTGTTCAATAACCGAAAAATTCGAAGAAAGCGACAAAACCCTGCTCATACTAACCGCAGAAAAGGAGAAGCCGCTTTCCTCAGCCCTTTCCCAAGCCTTCCGTGAATGTCAGGCCAAGCCTCACATTCTTCCAATTAGGATCGACATGAATGACGTATCATCTGCCGGTAACCTCATGGAGGTTCTCCTTGAGTCGTTCTCCCGCGCCCTTGGAGTAGAAGACTGGACTCCGGGATGGAGTATTCGTCAGCAAAACATTTCATTACGAGACGACTACTTCTCTTATAAAGAGACTGGCAATTCGGAGGCAAAGCTCAAGGGTTTATCGGAAGAATTTGCGAGATTTCTCACTTTCACGAACAAAAAGTGGGTGATCTTTCTCAACTGCCGGGAAACTCCGGGATCAAATGCTGGTCAGCTACAATGGGATCTGGATGAAACTGCTAATTTTAAGACATTTTCAGATGCGTTTTTAAATGCGATAACATTCTTGCTAAACTCGTCACAGGAATGCGGATTGTCAAAGCCATTACAACTTGTCATTGCTAGTGACGGCACGACTGACAGTTATGCTTTTGACTCAAGCTCATTTGCATCACAGCTAAGAATTGACAATTCACCAACAAAATTTATCGGGTTTGAACGATCGCATTACGCGATTGATGAGCCATCTTTTTTTCCAAGCGTTTCGCTGCCTTATTCGACTTTCTGTTCGGAAACCATCATTAATCAGTCGCTTAACTGGGCAGGGCTCCAAAGAGAACCTGACGGAGTCCAAGAAATTTACCCCGAACAAGCATCCGCGAAAGAAATTCGATTTCTCTATATTATCACGAGCATAAAGCGTCCCAGGTACAGAGCACTATTTCACTTCAATGATCTGTTCGGAGAAATTGATCCGGCCGAAATTATGGCTTATCTTATCGAACTCGAGAAAATCGGTTTGGTTAAGCGACTCACCGGTGGTCTCTATTGGATTCACACTGTCGTTCGGGACGAATTATGGGGATTACTTTCCACGTATATTTCTAAAAACACTTCCCTAAAAATTGACTGTGCTCGTATCCAATTAGTCGTTGCCTCTTGGTATGAGTATTTAGTTGATATTTGTCAGTCTCCGGATGCTGTTTTCGAATCGTGCCGCCACCATCTCGAAGCCGCAGCGATTCACGCTAACACGTATCAAGACGAAGTCATTAAAGAATTCAAGAATGCTGAAACAGTACTCAAAGCAAATATGTGGATATTGCAAACACACGGATATTCCCGAGGAAGTTGTCGGCAGTTAGATTCGCTTGCCGAGCGAGCTGAGGAAATTGTTCGTCGTTCGGATCATGCAAAATCACAATTCATAGATTCCTTGCGGTCATTCTGGCTGTCTTGTGCCGACGCCCAAAGGCGGATTGCGAGGGAGGTAGGTGAAGACGGAAAAGCTTATGCTAGACACAGGCTGATCGGTAAGCTGTTATCCCTCTCCAAGGAGAAACTGGAATACCAGTTAAGCTTAGATCATGACGAGTTGATAAAGTTATTATCCAAAAAAGATCGGGATTCTTTTCCTAAGGACTCTAAACTCAGCCTTCTATGGGTAACGTATTGTATTGTAGTTAGCAGTTCTGTCGCGAATTTATCGAACGCTGTCAAAAAGTCGGCATTTGGCCGTCGGCCCTTTCTGGAGTTTGAAAGGTTAATAAATAACAAACGAACTATGCCCCAAATGATCGAATTTCTTCGCTGGAGACGTTGGGGAGTGATGCTTTCAACTGCCTCGCGACGCTACATTCCGTTACCTACCCAAGCACAACTCAGCGAAAACCTATCTGAAATATCATTTCCTTGGAATATTCTTTACCATGATGGAAAGAGCGACTTGTTGGAAGGGAAAGTCGACGTCAATACACCCGAGGCGAAGCTTGAACTTCTCAGAACTATGCTTCATGCGGCCGAGCAGCTGATCTTAATGGCTTCAGCTCGTCAAAAAGAAGCCGTTCAGTGCGCCTCAAGCTCGCATGAACTTGCCAACGAAGCCATTAAACTTATCCATCGAGCTAATAAACTTGCTGACCGGCTGCGTCACGAAACGAGATCAAGCCTAGCTAATGCACTCCTTGAAGCCAATTGGTGTCAAGTTAGATTGCTCGGCTTACGAGCTCAAGCCTTAATAATTCTTCATCCCAGCATCTTGAGTGGCGTATTTGAGTCCCTAAACCTTGCGGAATCTCGCCTTCGACTAGTTGAGGCGCAACGCATTCCCGCTGAACTAGCTTTGCTTGACATTTTGCGGGCTCACGCAAGAATCACTCAAGGCGAAAAGGTTTTTGGTGACCAATTCTCCAATATTTGGGAATCTTCCAGCACTACCAGCACATTCTCAAGTCCTCAGCGGCAGGATGTTCTTTCATATGCGTTCGACGCCCTCCGTTTTCTGGATCGCGCTCGGCCGGATTTGATTGAACGACGCCGAAATGTCTGGTGGTCGTCTATTTACTTCGAGAAACGATTGCGCGCAATGAATCTTGTCCTGTGGGCGACTGTCGATGACGGCACTACTGCGGCGATTCCTTTCTTCGGTTTTGAATCGGTTCCTCAGGATGGTGAGACCGAGTTTGAGGCGGTCATCAAGAACGCAACACGTATGATACGGGTAGATTCCTACCGACTGGCTACGATTGTCAGTGCTTATAGCGGATGTCTCAAAGCTCTGTGTGTGCGGTTTGATCGAATGAGGGAAACTCCCGAAGGGAAAGACACTTCCTCGCTTTACCGCACTCGACTCTTGGGCATGATTGACCTGCTCGACGACTCAATCGACTACTTATTTGAAGTCAAGGACCATCGTAAACATTTTCAAAATAGCGATAACAGTTTAAACGAGTATGCAATGTTGCAGAAGTACATTGACGGTGTAATTAATCGTTGCAGTGTCGATTTAAAAAACCTCAGAGCAAGATTGCCAAAACCAAATCAAAAGTAATGTCGTGATGAACTGATGGCCCCTCGTACTAACGAAATCCACGAGAAATAGAAGAGAGAAATATCTCCAATCGAATGAGGTTCTCGCAGACTTGATTGGGCGTGGTTCGAATCCCGTGTGATTGTTTCCAAATCTGAACCTAAGCAAATTCCCGTTTTGAACCTAAATAGGTATGGTAAACCGAACTGGACGCGATTAGAATAGCTCTTTACAGGCGGAAATTTTGAGCGACTTTTCATATTCACGCTATTCCAATTCTAAAAAATACATGATACGTTGGTACACAATTATCTAACTGCGCTCGAGATCACTCTTCTTACTGCGTGGATTCATTGTCAAAACACTTACAACGCTTTTAGCCTATCCGCGAGTATCCTCCCTAGCCTGATCCATCGTTTTGCTCTTCTCGGCTCTGCGCAGATGTTCTTCAGCAGAGGCCTTGAATATCACTGCCCACACCCTAATACCATCGAGCTCGTGCGTAATCAAAGCGTTCGCAAGGTCAATATGCCGAGCGAATAGCTCCACCCCGTAGCCTGTCCAGCCAAAACTGCACGTATGCGCGGTGAATTCGTCCAGAGCTTCCTTGAAAATTGGCGAATTCTTTCGAACCTGGCTCCAGTATGCGAAGGTGTTTGGATGGATTACCGGCATACCGTCAGTTAACTCGGGGTTTGGCAAGTGTCCCGCTAAATTAACGAGAACGGAGTCAGGTTGACGGGCCATCCATTTTTGAAATACTGCTGGATCGATCCTGTCCACGATTGATTCCAAAGATCCGTGGAGCACATAGGGTGCCTTGTAAGCATTAGCGAGGCGGTTTTCTAAACTTGCGAGAACCCGGTCGCCGTGATTGGAAGCCAAAGTTGCCAAAAGTTGAACAGACTTCGAGTATTCTTCGAGCTCACCACGGGAAGCAATCTCAATGACTTTTTCGGGAGCCGATTCGACTAATTTCTCCGCAACTTCCTGCCAAACGTAGTCGGCCATGGTGTCCCTAGCCGCACTCGCTGACTCCAACGCCGTCAAGGCGAGTCCAACGACCTTGTCGTCAATCATGCCAACCCTTATGAACTCGCCCGAAATGTGAATGCATGCGTTAGCGGCATCGAGATCGCCCTCGAGCATTTTTGAATGAGCGATATCGATCAGCTCCCATAACTCCTCGGACACGTCGTTCGAATCCCGCAAGTAGGTTCTTCCCAAAACCGAAACCGGCAAAGTCCCCGAGCCAACCAAGCTCGCCTGGAGTTTGAAACTTGCTGCTAAATCAAGTCTGTCAAAGAGGTTCAGGGCGACGACCCAATTCTCATCTTTGATAGAATCTGCCGTCTTGAGTGCCGCATCTTTGAACTCATGGTCGTTCGTAGCGCACTCATAAACAAAAGCATATAGAAACTGGCTACCTTCGCTGTGAGCCAAAACCCGAAGCACCTCTAGCCTTTGTTTCTTCGAAAACAGCGGGCAATACAGCTTCGCGAGTTCGCGCCCACCTGGGCTGGTTTTGTCCGCAAAAACGTCAATCGCCCTCCGGAAGACCTCTTCGCTCTCGCTTATCCTTTTGCCGAGTTCAACTGCCTCATGAGATAGCTTTTCGTTCGTATGAAATATGAAGTCATCCTGAAGCATGAAGGCCAATTCCTTCAGATCATCCGGTCTGCTGATAGCATTTAGGATAACGTCGATTTTTTCGTAGTAGGTAGACGACTCCTCTAGGTCTCGTCCTTGCTCTTCGCGGGCTTTCCCACGTAAATCTTTCAGCGCAGCAATCTTCTTCAATGTGAATTCAACTTTTTGGCGAGCTACGTTTGAAAATTTCGGGCTCTGCATGATGGTAAGCACCCCGGAAGTATCGCCCGAAAACGAAATCCAACGTAGAACTCCATCTGCGACAGCGTTGCTGAGAAGTTCTCTTTCTTCATCAGTTGCATCCTGTAGGGCCGTTGTAATGATATTTGGATACTTTTCGACGGCCAGGCGGCAGGGCGCTAAATAGAGCTTTTGGTCGTGGAGCCGTTGCGGAGCTTCCTTTCCCCCTACAACCCTGGAAGGAATTCCTAGTCCGGTGTGCGGGAAAAGGTTTGAAATGATCTTCGCAAGCTTGGGGATCGTGGTACGCGGATTATCCTGAATTCGCTTTTCGAGCAGGCTTAACCGTTCTTGGTAAGGGTAGATCGTATAATCGAAGTACGGCCTGAACCAGTCGCACCAGGCAGCTGTAGAGTCGTTCACGTAGGGCGTTTCAATCTCATACTTGACTAATTGAAACAGTACAGCTTCGCATTGCTCGAAGTACTGCGCGAATTGCGCCAAGTCTTTCAAGGGATCGATCAGCTCACGTCGTCCGAATCGTTCGCCTTCATAAAGCCACTCTTTGATGCCTTCTCCAGCATCGAGGACGCATTTGACAAGGATTGGCAAATATTCCTCGGGCGTTGCCAGCATTAGCTGAACAAATTCATGACCCATGCCATTGGCCATAGAAGACAGGGTGAGGTCTCCCATGGCTGGTTTAAAAAAAGCGAGCATTTCCGATTTCTCATCGCACTCGGGAAGCTCTTTCAACCGTTCGAGAATTTGACCGCGGAATTGGCCGGGATTGCCAAGGATATGCTCAATGATTCTTCGACTCTTGGCCCAAGTGTCGATTAGTGTCAAGTATGCCAATTTATTGCAACTTATGTAACTGACATGCTCGTTATGCTGGATCAGCATGTTTGATGTCGAGGATATTCGGCACTCTTCCTTGAAGTGATCTTCGTCGATTTCAGAAAGTTCGCAGAACGTTGTCCGATCTTCTGCTTTTAGGAACTTCACGAGTGAAAGGCATATAAATACTTTTAAGTCGCGGATATTTTGCTTGTCTTTCTGAATATCTAACAATAATTTGAAAATATCGATATTGCTGTAATCATTACGAAGATGAGTGCAGAAAATGTTTGCCAGCCTAATGTTCCTCCCAGCATCTCTGATATGTTGTGTGATAGCGCCTTCAGTTAGCGTAGGATGTCGGCCCTTTAGCAATGCGAAAAGCCCCTCTTCTCCGAGCGGATCAAATGAGAGCGCTTCGTGGCGTTTAGTTCGGATGTTCTGCCCGTGACCAATTAAGAGGCAACGGACGTTGTCTGGGATATCTTCCAGTCCAATTCTGGATTCATCATTGGAGTCGTCTAGGTAATCATCCACGATGATAAAAGCACTCATTCGATGTTGCTCAGCGAATTTCAAGAAGGCTTTTGCATCTTTAGGATTTTGAAAGTATAGGGTGGTGCCACCTAGCTGAGCAGTATTGACAACTGCTTCCAAAACACGTCTGGTTTTTCCTGTGCCTGGCGCTCCGTATCGATACGTTATTTTTCTGCCGACTTCAGTGCTTTGCGCGATTTGAACGAGCTCTTTCTTAAATTCTTCCTGACCTGGCGGAGGGGCAAAATTAGGTAAGTCGCTATGTCGGTTGCTGGATAATTCCACTTCACTGGTCACGCATCCGAAATTCGGGTGAAAGTGCTCTATAGCAATGACTGGTGTGACAGAAAGAAGCTCGGCCAACCGATTAAGGTCAATGATTAGCCCGTTTGGTGCATCAGGATTTATCTTGTCAATGATGGCATTTAGGTCAGTTTCTGCATTGGTAAGGTCTCCGTCGGCCAATGCCTTGCCAACGAACCAAAGCACTTGCTTGCCACCTTCGATGTCATCCCTGATGCGATATGTGCCCTCCGCTGCCTTTTTTGTAAGCTCCTCTTCTGCGACCGACTTAACAAATTCACCTGCCTTAAGCTGCACTACGCAACTCTCGGCAAGCTTGAACCCAAAAGGACATTGCCATGTGTCAGGGAACGTGAGGTAGCCATCGATTCCGCCATCCCCCAAATTCGTTTGCCCATTGATGCTCTCAGTACCGCCGACAAGCGGAACGTATGCCCGTGCCCACCTCTTTACGATTACAGTAAAGTCCTGGCCGCTCGACTCAAACAAGGTCTTTAGCGATACCGCGTCGAATTCTGTGCGAATAGTCATAGAGGAATTCCTACAAAGGCAAATGAAGCATGATTCGATTGTATCCGAAACATGCGCTATCATCAGCAAGTGCCTTGAATCTGCCCCCTCTTAGAAACACGGCAATGTAGAGGGGGTGAGTAAGAGGTGATTATAAAGGGATTAGCCCTTCAATCTAGGGGCTTCCAGCATAAAAATACTGTCGGCGGCTGAACACTGAAGATAGCTTCTAAGCTTTACGAAGTGGGACTGCTCGACCGGGCAATCCAGCTTGTCAAGTCCCAGGAAGTCGCAATAGTAGTTTAAGAGTGTGATGGAAGAGGTCAAGAGTACTCGTTCGGAACTCCATGGTTCGAATCCCGTCCGGTTATTTCTGATTTTGAACCTAAGTGAAAAACCAGTTCGAACCTAAACAGGTGTGGTACTCCGGACGGGATTCGAACCCGCGACCTTCGCCGTGAAAGGGCGACGTCCTAACCGCTAGACGACCGGAGCACGTGTCAGGGCCCTCCATTCTAGCCCATCGGCGGCAGACCCTTGCAACCGCCGATGGGACCCCAGTTATGGGAGGTCGGGGTTGGGCCCTTCGTATTCGGGGATCGCCTTTTGGCCAAGTTCCTTTCTAGCCGTGTCCAGCACGCCGCTATCAAACTTGCCGACCCGGCGGGCACCGGCGTAGCGCTTGTTGTAGTAATCCTTGCTCAGATTGTCGATCCGCACTTGCCCGCCGCCGCTGCTCGCGTGGATGAACTGGCCGTTGCCAATGTAGATCCCCACATGGCTCACACGGCTTCCCCGGGTGATGAAGAAAATGAGGTCTCCGGGTTGCAGGTCTTCGCGGGCGACCTTTTGGCCGGTTTGGGATTGCGAAATCGAGGTGCGGGGCAAGTTGACCCCATGTTTGGCAAAGACATACTGCACAAATCCGGAGCAGTCAAAACCTCCGCGGCTGGTCCCTCCCCAGCTGTAAGGCACGCCCATTTGATCCTTGGCCGTGGAGATGAGGGCAGCAGCACTACCAGAAGCGGCCGGGGCAGCCTTGGGTTTGGGAACCGGGTCGGTGGCGGTGGGGCTGGTGGGGCGGACAAAATCCCCGTGAACCCAACCAATCGTCCCATGGGCGAACTTGACTTTGTACCAACCGTTCTTTTGCAGGAGGACGTCGGCTACCCGACCCTTATCCACGGTCACGATTTTGGGAGCGCTTGTCGAGCAATCCTTGCGAACATTGACGTCGTCGCCGGTGATTTCTACTTTGAGCGGCGTGGCGGCGGGCTTGGCAGGTTCTTCGGCGGGTTTTGCGGGTTCCACGTTGGTGATGGTGGGACGCGCGTTTGAATCGGGTGTGTTGGGCAAGGCGGCCGGCTTTGCCGTGGCAACCGGGGCAGAATCCGTGACGGAAACCATGTCGCGTCGGATCCAGCCGGTCGTCCCCGATTCAAACCGGATTTTGTACCAGTTGTCTTTGAACTCGAGAACCTCGGCGGTTTGCCCCTTGTTCAGCCGGGCGATGCGGTTGAAATCTGTTCCCGGCCCATTACGCAAGATCACGTCCGATTTGGCGACCTTGGCCGTTTTGCCGCTGACTTTCATCCCAACCACCTGGGCCTTGGGTTTTGGCGTGGATTTGGGCGCCGGCTTAGCGGCTGCAGCCTTGGAGACCGTGACTTTTTGGCCGACTTGTAGCCGGTTCCAGTTGACTTCGGGGTTCAGTTTGTGGAGTTGCTCCACGGTGATCCCGTATTTCTTTGCGATCGTGTAATCGTTTTCCCCTTTGCCAACCGTGTGGGTTGCCGCAAAGGCTGCCATGGCCAACGTAAAGGTAGCGATGGCGACCGTGATCAGCTTCTTCATGTGTTTCCCAGTTCTCTCCTTTGTGCGGCAGGGTAAAAAGCGCCGGCAATCTTTATGGGTAGATCCCAGGCCTTTATACCACTTTTGCCCCCCAGGGACCCGGGCGCGGCTCCCAACACAGGTTCTGTGCCACCCCGGCACCCTTGCAGACGAGTCGGCACCGCTGAAGTTCGCCGACTGGTAAATTTTCGCGAGAAATGGTCGATATCGTGGTGGTCAACTGGAACACCAGGGAGAAGCTGAGAGCGTGTTTGGCCTCGTTGCAGGTTCAATCAATGCTCCCAAGCCGGGTGATCGTCGTCGACAACGCCTCGACCGACGGTTCGGCCGAAATGGTCCGAACCGAATTCCCGGGGGTCGAGTTGCTTGCCCAGGAGGTCAACCTGGGTTATGCCAAGGGCAATAATCTTGGCCTCAAATCGGCAAAATCCGAGTACATCCTGCTCCTCAACCCCGATACAGAGTTGCCAGATGACAATCTGGCCGCGGCCACCGCTTGCTTGGCCAGCCACCGGGATTGCGGGGCAATGAGCGTCAAATTCATTGGACCAGATGGTGAAGTTCAACGGTCTGTCCGCGGATTCCCAACGATTTTGGGGGTTTTGGGCATGCTGACCGGATTGGATCGGCGGTTTCCATCCGGACCGTTGGGTTCCTATTCGTTGCCGGGGTTCGATTATGCGCGGAGCCAATTAGCCCCTCAACCCATGGGGACTTACCTTTTGTTCCGGCGGTCCGTTTTGGGCAAGTTTTGCGACCCAGAGTCGCCATTTGATGAAGATTTCCCGATTTACTTTAACGAAGTGGACCTGCTTTACCGCATGCAGTTGGCCGGATTCCACTGTTGGTATGAAAGCAATCTTTCCATCTTCCACCATCACGGGGCAAGCACCAAGCAGGCTCGAAAAAGTATGATCTGGGAATCCCACCTGAGCCTGATCCGTTACTTTGACAAGCATGCCACCGGAATCCGACGACTCGCCCTTCCCGCCATCGCCGCGGCAAGCGTGGCCGGGGCAATCGTCCGATCCCGCGGGTTCAGCCGGGGATTTGCCCCTTAGCATCACGATTTGCAGTTGGAACACGATTGACGACACCCGCGCATGCCTCCAAAGTCTGCGGGAATCAGGGACGGAGGCAGAATTCGAGGTGATCGTGGTGGACAACAATTCCGAAGATGGTTCGCCCGAGATGATTGCGACAGAATTCCCTGAATTCACCCTTCTCGCTCAATCGCGGAACTTGGGGTTCACCGGCGGGCACAATTTGGCGCTAAAGCATGCCAGTGGCGAACACAAAGCCCTCTTAAACTCCGACACGGTTGTCCACCCGGGGGCGGTGGGGACAATTTTGGAATTCATGGCCACGCACCCAGAAGCTGGGGTCGTCGGCCCAAAACTGCTGAACCCCGACGGCACCCTCCAATATTCGTGCCGCCGATTCCCAAACCCAGTAGCGGCGGCATTCCGGAACACCCTTCTAGGCAAGTTATTCCCCAACAACCGGTACACAAAGGATTACCTGATGCAAGATTGGGGTCATTCAGAACCCCGCGAAGTGGATTGGGTCAGCGGAGCTGCCCTTTTCATCCGAGGCGATTGCTTGCAAGCGATCGGCCCCTTGGACGATTCTCTTTTCATGTTTTGCGAAGACGTGGATTGGTGCAAGCGGGCCTGGAATGCGGGGTTCAAGGTGATGTATTGCCCGCAGGCCGTGATCACGCATGCGATTGGCAGGAGCACGGATAAAGCCCCAAACCGCATGATCGCCCGGTTCCACCGTTCGATGTTCCGTTACTACAAAAAGCACAATGTCCGCGAGGCACCCGCCGTTGCCAGGCCCTTTTTGTTGGCATTTGCCGCTTGCGCGCTTTCTGCGCGCGCCTCGATATTTTTGGTGAAGAATAAGGTCGATGTTTTGAGGAGGAAGATTCGGCGATGACCAAAGACTCGAAATCAAAACCGGGAATGGATTTTTGGCTCTTGGTGTTTGCCGCCGCCTTGGCCCCTCTTGTCGGCGGCCACGTGGCGCTAGAAGCCAGGCCAATCGACTTGGGGATGTTCGGCGAGCTGTTTGGCGGAGGGGCCCTTCCCTATTTGGCCCGGCTGATCGTTGGGGCGCCGATTCTGTGCGGTTTGTTCCTGATGGCAATGCGGGACCGGGTGATCCAGTTGCCCAATATCAGAATCATCGGCACCTTGACGGCTTTTGTCTTTCTGCTGGGTTTCGCCATCCTGTTCGGCTCCTTCCACTACGTTTCGTTTGGAGAGTGGCTCACTTGGTTTGTTTATGGCGGGGCCCTTTTCTTGACCATAGGCACGGTCGGACGCGGCCGCGGAGCCGTGATCGTCGCCGCGGCAGTCGGGGTTTCGGCGGCTTGGGTTGCGCTCCTGGGGGTGCGGGAGTACCTGGAGGTCATGGCCATCGAGCCCACGCATCGGATTTTTGCCGGCTGGAACAATCCCAACGCCGTGGCCAGCCTTTTTGTGTGCGGCGCGCTTGTCAATATTGGGCTTGGTGGCCGGACGCCGGGGATCGCCAAGCTCCTTCCGGTTATCGGCGCCTCGGCGTGCCTGGCTGCTCTTGTGCTAACCCAATCCAAGGGCGGCTATTTGGCCTTTGGGTTGGGTTTTGCGATCTATTGCGGGGTGTTGCTTGCTTCGGGCAAAGACAAACGGCCGTTGGGGGTCGGAATCGCCGCACTTGCCCTGGGCTTGGCCATCGGTTTGGGGGCAACCGCATCCGCCCCGAAAACCCCTGCCGGCGGGGCGCTGGTGCGGATCGGTTCAGGGGCCAGTGCCGAGCAAAGTGTCGGTTTTCGGCAGAACCTCTGGAAGTCGGCAGTCGCGATTGCGGCCAAACACCCAACCGGCACCGGGCCGGGAACCTTCCGGTTCTATTCTGCCGAACCTGGGATCATCGAATCGACAGTTTTCGCCCACCAATCTTATCTGCAACTCGCGGTGGAAGGCGGTTGGTTAGCCCTGATACTCTATCTCGCGACAGCGGTCTTTTGGGTGTCTTACGCCTTTCGGGGGATACGAAAGCAGCCGGGGGAAACGGTTGCATTCCGGGCCGGCTTGTTGGGGGCGGCCATCGGGTTGGCGGGCCACGGATTTGTCGAAAGCAATCTCTCGTTCATGGGATCTGGGCTCTTATTGTTCATTTTGGTCGGCTTAACCTTGCAACTTTCCACCGATGGGACATCCCCAGAGTCGGTGCCTCGGCAGTTGAGGTTTGCCATTGCCACCCTCACCTGCGCCCTCCCATTGGTTGGTTTGGCGGTTTTCGCCGCCTCGGAAGCCAATAAGTCTGTTTTGGCCACCGCGGTGTTCCGTGATCTCAACCCGGCCAAAGCCGTCGAGGCGGCGGGTGTGATCAAGGCCAATAGCTTTGGAGATCCGGAAGCCATTTACTTGGCCGGATTTTATGGATCCAGCAGCCCCAAAGAGCGCGCCGAACTTGTGACCCAGGCGGCAGAGGCGATGCCCCAGCCGCGGCTGCTCCGCTCGGCGGCCCGTGTTTTGGCAGAAGAAGGCAAGGTCGATGAAGCGATCGCCATGAACAACAAAGTGTTCAGGATTGACCCGAACAATTTGAATGCCCATTGGTTGAAAATACAGTTTCTGCAAAAAAAAGGGGATACATCTGCGGTTGACGAAGCTTGTCGCGATTTGATCAAGGTTGAATTGCAGACTTCATTCAAAGTCCGCGCAATCCCCGAGATCGTCCCCACCGAGACCTATGATGCGCGCTTGATATTGGCAGGCGACAGTGAAGACCGCAAAGAAAAGATCAGGCTGTTGGAAGAGGCCCTGACCGGGTACGCGAGGTTCATGAGCGTGACCGCGCCCCTGGTCAAGCGGTTGACCAACGACCAAAACCCCGAATATGGCGGCGTCAGCCGCCAAGACGTCGAGGAAACCCAAAAACGGGCGAAGGAGGCGTTGGCAACCCTAAAAGGTCTTTATGGGCCTTCGTCGTCTGGGATTAATTTGACGGAAATCTCCGGCGCTTTGGACTTTTCCTTCTGATCGCGGGGTCGGAGATAGGTTTCGATGACCTTTTTTGCAATGGGCGCGGCAATCGTTCCGCCATGGCCGGCGTTTTCGACGATGACGGCAAAGGCGATTTTGGGGTCATCGGCCGGGGCAAAGCCGACGAACCAGGCGTGGGTGTGTCGGTTTGTGGAATTCTCGGCACTCCCCGTTTTCCCATCCACGGGGATACCGGGGATTTGCGCCGCTTTGCCGGTCCCGGCGACAACCACGTTGCGCATGGCGTCTTTCAGAGTCGCCCAGAACCAAGAATCGGCCTTAAAGGTATGCAAAACCTCCGGCGGGTAAACCTCCATCTGTGATTTGTCCCCCCGGGGGAAATGGGCCCGCACGACGTGTGGCCGGTAGTTTGTCCCTTCATTGGCAACCAACGCGGCGATGCAGGCCATTTGCAAGGGAGTGACAAGCAAATCGCCTTGCCCGATGCCGACGTTGTTGGCATCCCCAAACGAAAACGGCCGGCCATGTGTTTTCTGCACAAAATCGGCATCAGGCATCAACCCGGCTTTTTCCCCGGGTAGATCGATCCCGGTGGGCACGCCAATGCCAATTTGTTTGGCGACGGCTGTGAACCCGTCCACGCCGACCTTTTGCCCGAGGCGCCCGAAATAGCTGTTGCAACTGCGAGTGAACGCCCACCGGAAATCGTAACTGGCGGCCGGATGGTTCTCACACTTGACCCGCCGGTTGCCTACGGTCAGGTACCCAGGGCAAAAGACTTGCTCGCGCGGGTTGAACTTTCCTGCCATATAGGCGGCCAATGTGGTGACGATTTTGAAGGTTGAGCCGGCCGGATAAAGTCCGGCGATCGCCCTTTTCAACAGAGGGCGGTCGGGGTTTTGGTTGACGGAATCAGATTCCGCCTGGGTGAGGCCCCCATCATAAATCGATAGGTCGTAGCCGGGCGACGACACCATGGCGATGACTTCACCGGTCTTTGGATCAAGCGCCACAACGGCCCCTTTGTGCCCGGCCAGCTGTTCCTTTGCCACTTGCTGTGTGGCGAGGTCGAGGGAGAGGACTAAGGATTCCCCGGGCACAGGTGACGAGGACATGACTGCCCGGAGGGGGCGGCGTTTCCGATCCAAAGTGTAAGTCGTCGAACCTGGCACCCCCATTAACAACTGCTCATATTCGCGCTCCACCCCGTCGCGGCCAACATAGGGCGGGATGAACTCCTGTCCCGAATCCTTAAGCTCTTGTTCAATCGCTTCGGTTGGCACCCACACGTTGCCCAAAATGTGTTCCAGGGCGGCCGTTCCCACTGTTTCCCGCATGGGGAGGCTTTGGACGCCGATCCCCGGGAATTCCTCGCCGGATTCAGCGATCAGGGCTGCCTGTTGGATCGTCGCCCCGACAAAAACCGGTACCGGGAAGTTGGATTTGTGCCACTGCTGTCGCATTTGGTACTCCAACTTGGCGCGGGTGGTGCCCAAGATGGTGGCCAGCCGGTCCAGCACTTCGGGTTTCTGCATGGCAATGGCCGGTTTTGCCGTTACGACAATGCTGGGTCGGACGTTGGCCAGGATGTTCATTTCGCGGTCGTAGATCCGGCCGCGGGGCGCCATGGTTTGGTCAACGATGAGCCCGGTCATCTTGGCTTGTTCCTTAAGGTCGTCGCCAGAGACGATCTGCAAGTACCAGAGTTGGGCGATTGAGACGCTAAAGAAGAGCAATAAGACCAAGGGCACGACCAAGAATCTCGTGGTCATGCGGCGCTCGGTCGGGGAATGGATGACGGACATCGGTCAAAAGGTCGCGGAAACCGTTGTAGGCGGCAAAGTCATTATGTTCGGTGGCAGGCCCGTGCAAGGGGCACATTCCTCGGGGTTCAGAACCTTTGAAGAATGGCCTCCTCACCGTTTCGTTGCAATAGGCAGTGGCCCGCTGCATCGAATCAGCGCAGACAGTCACATAAACAACTTCGCGGTTGTCCCGGTTTCCGGGCGGAGGTTTGGTCCCGCCATTTGGCGGGGGTTCGCCATTGCCGGCCCCATCGCCCCCGTTGTCAGGTGGGGAGACCGGTAGCTGTTCGTTAGGATCTTTGACAACAGGCGTCACCTCCTCTGTCGGCTGGTCTGGGACGGTGATGTTGTCATCTTCTGGAACCTTATCCGGATCCGGCGCATCGTCGGAGGAGGACGGTTCGACATGTTGAAGCCTGTTGAAGGGCCGGGATTTTTCACCGAGGGCATCTTGGATGTCGCCCATCACATCATTCCAGACCCTTGCTGGTCCTTCCCCACCAAACAGTCCCCGCATGGGAACGGCTTTGGGTCTGCCGTCGACCATTTGCTCGTTGGCGCACCAGACGATCCCAATGAGTTTGTCGGTATAGCCGCAGAACCAGGCGTCCTTGTGGTCGCTGGTGGTGCCGGTTTTGCCTCGGGCATTGCGGACGCCTTGGGCTTCGTGTCCTGTTCCGCCCATGACGACCTGCCGGAGGGCGAGGTCGATGAATTCGGCTGCCGAACTTGAAACAACCGATGCGGCCCGGCGGGGTGCAAGCGGGAGGATGCTCCCATCGGGTTCGACGACGCGTTCGATGGCGTAGGTCGGGTAACGGTCGCCATGACTTTGGATGACGCTGTAAGCCTCGGCCACTTCGGTCATATAGACCTCTCCCGAGCCAAGGGCAAGGCTTTGGACGGCTTGCAGGTTGCTCCGCCGGAAGCCGTAGCTCTTCCGGCACATGTTGAGGACATTTTGGGGGCCAACTTCGCCGATCGCCCTGGCGGCAACGGTGTTATTGCTCCACGCAAGCGCCGAAGTGATGGATTGGTACCCCTTGTTGGCACCGCCCTTTACGTAGGTTCGGGTGCCGGTCTTCAAAATCGGGGCGCTGGAAATCGTCGACCCTTCCCCATAAATCCCGCGGTCGAGCCCGGTGAGGTAGACGAACGGCTTCATGGCCGACCCCAATTGCCGACCCGGGCCCATCCATTGCATATTGAATTCGGATTTTTCGTAGTCCGGGCCGCCAACCATGCACAAGATCCGGCCATTGTTGTCGGTGACCAAGATCGCCATTTGGTTTACCCGGTAGCCTTTGAGCCTGTCCAACCACTTGTCTTCGCCTTTTTCCGCCAGGTTTTGGTATTTGGTGTTCAGGGTTGTTTCGACGGTGTATCCGCCCCGGCTGATATCGATGCCTTTTTTGGCCAGTTCGTTCAGGACGTAATCCACAAAATAGGGGTGGAGTTTTTGCCCGCTAACGGTGATGGGCTTCCTGGCTGCCACCTTGATGGGTTCCGCTTTGGCTTCAAGGTATTCGTTGCGGCTAATCCATCCTTCTTCCAACATGGTGTAAAGGACCAAATTGCGGTTCTTGGTTGCGGCGGCCAGGTTCCTCACCGGGTTTTCGTCGCTGGGGCGCCGGACGCAACGCGCCAAAGTGGCGGCTTCAGACAAGGTGAGTTCGTCGAGAGTTTTGCCAAAGTAGACATCGGCGGCCGCACTGATCCCGTACGCCCTCTCGCCGAAATACACCTGGTTCAAGTAAAGGGTAAGGATCTCATCCTTGGTTTTGTCGCGCTCCATGGCGATGGCCAGAGCCATGTTGTCGAGCTTCCGGTCAAATGTCCGCTTGTCCCCGGTGAACACGCGCTTTGCCAACTGCATAGAAAGAGTTGAGCCCCCCCCACTCTCGTGGGTGTCGCCGCCTTCGCGCGCGGCGACGACGACGATCCTGGCCAAGGATTGGAGGTCAACCCCCTCGTGTTGGTAAAACCGTTTGTCTTCTGCGGCAAGGATGGCGTTGACGACGACTTGCGGGATCTCGCTCCGGGTCACAGACCGCCGATATTCGGCTTGGAGCGAATACAGGGTGACCCCGTCGGCCGATTTGATGACGGAAGGGGTGTTGTTGAGCTCTTCGATGACGGCGCCGAGTTTGGGGATGAGCTTTTCGGCTTTTTGCAGTTTGTTGTAGGCCACAACCGATCCGGCCATGAACAAAATCATGAAAATAATGCCGAAAACCATACCGACGATGCGGATGCGGCGCCACCACCCCCCTTTCTTGGAGCGGGGCACCGGCTTCTTAGGGGCGCTCTTTGCCATTTCGCCGTGCCACTATTATGACGGTGGAACACCGGGTGTGGTGTCTCTGGTTCCCATCGCCTAGGTCTTGACAAACTGGCTGAGCTGTTTCAGCTCACTTTCAGTGAAGTCACCGATCAAAACCAGAGTCATTCCCGCGGCGTTCCAGCGGTAGGAATGGACCCGGTCGGATTTGGGCAGGGAGACCTGGTCGCTAGTTTCCTGCATCAAAAAAAGGCTGACCCGCCTTTCGCCGTCGGAATAGAACTGCCGGAGGATGGACTTTCCGCGGAATTCCATTTGCCCGGCGGAAACCAACTCCAGTTTTCCGGGCCGGGCCAACATCATGGGTTTCAGCCCCATTTCCCGGGCAAGGCGCCGGACATCGTCGGCAACGGTGATGATTTTGGCATCCCTTGGAGGGTCGAGTTTTGAAAGCGAGAACCTGTCCTCAAAATTGATTTTGAGGATTTCGAATCCGACTATGTCGTCGCCTTGCGTCGATCCAAAGCTCCGTTTGAGCAGCACATATTTTTCGGCATCGATCCAAAGGCGGTGGGTTCCGCGCTTTCCGGCGGGAATTTCAATGTAGATGGTCTTCCGTCCGGCCACTGTCTCGCCGACCCTGGGCGTGCAATTTGCTGCTTCTGGGCTCCGGAGAGTGGCAACGGTTTCGGACGCGCCGGCCCGGGAGGGGGCCACCCTCATCTCGTTCGTTGTCCGGTTGTAGGTGTAGCGTTTGCCGTCCCGCTCATAGATTTTCACATCTTTGTATTCGGAATCGGGGGGATAGGAGATGTACTGCTTCCCTCCGGCGCGGAGGACGCGTTCTTCGAATTCTCGGACACCGTTAACGGACCGGATCCGGACAACTCGGACGGCAGCATAGCGGACAGTGCCAAGGCTATTCTCAACCCTTTCCGCAACCTGGCTAACGGATTGCGCCTGTCCGGAGGCCATGACCCCGAACAAAGCCCAAACCGTGAGCGCGATTCTTGTCATCAATGGTGGTTCACCAATCCCGGGTGTCAAGTCTGCCCACCGCGATCGACCGGGCGAACGGGCGCGGGCTCCGGACGCCGACTGTGATTTGGGCGGCATCCGATTGGTGGGCCGTCGCAAGGGCCCGTCCCAATTCTGATCCCCCTTCGACCGAATCCGGCTGGTTGTCCGGGGTGTTGACCGCCATGGTTCCGTCATCCACGCTGACCGGTTTGGGAGAATTCAGGAACACGACGGCCGCACAGGCCACCGCCAGGGCCGAGACAAGTCCGCCGAGCCCGACCCACTTCCACACGTGCCGTTTGGGTTTGGGCGCGATTTGTCGGAGCTGCTCGTTGAGGCTACTCCTCCAAGCCATGCTAGGGTCTGGCCCCTCGGAAGACTTCAAGTATTCGGCGACAAAAGAGTTATCCCCGGCTTCGAGTGCTTGCTCCAGAGCAAGGTGCTCGGCGGCATCGAGCGGTTCTTCGCCGATGAGTTTTTTCAACAGTTTTTCGTTCAGCATTTCGTAGCTCCCGCTGCGGGTGATTCCCCGCCTGGGCGACCATCCAAATAAGCCCGCACAACGCGTTGCATGTGTGCCCGGGCCAAAAACAACCGGCTTTTCACGGTGCCGACGGGCACGTTGACCGACCGAGCGATCTCTTCGTACCCCAAATCTTCTTGGTCATGCAAAAGCAGGACGGTCTTGAGCTTATCGCTCATGGTGTCCAGGGCTTGTTCAATGACGACGGCCATTTCTTCGGCCAACATCTGCCGGCTCGGATCCCACCGTTGGTCGGCAAACTCAAACTGTTCGTCCCCTTCAGTGGCTGGCTCGATGCTGAGCTCGACCGGTGACCGTTCCCTTTTCCTTGCCCTGTCGATGCACAGGTTGTGGGCGATCCTGAACAGCCAACTTCGCAGACTGGCGCGTCCATCGAACCCGGCCATAGCTTGGAATGCCTTAATGAACACCTCTTGTGTGACATCAAGGGCCTCCTCTTCGTTCCGGACGAATCGGCGGACGTACCCCAATACCCGGTTCTGGTATGCGTCCACAACTTTTCCGAAGGCGTCGTAATCCTGTTGCCGGCATTTGGCAACTAAGGCTTGTTCCGCCGCCGTGTCGAAGTCGTGCCTGGACGCCACTTTGCTCGCACCTAACCACTGGCTCATGGCTGCTCTACTTTGGGTAAACGCTGGACGGGCCAAGGAGTTCACCGGATCGGGGTAGGGCCCAAAAACCTGATAAAAACCCCCAGGCCGTGCAGGCCCAGGGGTTATGTCCCACCCTTAAGGGTGGCTAGAACCGGATGCCGCCGACGAAGGCGAAACCGGAGAGAGCCGTGCGACCAGAGCCGAAGTAGCGCGCTTCGACGAAGAACGGGTTCCCGCCAAAGTTCAGGTCGCGGCCAACGGCAAACGCATAGTTGAAGTCGAGGGTGCTGTCACTCCCGGCGGATTGTGTCCGGCCAAAACCAACGCCGGCACCGACCGAGTAGTAGAAATCGCTGGTTCGCCCGACATAGTTGTACAGCACCGGCACGTTGCTGAAACCACCTTTACCGTAGTAATCCAAGCTCACGCTCCAGTGGGCCATGTAGTCGGCTTTGTCGGACGGGATTTCCTTGAGCTGTTTTTCCAGCCCGATGGTAAACCAGTTCTTCCCTTCAAACTTCTTGCCGTCGCCTTGGGCCATAAAGATCCCAGCGCGGAGGGACATGCCCATCGGCTTTTCGTATTGCGCGGCGGCGGGGGCGACGAGTACCGCAATTGCAGCCGCGGCGAGGCTCATTTTGACCATGCTCTTCATCCGTGATCCTCTCGTGATTCGAGGTGACCTGGCCGGTTGCCCGGCCACTCTCAGTCACTATAGCACTAGTGACGGCCCAAGGTCCATGGGTGGAGCGGGCCCAAACCGAAAATTTCTCTTGTAGACTTGGGGGAGATGCTCCTTGCCCTTGCGACGATCCTGATGGTTCAGGCGAAAAAAATCGAACCCCCGGCGGCTTTCGCCATGGCATTCAGCCCCAATGCGGAGACCCGGCGGCAGGGATTTGAGGCCTTGTCCTCTATCGATTGGAAGCCGGAGTTCAAAAAAACGGCTTGGGACGCCTACCGCAAGTCGGCAATGCATGCCGCCCTTGGAAAAGAATTCTCCGAACGCCAGATCCGCACGGACGACCGAACCGCCCCATTCAAGTGGAGGGTCGTCGGGACAGAAGTGCCTGGCCAGCCGATGCCCCTGGTCATTGCGCTCCACGGTGGCGGGAGCGGACCCAAGGAGATGAACGACAGCCAATGGGAGGGCATGTTCAGCAAGTACTACAACGATGCGCCGGCACGGGCCCCCTATGTTTATTGTGCGTTGCGGGCCCCCAACGATGAATGGAACGGCTTTTACGATGACAGCATCGCTCAAGTTATCGAGCGGCTCATCTTGGCGTTTGAGCTGTTTGGGAATGTCGATGCCAGCCGGGTTGTGGTAACGGGGGCCTCCCACGGTGGGTACGGGGTGTTTGTCATTGCACCCAAAATCCCCCACCGGTTTGCCGCCGCCAATGCAAGCTCTGGCGCCCCGACGGACGGAGAAACGGAAGGCGAAAACCTCCGAAACCTCTACTTCACCACGGTCAACGGTGCCTTGGACACGGCCTATGGCCGGTTCGACCGGATGAAAGCGTTCTCGGCCAAACGCAAGGAATGGCAAGCCGAAGATGGCGGATTCCCTGGGGGAATTGCAATCTTGGAAGGAGTGGGCCACTTCGTCCCCGACCGCGATAAACCCGACGAGTTGCTCCAGCAAAAGCGGGCCACCGCACCCGAAAAACTGTTTTGGACGCAGACCGACGACCGGGTGAAAACCCACTACTACCTTTGTGACCCCTCGCCCAAACCTGGGAAGAAGATCCGGGTGGAGCGGATTGGCCAATCGGTAGCCATTGTCAACCGGGATGGCGGCACGTTGATCCTCTATCCACCGCCGGGATGGGTGCAAAACGAATTCGTCGTGATTTGGGGGAAATCCAGCACTGCCTTTCATCCCCAACCAAGCTGCGCGGCGTATGCGGAATCCCTGGCCCTGTATGGGGACCCGGCTTTTGCCACGCCCTTTAAAATCAAGGTGGAAAACAGTGGCCAGTAGCATCGGAATGGTTGATGAAGCGCGTTTGGTTGCTCTTTTCAAAGCGTTGGTTTCCATCGACGCCCCTTCCCGACACGAGCGCGACTGCGTTGATTACGTCACGGGGATCCTGGGTTCGATGGGGATCGAGCATTGGGAAGACGGTGCGGCGGCGGTCGTTGGCGGCAACGCGGGCAATGTTATCGCCAAACTGCCGGGGACCAAACCCGGGGCCCCAACTTTGTTCTTTAGCGCCCATTTTGATACGGTCGAGCCGACGGCCGGCCTGAAGATCGTCGAAGAGGGCGACCTGATCAAGTCCGACGGAACGACAATCCTCGGCGCGGACGACAAGGCGGGGATGGCCGCGATATTGGAAGCGGTCCGGCTTTTGCAGGCGAACCGGCCCCCCCACGGAGATATCTATTTGCTGTTCAACGTTTGCGAAGAAGTCGGATTGCTCGGCGCGGGGGCCCTCGATCTCAAGGACCTGGGGATCGACTACGGCTATGTTTTGGACACCGGCCCCCCGGTCGGCACTTTTGTCAACCGCACGGCGACGCATGACGCATTGGAGGTGACGTTCATCGGGAAGCCCGCCCATGCCGGCAAACACCCGGAGGATGGGATTTCGGCCATCCAGGTGGCGGCGGAGGCAATCTATGGGATGAAACTGGGGCGGATCGGCCCGGAAACGACAGCCAACTTCGGCCTTATCACCGGCGGGACGGGAGTCAACGTTGTCCCCGCCCGGGTTCACCTGAGCGGCGAGGCCCGATCCACAAGCGAAGCCGAATTGGATGCCCAGATTGCGCACATGATCGAGAAATGCCGATCCGCGGCCGCCCGTTGGGGTGCCCAAGTGGAAATCATCCACGAGCGGCACTACCACGCCTACACGGTGCCAGAAGATGCGCCGGTGATCCAAACCGCCTTTGCCGCCAGCCGGGCTTGTGGATTTGAACCGGCGTTGAGGACGACTCTCGGCGGGAGCGACGCCAACAAGATCAATGCCATGGGGATCCCCTGCATTGTGGTTGCGACCGGCATGGACAAAATCCACACCCATGAGGAAGAAGTCAGCCGCCGTTCACTGGTCGAAAACGCCTGGCTGACCTATGAGTTGGCGATCCAGGCCGCCCTGCCCGGTTAACCCCGCAACGCTTCGACAACAACTCGGGTTGCCGGGCTTTTGTTCAACGTATAAAAGTGAATGCCCGGGACACCGGCGGCCAGGAGTTCTGTGCATTGGGCGATGGCGTGGGCAATTCCGATGTGGTAGACGGCGGCCGGCGCCCCTTCATATTGATCCAGCAGTTTGAGTAGGTGGGAGGGGATCGTTGCCCCACACATCTCGGTGAACCGGCGCACCTGCGCCACGCCCTGGATGGGCATGATCCCGGGGATGATGGGTTGGGTGACCCCGACACTCCGGGCCCTGCCCACAAATTCGAAGTACTTGTCGTTGTCGAAGAACAGTTGGGTGATGAAAAAATCGACCCCTTCGTCGGCTTTGGCCCTCAAGGCGTCCAAGTCGGCCTGCTTGGAAACCGCTTCTGTGTGCTTTTCGGGGTAACAGGCGGCCGCGACGCACGCGTTGGGTACCTCTTTGCGGATGAGCCCAACCAACTCGGCGGCAAAATTACAGAAACCAGGTTCGGCAGGTGAGCCGTCGACCGGGGCATCGCCCCTCAGGGCCAAGATGTTGAGCAAACCCCGAGTTTTCACATCCTCCAAAGTGTCGCGGATTTCCTTTTCGGGAACGCCCAGGCATGTGAGGTGGACCATAGGTTCCAGCGCATGCTCGTTGCGGATTTTTTCGGCCCAATCGACGGTTTTGCGGCGGGTGGACCCGCCAGCACCACAGGTAACACTGACGAAGTGGGGGCTGAGCCGGGCAAGTTGGCCGATGGACTCGAACAGATTTTTCTCGCCATTCCCGGTTTTTGGTGGGAAAAACTCAAACGAGAAGCCTGGGTTACCGGCCCCGAATCCGTCGCAGATGCGCATTTCGTCTTTAAAGAGGATACCGGGACAAACGATTGTGCCCCCTCACCCGGCTGTGAAGGGGCATTTTTCGCATTTTATTAGGAGTTTTTGCGCTTTCTCGCAACCAACAGAGCGATTCCTGCGAGAGTAGCCATACTGGCGGGTTCGGGGACGGCTTGATAGTTGATGTCCGCAAAGACCGGCAGGTGCCCGCCGGACGGTGTTGCGGCATCCTTCAGGGCCTGGGCGATGGTGGCACCGACCATGGCGTTCCCGCTGACGGTGAGGCTGGAGTTGAGACTCGTCCCGTCGTTGCCCCAAGCGCGGTAGCTGTGATTGGCGTCGTTCCAGGTTGTTGTGGAATAGGCTTGCTGCCAAACCCCAGCATATTCGGTCCCTACTCCATCGCCGAATCCGGAACCCATCAGAATTTGGTCGTGGCGGTCATCCATGCCGCCCGCCCCGGTCGGGTCTTGGGTGTGGACGAATCTGAGAGTGCTACTCCCGTTCCATGATCCCGGCGTGTTGATGGGATCAAAGAAGCGACCGCGATTTTGAGCGGCCGAGGCAACCAGGGATTGGTACGCAGCTTGGGTAGACGACTGCATATTGAAGTCGCCGACCGCCATGATTTGGTAATTGGCGGCCAGCCCGTTGGCATTGGATCTGATGGCGTCTGCTTCGATCAGTCGGCGGTTTTGATCGTCTGTGGTTGCCCCCGACTTGTAATGGCTGTTGTAGACGCCGAATTTTTCCGTCGCTGCGGCATTCCCGGTCAGCGAAAAGTCAAAGCGCCAGACATCGCGGGGGTTGGCTGAGGTTCCGCCGGCGGCCAAAACGAGGTTGGCGGAAACTGAATTCACTTTGGATGTCCGGTAGAACATCGCCGTGTCGCTGGTCACGCTCGTCCCGGTCAGGCTGCCAAAGCTGACAGCCCAGTCGCCGGTGCTGCCGCTGGCCGTGTTGAGCAAGTTTTTGAACGTGTTGGCCGCCGTCGCGCTCTGGATTTCTTGGGCAAAAATGACGTCGGGGCGGAAAGTCCTCCCGGAAAAGACCCCGTAGGCGGCGGTTTGGATCCCAGCGTTTTGGGTGGCATCCGTTCCGTCGAACAGGCTGACATTCCAGGTGGCGACGCGCAGGGTGTCAGCTCCGGCCAGGGCGGCAAAAACGGTGAGCACAACGACGCCACCCCTCCTCATCAAGCAATTCATCGTCTCAAGATACTGCTTGCCCATTGAGGGGACGGGGTACAAATACCAGGTTTTTGGGCCTCCCTTGCCAGCATTGCCGGGCGCGAATGCGGTTGCCTTAAAGAAAGTAAAAGGATTGGTGCGCCGAAAAGGACTCGAACCTTCACGCTTTGTGGGCACTACCACCTCAAGGTAGCGTGTCTACCAATTCCACCATCGGCGCAACCGAGGAACGCCATGATACCCTCCCGGTGGCTGGTCCTATCGCGCGTCGATGACCAATGTGACCGGGCCGTCGTTGACCAGCGATACCTCCATGTGGGCGCCGAATTCGCCGGTTTGGACTCCGCGCACAAGGGGTTTGATTGCCCGGACGAACGATTCGTAAAGGGCTTTGCCTTGATCGTATCCAGCGGATTCGGTAAAGCTGGGCCGCCGCGAGGAGTAAGCATCGGCGTAGAGCGTGAATTGGCTGACGACCAATACCTGTGGTTCCCCGGAATCGGGCAGATCCTTAAGGGCCAGGTTCATTTTGCCCGTGGAATCGGAGAAGATCCGGAGGCCTGCTACCCGGTCTGCTAGGTCAAGGGATTGGGGTTCCACGCTGTGCCGATGGGCGGCCAAAAGAACGAGCAAACCTGGCCCGCACCGGCCGACCACTTCCCCGCCGACAGAAACCTCGGCACGGGAAACGCGTTGGACAACGGCCCTCACCGGGATTTCACCGCCCCTGGGGCTTGGACGCGGAGGATAGAGATGACATCCCCGAAATTACCGATCATGGTCATGAGTTCGCGCAGGTGTTTGTTGTCGACGACTTCGATCCCGATCAGGATTTCGGCCGTGTTGTTGGGCAAGGTTTTGATGCGGGCCCCGGTGACGTTGGTCTTGCTTTCGCCAAAGATGCTGACGATATCCATCAACAATCCCTGGCGATTGACGCAGGTGATTGAAATGTGGACGGGATAGGATTTTCCGTCGGGCTTCCATTTGATAGGTGTGATCCGTTCGGGGTCTTTTTCCGACATGGCCAAGACGTTTGGGCAAAGCCGCCGGTGGATCATGATGCCGCGGCCGCGGGTCACGAATCCGACCACTTCTTCTCCGGGAACGGGCTCGCAGCACCGGGCCCGTTTGGTCATAACTTGGTCGATGCCGGTGACAACTGTCGGTTCGACCTGTTGCGGGGCGGCGGGGCCTTGCGGGGCGGGGTCGGCCTCGCGGATCTTCGCCACGATTTTGTCGGCAACGGACTGGACGCTCGTCAACCCCTCGCCAACCCGCGCAAAAACGTCCATCGGGGTTTGACAGTCTTTGACTTTGGCGACGATCTCTTTGAGGTTGTCGTCGGAGAGTGCCCTTTTGGCGTCTATCCCGCGGGCTTTGAGTTCCCTTTCGATGGCGTCGCGCCCCCGTTGGATGATGGCGTCGCGGTTGCGCTTGCGGAAGTAAGCCCGGATTTTGCTCCGGGTGTGCGAGCTTTTGGTGTGCTCTAGCCAATCCAGGCTGGGCTGGGCGTTGCTGCGGGTGATGATTTCCACCACGTCCCCATTTTTGATTTGAGTTCCAAGCGGGACGACCGCGCCGTTGACCTTGGCCATGACCAGCTGTTCGCCCAGCCTGGTGTGAACCCGAAAAGCAAAGTCGATCGGCGTGGATCCGGCCGGCAAATCAACAACGTCGCCAGTAGGCGTGAAGGCAAAAACCTGTTCGGCGAAAAGGTCGGTGCTGACCGACCGCAAAAAGTCGCTTGAGGATGCGTTGTCGGTGTCGAAGTCAAAGAGCTGCTTTCTCAGCATGGCAAAGCCCGCGGCATCATCGGGTTTGCCCGCGCCCTCCTTGTAGGTCCAGTGCGCGGCGATGCCGAACTCGGCGATTTCGTGCATTTTCCGAGTCCGAATCTGGACTTCCAACGGCTCGCCTCCTGGTCCGACAACCTTGGTGTGCAGGCTTTTGTATCCGTTCGGCTTAGGATTTTGGATGTAGTCGGTGAAGAGCCCGGGGATCGGTTGCCACAGTTCGGTGACAAGCCCAAGCGCCAAATAGCATTCGTGCTGTTGCTCGCAAATGACGCGGATTGCGATCAAGTCCAGGATCTCATCCCAGGGGACACCCTGCTTGACGTGTTTGTTAAAAATGCTGAACAAGTGTTTGGGACGCCCAACGACTTTTGCGTCGTTGAGCCCCTTATCTTTCAGGAGGGCGGAAAGCTGGTCAATGGCGACTTTGAGATCTTCTTCCCTTTCCGACCTTGATTTGGCCACCCGTTCGCTGATTTGGCGGAATTCGTCTGGGTGCAAGGTTTTAAAGGCCAGGTCTTCTAATTGCCACTTGACTTGCCAGATTCCCAACCTTGCCGCAATGGGGGCATAGACCTCCAACGTTTCGTTGGCGATCCGAACCTGCTTTTCCGGCTGCATGGATTCCAGGGTTTGCATGTTGTGCAGCCGATCGGCCAGTTTGATGACCATGACTCGGAAGTCGTCGGCCATGGCGAGGAGGAGTTTGCGCAGGCTTTCGGCGGCGCGGGTGGATTCAGCCCGGCTCCTTTGGCGTTCGGTCGATTCGGCGAGCCGCGGGGATTGGAGCTTGGTGACTCCTTCCGTCATATGCCGGACGTCCTTGCCAAACTCCCTTTCGACATCTTCGGCGGTGACGGGCGTGTCTTCCAACACATCGTGGAGGAGCGCGGCGCAGATGCAATCGGCATCCATCCCCAGCTCGGCAACCGTTGCGGCGACGGCCACCGGGTGGATGATGTACATCTCGCCGGATTTGCGGAATTGCCCTTCGTGAGCCAGCCGGGCCAGGGCCAAAGCGGCCTCAAGTTTGTCGCAGCCCTGGCCGGGCCAGTGCTGGGCGAATGCCGCCAGCACCCTGTCCCATCCGGGGATGGTTGCGTCGGGAGGATTCACCGGGGAGGCCATGCGGGGGCTACGGGGATTGGGGGATTATAGCATCCCGCCTTGGGGGCAGCCATCGACCCCCTTCTTGGTCAGCGCACCCGGGCGACGATGTCAGAGAATTCGGTGGGGATAAAGATATCTTGGTACGTTTTGATGGCGAACCGGTCTGTCATGCCGGCAACATAGTCGACGGCCCCTTGGAGCCCTTCAAAGCCCGGCGGCAGGTTCCCTGGCTTGGAGAAGTGCACCAAGAGCTCCCGGACGATCCGTTTGGCCTTGACCACTTGGGCCATAGGCAGCGGTTCGCGAAGGTAGACGTTCACAAAGAGCCATTCTTTGAGGTCGTTCATGGCGTCCAACATGCCTGGAGAGAGGGTGATGGCATCCTGTTCGCGGCTTTGGTTCACGACGTCTTGGACCATCGCCCCGATCCGTTGCCCATGGGTGCCGCCGATGGCAAGGAACCGGTCGGGGATCTCTATGATCAAGCCGCTGCGGAGCGCATCGTCTAGGTCATGGTTGAGATAGGCGATCCGGTCGCTGATCCGCACGACCGCAGCTTCCAGCGTAGACGTCTGCTCGCCATCGGATGCGGAAAGGTCTTTGCGGCCCTTGCTGTGCCCGCCGATCCCGGCCCGGACCTCGGCGGTGAGGTTCAAATCGGCAAGGACATCGACGATGCGCAGGCTGTGTTCATAATGCGTGAACCCTTTGGGGGTGCCTTCCCCGCCGGCAAACACCTCCTTAAGGCATTCGTCGATGGCTTGTTCGCCGGCATGGCCGAACGGCGTGTGCCCCACATCATGTCCGAGTGCGATGGCTTCGGTAAGGTCTTCGTTCAACCGGAGGGCACGGGCGACGGTGCGAGCCACTTGGGCGACTTCGAGCGAGTGGGTGAGCCGGGTGCGGTAGTGGTCGCCTGCCGGCTCGATGAAGACTTGGGTCTTGTGTTTGAGCCGGCGGAACGGCTTGGAGTGGAGGATGCGGTCTCGGTCGCGCTGAAAGCAGGTTCGAACCGGATCCTGATCTTCGGATCGGGCCCGTCCGGCACTTTCGGCGGAAAGCTGGGCCCGTGGCGAGAGGCTGCGCCGTTCCCACTCTTCAATTTCTTCGCGGATGGTCACGGTTCAGCTATGGGGACGGAGGGGCCGCCAGCACCGATTCATTCTTGCCCACGATTGCGCCGGTTGGCGGCGGCATTGCGTTTGAGGCCATCGAACCCGGCGCGCCGGACGGCACTGCCTTCGGTAAGGGATTCCCATCCGGGTCGCTGCATGTGCAAGATGTTTTGCAGTGTCCCGAAATCTCTCCGGTCGAGGAAGTCCGGTTCCCGGGTTTTTTCGGCACGCAAGGGCTGGCTATCGCGCGGTTGGTTGAACGGGCAGACCTCCTGGCAGATGTCGCAACCGAACGTCCAATCCCCGACCATTTCCGCCTGCTCCGGTGTGAATTCCCCTCGTTTTTCAATGGTGAGGTAGCTGATGCACCGGCGCGCATCGACCTGCCAAACTCCAGCACGGTTGACAATTGCACCGGTCGGGCAGGCATCGATGCAGGCGGTGCAGGTGCCGCACCCCCCAATTGCCGGGTGATCTGTCGGCAAGGCGGCCGTGGTTAGCAGAATGCCGATCAGGAACCAACTCCCCCGCTTCGAATCGATGAGGCAGGTGTTTTTGCCAAACCATCCCAAGCCAGCCCGGTTGGCATATTCTCGCTCCATGACCGGGGCGGAATCTACGCAGGGCCGCCACTGGGCGCCTGGGACGTGCGGCTCCAGGTTACGGGCCAAGGCTTTGAGCTTGCGCCGCATGACTTTGTGGTAATCGCGTCCCAACGCATAGCGGGCGACCCGCACGTCTCCGGCTGGGGGCTCCTGGCAATAATTGAGTCCGACGGCGATAACGCTCCGCACGCCGGGGAGGACCGATTCCAGGCTCGCCCTGAGCATCAAGCTTTCGGCCATGTATCCCATTTCGCCATGCAAGCCATCCTTGACCCAATCTTCCAGAACCGTGAATGATCTTGGCGGCGAGGGGTCGCAAATCCCAACCACGTCGAAACCAAGGCTTCGGGCCTCAGTTTTAACGAGGTCAGCGATTGAGCCGTTCGTAGAGTCCAAACCAATCCTCCTCGGCCAGTTCGTGGGGACGCACCGTGGGGCTGAGCCCCTCGGCGGCATCAGCGACGACGTCTTTTCCCCAAGCCGCCAGATTGTTGGCTAAGGTTTTGCGGGGATGGGAGAACCCTTGGCGAACCAAAGCGAACACACCCTCATGGGAGGGCAAGCGAGGAACGAACCGGAGCACGATGCTTTCAACCTTTGGCGGCGGGAGGAATGCGCCAGGGGGAACCAGGCAAACCCGGGAGACCGTGAAGAGCCTCTGGAAGACCACGCTCACGGCGCCCCGCCGCCGGTCTCCCGCGGGGGCTATGAGCTTTTCGCCCACCTCGCGTTGCATCATGAGCACCGCCCGGTCGATCCTTGGTTGGCATTCTGCGGCTTTGGCAAGCAGGGGCCCGGTGATGTTGTAGGGCATGTTGGAAACAATCCCCCTGGGATGCGGCAGCCCCTCCAAGATTCCCATCCAATCGGCTTGCAACGCATCAAGGAGCCGGACATCCGCCCCGGGCGCGAACGCAGCGGCGGCTTCGACCATACGGGGGTCGAGGTCAATGGCCACAACCTTGCGGCCCGGGGCCAGGGCGCGGGTCAAGATTCCCGGTCCGGGGCCGACCTCTAAAACGCCAGCAAGGCCGTCTGCCGCATCGATGATTTGGCGGACGGCCTTGTCTGAGGTCAGCCAATGTTGGCCAAGCTTTTTGTCTGGTTTGAGGTCGAATCGGTTGAGGTGGCTTAGGAGCGGTACCGTTTCGCCATCCCGACCGTGTGCCGGTCGGTGAAGATGTGAACCTTCACCTTGCGTCGGCCCCATTGGCTGCACTTGCTCCGGCTTTCGAGGCACACGTCGATTTTATTCCCTTTGATGGCTCCGCCGGTGTCTGCGGCGAGGGCAAGGCCATAGCCTTCGACAAAGACGAGGGTTCCGATGGGGATGACTTTGGGGTCAACGGCGACGATCCCGTACTTGGCTTTGATGCCGCTGGCCGTGCGGCCGGTGCCGCTGCCATCGGTCGGCAGGTAGGCCGTGGACTCCATAGTGATGACTTTGGAGCGGGTGAACGACCCCCGATCGGATTCGGTAAAACCGCTCCGGCCCATATGGAACACTTCATCCTTCGGTTCCTCGGTCGTGGTTTCGACATTTTTGTCGACGACTTTCCCGTTTTCGAAAAAGGTGGTGACGGTTGTTGTCTTCTTGCCTTCAACACCCTTAGCAGCGAGTTTGACCCGGCCCGGGGCCATATCCCGGTTGAAGATGTACTTGGTTTGAAAGGGGATGACTTCGGTTTTGACGTCGGTCTTTGATGTCCGGCCGGTATCTTGGCCGGCGATTGCGCTCATCGGGGAGGCCATCAGGACGGCCAGGCCGAGGACGCTTGTTATGATCAGTTTCCGCATTTGGTTTTGCCTCTTGCGTGCCGCTCCGTGGCGACGGCTTTGGGTTTATACCCTCCTGGTTGTCGGGTTGCGGGGGGACTTTCCCCCAGGCACCTGGGCCAAAAGGGTTCGTTTTCAACCCGGTTTGGGCCAAGTTGCCGGACCTAGTGTTTTGGAGTCCGGATTGCAGAAACGGGGCACGGCGACCCCTCGCTGCAGGTCATCAGCACCGACCCGTCGGGAGTGAAACACACGCCTTCGCCCTGTTTTTCCAGGGGAAACTGGACGGGGATGGGGACGGAGTTGACCCAAGAATCGAATCGGCCCTTGGCGGAAAAGATGTAACCGCCGGCATAGGTTTTGAGCACGACGGATTTTCCGTCTTGGCTCACATCTCCCGCCGTCACGAGGGTGCCGCCCAGCATTCCCGTGTTGACTTTCATGTCGTCTTTGACCAGCTCCAAGGTTTGCACCCGGCCCGCCTTCGGTTCCCGGCAGACGTAGACGCTGGTCTTTTGATCCCGGGCTTTGGTCACCAGCCAAATCGCGCCCGTCGCGGGATCGACGAGCAGACATTCGCAATCGTTCTTTCGATCCGGGTAGGTTAAAGTGAATGTTTCGGGCTTGAGCAGGGAGTTCCCCTCGTCGATCCCCGGTTCGGGAATCCGGTGGACAAACACTTGGTTCCGTTGCCGCGCATTGTCGCCGGTATCAGCCAGATAGATGTAGTCGGTACCGTCGACCCGTTGGAGCTCCATGTCTTCCCAATCCACGGCCTGGACGCCTTCGAGCCGGAAAACGGCCGTGACGATTCCGGTGTTGTCGAACCGGAAAAACCGGGCGGTATCCCCGCTATCGTTGTGGGTGTAAAAGACGTTTTTGTAACGCCGGCTTGCGGCGAGACCCGAGCTTTCAGTGACCGTCTCGTCGCGGATAGTGATTTGGCCGATGACTTCCGGCTCACCAGTTGGGACAGTCGGGGTTTGCGCCAAAAGGCTGAATGCCAACAGGGCCGGGATCATGGCTGGGAGTCTACCGCCGGGTTAAAAAAACGGGGCGAATACCAAACAGGCCGCAAAACCTGCCAGTTTGGAGGCGGCCATCTTCCCACTAGAAACAGTGAAGACCATAACGGCAAAGGCCGTGAACGCCACACCAATTGGGAGAAGCCCAAATCCGGAAAACCGTTCCTGGATCATGGCCCCGCCGACGGAGGCCGCCCCCAAGGCGGCAAGTCCAAGGCTGATCCCAAATTTTTGGCGCAATCCGGCGGCGGCAACCAACAGCAACGCGAATCCGAACCGCACCGGGTCCAGGGCCAGTTCACCAAAAGATGGGACTGATCCGGCCTTAGCCAACAGAGCCAATCCCAGCACGGCGGCGGCACCCATCGGCAACGCCAGTTTGGAGAATCTTTCAGCAGATAGTCGTTCAGCCTTGGTCATCTGTTGCATTGCTTTCAACCTTACTCGGCATTGCGCCTTCAGTTGGAGGTTTTTGGCGGGGAGACGTACCGGATCCCCAGGTCTTGGTTGATCTCCAACCCTTGTTCCTTGGTGTAAAAGCCTTCGCGGTCGACCGATTTACAGGTTGCGATGGCCTTGCCGCCTTTGATTTCGACGTTGACCGTTTGGGGGAATCCGGCCATCTGAATTGTTTTCGACCCTGGTTTAAGGCCTTCTGTCAGCAGGACATTCAAGACGGCGCGGGCTTGAAGGATCCGGACGGTCATCCGACCGAATTGCTCGAATTTGTAGGGGATTGCATCGACAAGGTAGTCGGTTTCGATTTTCCTTCCGGCTTTTTGCCGATCTAGGATGATCTTATCGATTTTTTTGCCAAGGACTTCGTGTTCCTCCGAAAAGTCGGATTGCTCCAAGATATCGATAAAAACTTGGGCCAGCCGGCCTTGGATCGCCCTTTTGGTTTGCGTTTTGGAGAACTTGGGCATATCCCGCTCCATAGTCGCGACTTCGATGACCGACATGTCTTCTTTGCTGACATCAGGGAGTTGGCGCCCAAGCTGCATGAGTTCTTGGGCATAGCGGACAACGACAGGCTTCAACGACATCACCGGAAGTTCGGGCGAGACAACGGCCAGGAGGCGATCTTTGAGGTCTGGGGTCAATTTAGGGTTTTCCACCAGATCTCCGGCAAGCCTGAGGAGGTCTGCATTGACGCCGTACCAGAAAACGATCGCGGCTTCGGACGGCTCGCGGACAACCGCCTGTTGGATGCTGGACATCATCTCAATGCTGGCGACGGCATCTTCCAGCCGGCCCTCTTGGATGGCTAGCAAGGCATAACTCCGGAGGGAACTCGTGACCCGCTTAGAGGCCATGGACTTCCGTTTGTTCAAGAAATCGTTGTAACTCGGGAGTTTTGGTTCGGCCACATCGGCGGCCTGTTTGGCCAGGAGTTCCTTCTGGGTTGGGTCGGCAAGCACTATGCCGGCGATTTCGGGTGTTTCGGCAATGCTGTCGCGGGCATGGATCCACGGCGTTTTTGCATATTGGGTGATGAACTCGTCTTTGTAGAATTCGTGGGGTTGCCCTTCCAAGCTGGCCCCGAGCTTGCCGAGTTTATCGATCCGTTGCTCAAGGGTCGAATCCGGCAAGCCGATGGCATCTTGGTAGTCCAGGTATTGCTTGAGGTATCGGCCCCCGAGCACAAGGCTGAGGACGCCCAAGACGATGAGCCCGCCGATCAAGACAGGCTTTCGCTTGCGTTCCGGTTGGCTCACCGGCCCCCCGTGGCGGTGTAAAACCGGGCTGTTAGGTTGCTGGAATGTGGGTTGACCATATGTTGACTCGACTAGTTGGCCCCACCTTGTGAAGCCTCATTGGCCGGAACGAAGTAGCGGACGCCGAGTTCCTGGCTGATTTCAAGGCCGTTCTGGTTTTTGTAATAGCCGTGCCGGTCGATGCCTTTGCACACGACTGTTGTCCGGCCCTTTTCGGTATCCACAACAACCTTTTGGGGGAAACCTGCAACCGTGACCTCTTTAGTACCCAGCGAGAACGACCGGTCGAGGATCACATTCATGACGGCCCGGGCTTCGAGGATCCTTGCCGTCATCCGGCCAAACTGTTCGAATCTCGCCGGGACGGCCGAGACCAAATAGTAAGAGTCGATCTTTTCGCCCTTTTTCTGGTGGGCTTCGATCATGTCATCGATCTTCACCCCCAAGGTCTCGGGTGGTTCCGTGAAGTCGATTTTTTCCAAGACGTCGATGAATGTTTGCGCCAGTTGCCCCCGGATGGCGGCCGCCATATCCTTTTGCTTGAGGTCGGGGAACTGCCGTTGGGTCATGAAGTCGAGGGTGTCCTTTTCTTCTTGTGTGGCGTCGGCGAGGTGCGCCGAAAACACCATCATTTCCTGGCTGTACCGGACGAGGATCGATTTAAGCGGCATGACCGGCAGATCGGGGTCGACCAGTTTTTTCAGCCGGGCACGTTGGCTTTCGGTGAGCCCTGGCTTTTCAGAAAGGTCGGCCATGTTGCGCATCATGTCGGCATTGATTCCGAACCAATAGATGAAACTGGCTTCGCATGGTTCGGGAACCACGGCCTGCTGGAGTCCGGAAAGCATTTCCATGGCCCTGACGGCATCTTCCAAGCGGCCGTCGGCAATCGATTGGTTGATGAACACGCGCAGGGAGCCAGCAGTGCGCTTGGAAGCAACGGCATTGCGCTTCATCAAAAAGTCGTCAGGGCCGGGGATCCCGGTTTTTGCCGGTGCGGCGGCCAATGCGGCCAACTTGCCCCATTCCGCTTGGTCTGCCAAGACCGTTTTGGCGATTTCCGGCGTTTCGTCGCCCACGCGCGGTTCCTTCCATTTGGCGGTTTGGTAGTGGCCGATCAACTCGGCATTGTGGAAGTCTTGGGTTTCGCCAACGGTGGGCGCGCCCAGCTTTGCCAATTTGGCGATGCGTTGGTCAACAGTGGCGGCGGGCGTGCCGAAATGCTGTTGGTACTCCAGGTAACCCTGGACGCCTTTTGTGCCGAAGACGGCGCCGAGTGTGGCAAGTGCCAAGACCCCGGTGATGAGGATTGGGCTTTTTCGTTTTGGTTGGTCGGTCATGGTGTCTTGTCCGGGCTACCCGGCATCAATCGAGGGCCTGCGTGAGAACGGCCTTGGCGACTTCTTCGGGAGTGGTCAATCCTTGCAGGACTTTGCGCCGGCCGTCTTCAATCATGGTGTAAAAGCCTTGTTCCCGGGCGACTTTCAGCAGTTCGGGATAGTCGGCATGGTGGGTGATGGCCTGTTTGAAGTCGCGGGTCCCCGTGACAAGTTCAAATATCCCCATCCTGCCCTTAAAGCCGCTGCCTCGGCAGTTGTCGCACCCTTTGCCCTTTTTGAGGGTCGCATTCGGCATGTCGTTTGCCGTAATGCCGATTTGTTCCAATTCGTCCCGTCCATAGGGGAACGGCTCTGTGCATTTGGGGCAATTCTTGCGGACGAGCCGCTGGGCCATGATAGCGACGGTGACCCCGGAGATGAGGTACCACTCCGCCCCCATGTCAACCATGCGACCGATGGCTTCCAGGGCATTGTTGGTGTGGAGCGTGCTGAGCACCAAGTGTCCGGTGAGGCCGGCCTGGATGGCGATTTTGAGCGATTCGGGGTCGCGGATTTCGCCGACCATCATGACGTCAGGGTCTTGCCGGAGAAAGGCGCGCATCACCCGGGGGAACGGGTTTTTCTCGGTCACCTGGACCTGGGCGATGTTCGCATCAAATTCATATTCGATGGGATCTTCGACCGTCACGACGTTGCGGTGTTTGCTGTCGAGTTGGTTAAGCGAGGCGTAGAGCGTGGATGTTTTCCCGCTCCCGGTCGGCCCGGTGACGAGAATGAGCCCATAGGGGACTTGGATGGCTTCCCGCCATTTGGCTTCGGTTTCGGGTTGCATCCCAAGGTCTTCCAAGTCGACCCGCATAGCTTGTGGGTCGAGGAGCCTCATCACGAACTTTTCGCCGTTGAGGCTGGGGATGCAGCTGGCACGGGCGCTAAGCCGGCGACCGTTGTATTCCATGTCGATACGGCCGTCTTGGGGTTCGCGCTGTTCGTCGATGCGCATTCCGGCAGAAAGCTTGAGCCGGGCCAGCACGTTGGTCGCCTGTTCGGGCGGAAGTTGGCCATTTTCTTGAAGTTGCCCGTCTTGCCGGAACCGGATGCGGAGTTGATCCCTTTCGGGCTGGAGGTGGATGTCGCTCGTGCCGGTGTCGAGCGCATTCATCATGATGTTGTCGACAATCCCGACGGCGAGGCTCATTTCGTTGCCGCCCATTTCGCGGGTTTGGCCCTGTTCGCGGATGATGAGCCGGAACTTTTTGGCCGCGCCCCAGTTGCCGCTTTCCGCCGTGTAGTCCATAGGTGGGCCTATCTTACACGGCAGGCAGGCACAATGTCTTGGTTTTTGAACTCACCGCATGCTTCGTTTCTTGGCGGAGAGTCGTCCAGGTCTCCGACCCAAGCTTGGCGAGCAGGACAAGAAATCAACAACCCCTCCCTACCCCTCTGCAAACTTGGGGAGGGAACTTATTTTTCGAGGTTCGTCGCCCCGGAATTGATCCGGGGTCTGCAAACATGAGTCGTCAAATGCACCTTATGCTCGCCTGATGCGGGCTGGGTCTCGGCGTTTGCCGGGATGACGAAGTTGGGAGGCTGGCCGCGGTGCGGTCGGGAGGGGTTACGACACAGTCCTTTCAACCTTCCAGCGGAAGCTGAAATCCACAACCTTGAGTGTGCCATTGGCGATGCCAGTGCCTTTACAAAACCCCATCCGGAGGGGTGACCGTCATCTCCTCAACGACGCGATCCGGGTGCAGCGCGACAACCCAGGCGATGGCGTCGGCCACGGCGCGGGCGCGGAGCATCTTTTCCCGGGGAGGGCCCTGGCCGGTATCTCCCCCCCAAATCGGCGTGTCGGTTGCGCCGGGGAGAATATTGGTGACTCGGATCCCATGTCGCCGGTACTCCTCACGGATGCAGGCGCCGAATTGGACAAGCCCGGCTTTGGAGGCGGAGTAAACGGCCGATCCTGGGAACACCGTGCGGGCGGCGATGCTGGCAACGTTGACGATGAGCCCCCGGCCGGCCGCCAGCATGGAAGGGAGAACGGCTCGGGTCACCGCCATCGGGCCGAGGAGGTTGGTGGCCATCTGCTTTTCAATTCCCGTCCAATCCGATTCGGCGTAGCCTCCTCCTTCGGCGACCCCCGCGTTGTTAACCAAGACGATCTCACCTTCCCCTTTCAGCAGGTCGGCAAGCCGGGGGTTGACGGCCACATCCAGGATGTCGCCGGCGATGGCGTCGGCCCGGAGCGCGCCCAACTCTTCGCATTTCAGGGCCAATTCCCTCAGCAAGTGATCCCGCCGAGCGGTCAAGATGAGTTCATAGCCGTGCTCGGCCAACAGGATTGCCGTTTCCGCCCCGATTCCACTGCTGGCCCCGGTGATAAGGACTTGTTTCACCTTGCCACCTCAAACACATTCCTTGCGGTTTCCAGGAGTCTCACCCGTTGCAGGGTTCCGGGGACTTTGCCGTCCAAGCGGTTAAAGATTTCCTGGGCGACGACCTCGCTGGTCGTGTTTTTGCCGGCGAATTCGGGGATGTCTTGGTCAAGATTCCGGTGGTCGTATCGGTCGACGACCTCTGTTCCGCAGACGGCATCCAACTCGCTCAGGTCGAGCATCATCCCGGTGGCCTCATCAGGGGTACCGCTGACGGTCACTTCCAACACATAGTTGTGGCCGTGGCCGTTGGGGTTGTTGCACTTGCCAAAAAGCCGGAGGTTTTCTTCGCGGCTCAGATCAGGGACATCTAGCCGGTGAGCAGCGGCGAATTCATAGGTGCGGGTGATTGTCAACATGTCGTTTGCTTTGTGCCACTCGCCATAGAGGAGGGGCGTTTCTTCAAGTTTCAGGGCGGTGGTTTCGACCCCACCCGGCAAGCCTTGCAGTCGGTCGCGGAAGTAGAGCAGTAGGTTTTCCAGGCTGGGAGCGCGGCTCGCGAATTCGGGGATCTCGTCGTTGATCGACTTTTGGTCAAAGGCGTCGACAACCCTTTCTTGAAGGACGTCATCGATCCACTTGATGTTGACGACCATCCCGTTTTGGGGATCGACGGGCCCCCCGGCCGAAACCCACAGGACGTAGTTGTGCCCATGGTTGAACGGCGAAGCCCATGCCCCGAAAAGGGATCGATTCTCCGCTTCGGATTTGCCTTTGAGCCAATAGCGGTGCCCGCTGGAAAACGAGACTTTGCGGGTGAGTGTCACCATTTCAGGCATCCCTCCGGAAGGGTATCCCGAGGCTTTGGGGTTGTTTGGTCCCTTTGCCGACCACGATCAGGACCGCCAACGCAGCCAGGTAAGGCAATGCCAAAAAGAACTGGATTGGAACGGGGGACTTGCCCTGCACCGAATATTGGAGCCATTCGAGGAATCCGACGAGCATGGACGCCGCCACCACCCAACCAGGCTTCCACCGGCCGAAAGTCACGAGCGCAATCGCGATGAATCCCCGCCCGGATGTCATGTTTTGGACAAAGCTTTGGGAGATCCCCAAGGTTAGGTAGGCACCGGACAGCCCGGCGCAAGTGCCACAGAACGCTTGGCCAAGCAGGCGGAGTCGGATGGCCGAAAATCCCGCGCTTTCGACCGCTGGCGGGTATTCGCCAGCGGCCCGCATGGCCAACCCGGTTTGGGTTCGGAACAAGAGCCAGTAGGCAGCGGCTGCCATAACCGGCAAAACTAGAAGGACGGGATCGATGATCCCGGCCACTTTCGGAAAGCCGGGCACCTGGCTCAATTGGCGACCCTGCGCGGTGGCCAGATCGTAAAGGGTTCCGGTCAATCCCAACCCAAAAAGGTTGACGGCGGTGCCGGCGACGACCTGATCCGTGGCCAGAACAACCGTGAAATAAGCTTGGGCCATCGTCAATGCCAGGGCGGCAAGGACGGCGGCTAGCAATCCAACCCAGGGCGACCCAGAGGCGGCACTCGCTGATACCGCCACAAAACTGGCCGTCAGCATCGTCCCTTCCAGGCCGATGTTGAGGACTCCCGACCGCTGCCCCACCGTTTCCCCGATCGCGGCAAAGCAAGTCGGGGCCGTGAACTGGATGACCCTCAAGATGATTAAGGCCGGATTCATTCCACCTCTCCTGACCGGGTCTGATGACGGGAGAACACGGCGTTCACGCCGATGAATGCGAGCACGGCGAGTCCTTGGATCGCAGGAACCAGCGAGTTCCCGATCGGCGTGAACCGTTTGAGCACATCGGATCCAGCAAAGAGCCCGCCGAAATAGAGGCTGCTGGCAAGGACTCCCCACGGGTTGAGCCCGCCAAGCAAAGCGACCGGGATCGCGATGAAACCCCAGTTCTGGCTGAACCCGTCGGCAAGACGGCCCGTGACGCCGACGTAGTCGATGGCGCCGGCTAGGCCGCACAGTCCCCCGCTAAGGGCCATCGCCCCGATTTGGATCCGGCCGACATCGATGTGGTTGGCCCGGGCGGCCCGGGGGGCCCCGCCCACCACCCGCAAATCCAACCCGGCGCGAGTGTGCCATAGATAGAGCCAGACCCCCGTGGCTGCGGCGAGGGTCGCAAACACGCCGACGTGCAGGTCCGATTGCCGGTCGAACCGCATCAACATGGCGGCGTTTGGCAACGGGTCGGTGACAAAGACCTGCCTCTTCGCCTCTTGCAGCGGGCCTCGGATCACCCACTCCAGAGTGAAGAGGGCCAAGAAGTTCATGAGGATGGTGGAGATGACGACCTGGACCCCTCTTTTGACATGGAGCCACCCCGCAAATGCCCCCACCCCTGCCCCGAGCAAAGTCCCGGAAGCCAAGAGGAGGGGTGACAATCCCCCGGGGCTGACCCCGGCCAAAATCTTGGCGCAGGCCGCACCTCCGATGCCGCCGAATACGTACTGGCCTTCCCCGCCGATGTTGTACATCCCAGCCCGCCATGCCACGACGATCCCCAGTCCGCAAAGGGCCAGCGGGGTTGCTTTGACCAAGGTCCTGCCGATGGCGACCGGGCCGACGGCCGCCCCCTGCCACAAGTATCCGAGCCCCTGCCCCACATCGACGCCGAACACCGCCAAGGTGACCGCTATGGCAGCCGCCATGCCCAAGAAAACGGCGACCGACTGGATCAGGCCCTTCACGTGGCTTCACCTAGGAACTGCTCACCCAGGATCCCGCGGCTCATGAATTGGCAGCTGTCGGCAACCTCGGCCAGCTCCTCCAGATCGGTCGAAAACAAGATGACGGCGGCTCCCCGGGCGGCGGCTTCTTTGAGACGCGAATGGACATAGCTGGTTGCCTTGATGTCCAGCCCACGCGTCGGGTTGACGGCGACGACGAAATCGGGTTGCCGCCCCAAGGTTCGCGCCACGACCACTTTTTGTTGATTCCCTCCGCTTAAGCTGGAGACGGGATCGGCGGGAGAGCCTGCCTTGACCTGGAATTCTGAAACAAGGCCCTCGGCATGGGCGCGGACGCGGCCTGGCAGGAGGAACGGCCCTGCGCAAACGCCTTGGGGCACTCCCCCAATGAGGAGGTTTTCTTCGATGCTGAGGGCCATTGCGAGCCCGTCGCTTTGCCGGTCTTGCGGGATGTAGGCAGTCCGTTGTGGCCTCAAAACAGTTCCCGATTCCGGTTTGCGGACCCCGGCCAAACACTCGGCCAATTCAACCTGTCCGTTGCCATCGACCCCGCCGATACCCAGGATCTCTCCCCGACGCACGGAAAGGGTGGCCCCATCGACAACCAAAGCCCCCCGGTCATCCCTAATTCGGACGGATTCGGCTCCGGCAGCCGCTTCTCCCCAAGGTTTTGAAGTTGTCGCTTCCCCCCGTGGCGGCAATCCACCGACCATCCATTCAGCAAGTTGGCCCGGGCTTGTCTCCGAGATTGGGCACGAGGCCACCACCACCCCTTTCCTCAGAACCGTGACCCGGTCGGCCACCGACATGACTTCGCTGAGTTTATGGGCGATAAGGATGACCGAGCGCCCTTCGGCCTTGAGCCGGCGCAGGACGGCGAAAAGTTCTTCGGCTTCATCGGGGCTGAGCACGGCCGTCGGTTCATCCAAGATGAGGACATCGGACTGGCCGGAAAGGGCTTTGAGGATCTCCACCCTTTGCTGGGCCCCCACGGGGAGGTCTCCGGCGAATGCATCAAGGTCGATTTCCCAACCAAGTTCTTTGGCTTTTTGGCGGGCCGATTCCCCGGTTTGCCCGGAGGGCACCGGTCCGAGCCCCCCTGCCACTTGGGCCAGCACCAGATTTTCGAGAACCGTGAGTTGGGGCACAAGCATAAAGTGCTGGTGCACCATGCGGATGCCCAGTTCGCGGATTGCGAACGGTTTGCCGAATGGCAACGGGCGGCCATCCAAAGCGGCGACTCCGGAATCTGGGGTGACAAACCCGGCCAGCACCCCCATGAGGGTCGATTTGCCGGCCCCGTTCTCGCCGAGTACGGCATGCACCTCCCCGGGGCGGAACTCAGCCGAAACCTGGCTGAGGGCCCGCACCGGGCCATAGGTTTTGCAAATGCCCTGGACGGAAAGCATTCCGGCCATTGCGGCCCGTTAGAACTCGTCCTTTGGTGCTTTGAACACACCTTCGACCATTTGCAGTTGTCGTTCGGTGATGGTTTCCTTGAGGCCGGCCGGGAGGATCGAGGCGTTGACGGGATTGAAGATGAAATCCACCCCACCCTGCTTCATGCCGACAAGTTCCACCGCACCTTTGTACGTCCCGTCTTTGACCCTTTGGGCCAAGTCGATGAACGGCTCATCGACTTTGACAATGGCGGAAGCGATGAACTGCTTGCTGAGTTTATTTTGGTCTTCGTTGGCGCCAAAGCACCAAACTTTGCGTTCTTCGCAGGCTTTGACGAATCCACTGACGCCGCTGTTGGTTTGGTGGATCAGGACGTCAGCACCTTCATCGATGGCTTGAAGCGTGGCCTGCTGGGCCGCCGCGACATCGTCGTTTTTGCCGGTGAACTTTTCGATGACAACGATTGCGGGGTTGGATTCTTTGGCTCCGGCGGCAAAGGCTTTGAACGTAGACCGGATGCTGGGGACATCGGGGCCGCCAATCATGCCGACCTTACCGGTTTTGCTCAACTTCCCGGCGATCATGCCGGCGAGGTAGAACCCTTCTTCCAAATAGAATCGGATTGCGCCGACGTTGTTGGCCGTGCCGGCCCCCCCGCTGGTGACAAAAACGGTGTCGGGGAAATCTTTTGCCACTTCCAAGGCGGGGGCATTGTATTCAAACCCGTGGCCGATGACCAGGTTGTAGCCGTTCTGCGCATAGTTGCGCATGGCATCTTTAATATTGGCGTCTTTGGTGACTTCTTGGTTGACTTCGGCCGAGTCTTTGTCTTTAACGGCCATGAGCCCATGGTAGGCGATGGCGCTCCACCCGCTGTCGTTGACGCTGGCGGGAGTGAGCAGGGCGACTTTGAGTTTGCCTTCCACCTTTTTCCCGGGGAGGCTATCCGGCTTGACGGAGACCTCGGTGGTATCGGGTGCGCCACCGGAGCATCCGGCCAACAGCACACAGGCGGCAAAGAATGCGGCAAAGGGACGTGCCATACAAATCATTGTACGGTGTTCTACCGGATGAAATCGTCAAGATTCGCCGGCCGGGGCCGATTCTCACGCATCTTGCGGCACAAGTTCGATCAGCGAGACTTCGGGCCTTGAGCCGAGCCGCATGTGCAGGCTCCACCGCGTGAGGCCCCGGGTGACATAGACCAGGTTCTTGCGGCCCTGGACGAGCCCCCGCACAAACTTTTGGCCATATTTGCTGGGTGTGCCCATGGCGTGGCCAAATAGGTTGATTTGGCCGCCGTGCATATGCCCGCTGAGCTGGAGGTCAACCCGGTAGCCATCGGGGAAATCGTGGGCAAGGTCGGGGTTGTGACTAAGCAGGATCCGGGGCATTTCAGGATCGAGGTTGCCCAGGGATTTTTCGGCATCGACAATCCCATCGGTGTAATCACCTACACCGGCGATACAGATTGCCTCGCCGCCCCGTTCCACGATGATCCGGTCGTTGTCGATGATTGTGAACGGCGTGTGATCCCTGATTTGCCGTGTGACCTCCTCGGCCCCACACCAGTGGTCGTGGTTCCCCAGGGTGCAGACCTGTCCATCTGGGGCTGTCCACAAGTCGAAGATCTTGCGGAAATCGATCCGGCCCCGGCCGCATTCGTCGGCCAAATCGCCGGGGACGCACACCAGATCGGGTTTGAGGCTTTGGATCATTTCCCCAGCTCGGCCCATGTATCCGGGCTCGTTCCATTCGGGGTAGTGGGTATCGCTGGCCAGGGCTATGCGGTAACCGTGGAACGGCTTTGGCAGGTTCTTGATGGGGATTCGGGTGTGGGTGGCCTCGAGCCAATTGGGTTCGACTTGGGTTGCATAGACGCCTAACCCGCCAATCAAGCTGGCGGCTCCTTTCAGGATGTTGCGCCGGGAGACCCGGTGCTTCGGCTCGGTTTTTGATCCCACCTAGATTAGGAACAGGGGAGCCGTTGCGGGAGTTTCCGGGCGAATCGCGCCTAGGCCGCCTGGTCTTCGTCCAGGATCTGTTTGGCGGGTTCTGCGGATTGGTAATCCCAATTGTCGCAATCGAGCCTTCGGCAATGGATCATCCGCTGGAAGGTTCCGTCTTCCAGTTCGACTTCTGCCGTTTTTGCGAACCGGCATTCCAAGCAGAGCTCGGGTTCTATGAGCCGGACCACTTTGAGGTTGCGTTTGGCCATCCTTTGCCTCACCCATCCTTGGGTATGGCTTTTAGATCGGGATTCTGGTGGGCGTTGGTCTCTGCATGATTACCGGGTTTCTTAGCGGGCGGCTTTGGCGGGATCCCTTGTCAAGAACCGGCCGGTTGAGGAGCCGTAATACCGGTGGCCGAGCAGTTTGAGCCCGGTGTCCAGATCCTGCTGGTAGCCGAACCCCCCGGCATAAGCAAACCGAGAAGCCCAAGAGCCCGAAGAGCTCAGGTCGTTGCCGAACGCATCGTAAACCCGAGAAGCGGAAACCGCCCCCGCCGCAGACGTCTGCACATCCAGGCTCT